>CAIXGR010000034.1 GCA_903919075.1 uncultured Bacteroidota bacterium | reverse complement strand
CGCACACTGATTGCAGAGGCAGCATGAAATACAACCAGCAGTTATCCAGCAAGCGTGCTGAATCAGCCGTTGACTACATCGCCAGACAAGGCGTGGACGGCAATCGTATGATTGCTGCCGGTTACGGGGAAACAAGGATGGTAAACAAATGTGCCTGCGAGGGTAAGGTGATTGTGCCATGCACAGATGAGGAACACCAGGAGAACAGAAGGACGGAGTTTAAGATTTTGAAGTTTTAGAAGCTAGTCATAATATATTACAAGAGCGGCCCCTTTTTGGGGCCGCTCTTGTTTAAATAAATAAGTAAAAACTATATAGTATGAATTTAAAAAAAATATTATTCTGGCTAGGTGGCATTGCAATAATAATTGGTGTGGGTGTAGGTAGTTTCTTTGTAATGTATGTGCGGCCAGTAATGAAAGAAATAATGACCATGAAAACGGTTCCTTTTGATAAGGAACTAACTTTGGTTCTTGGTGGCGGTGGAAATAGCGGTATTCTTACCTCCGATAGTTTAGTGTTGATTGTAGATACTAAAATGGATGATGCTGCCAAAACCTTTCACGAGGAGGTAAAACAAATTGCCGGCACCAGACCTATTATAATTATAAATACTCACGTGCATAAGGACCACACCGGTGGCAACAAACTTTTTAAGGGCCAAACAATTATGGCCGGTGGGAATTACGATAAAGCTTTTTGGATAAGTGATGCGGGTGAGCAAAGCTTACCTGCCGAATGGGTAAAAGATAGTATGACAATAAAAGTTGGCAATGAAATTGTTACCGTACTTAATTTGGGCTTTAGTGCCCATACACAAAGTGATGTAGTTGTTTACCTAAATAACCGCAAATTAATTTTTACGGGTGACTTAGTGCTGAATAAAAAAAGCCCCGCAATGTTTAAAAAATATGATGCAAGTAGTTCAGGCTATATGAAAGCTTTTGATTTGATGGAAAAGCAATTTGATATTAAAACGGTGGTTCCCGGCCATGGCGATACGGGCGGTGTAGAAATAATTGATAATTTCCGTCAGTTTTTTTCTGATATGAAAACAGGTGCTACCGATGCTTCAAAGAAAAACGAAATGGTATCTAAATATAAAGATTGGAGACAGGTTCCATTCATTATGTCACCGGCATCGACTATTAGCTATATAAAAGGAGAACAAAACAAGTAGCATATTTAAAGAACCAGCAGAAAGTAGTGTCATTTAATTTTGTATAGCTATTCTTTTAGTTATAGTATTAGTGCCATTAGATATACTTACCAAATAAATACCTGTAGGTATATTACCAACCGATATATAAGTAGATTCGTTTGCTATTTTTCCAACTAATATTTTTCTTCCAGTAATGTCATAAAGAAAATATGTAGTACCAATCAATTCTGCATTTACATTCAGATAAAAAACTTCATTTGCAGGATTTGGAAATAAAGAAACGCCATGCGAAAACTTTGACAAATCATTAATTCCGGTGTTAAAAAATGGAAATGAAGCAGACGTGCCGATGCACCCGCTGTCATTTGTAACTTCTACAGTATAATTGCCATCTACTACACCTAGCGCATAAGTTTGACCAGTAGCACCGGATATTAAATTGCCATTTTTATACCATTGATAACTGGCTCCTATTGAGGCCATCAAATCTTCTCCCAATCTGGTAATAGTGGGGATAAATTCCTGGCATTGACCTTGCGTAGTAAAGTACTGAACAAAGCCGCAACCAAAATCATCTCTATAGCTACCCGAATTTGATGTACCATTAAGATTAAGTAGGACATTGTTGCTATGATAATTCACTACGGCTAATGACCCAGCTGTATAACCCTGGACACCCGATAATGCCCACCAATTCAGCCCATAACATTGCGAAGTGCTTACTGTTAATGCATAAAAATTACTGGAATTTAACATCACAGTATCGTAATAAGTAGTAACAACATTAGTATTAGTACGTGATGCTATGATATTATTATTCGCATCAGTAATCTGCCAACTTGCATCGGCTGGATTTGAACCCAAATTTCCATCAGCACCAATTGAACTTGTTTTCATTTTCATAAGAAAGGTGTATGGCCATTTAGGCGCAACTGCAAACTGTGAAGTAATAGTATCATTACTTTGGTCCTCATCCATCTGTCCGTTTACCTGTTGCACTTGTACAATAAACCCGTAATTTCCTGACGCGGTATTCAAAGAAAGATTAGTAAGAGCGCTGATAGCAGGCAAAGAAATAATGGTATCGGCAGATGGTGATAAAGAACCCGTCCAGATATATTGGGCCAAAGCGGAGTCCGTTACACCATATTCTAAAAGCAGCGATGTGATTATGCTGCCACCTGTGTTGCGGACTTTTATCACAGGCTGACTTACGCGAGGGTTTTCTCGCCTGTACCATTCAAAATTAGTTGGCGCTATTATGTCCTCAAGAGAAACATCCAAATTTTTATTGTAAGCCCCGTAATAAAAAACGGACCCTGCAATTTTGTAAACCCCATAGTTACCACCTCCATCATAGCTATCAAAACTAACACCTGTTGTATAAGGTATGCCAGAAGTTATACCGGTTAAAGGATATTGAGCCGTGTTAACAAAACCGCCCGGACACCAATTACCGGCACGCTTAGACAGCCATGTGCCTCCTTGCGGATAAAGTTCACTTAAGCCACAGTTTACGTTCATATTATATTGCGCTACTGGATTTTCATTCACCAATACAGTGTAATTATGCCCAACACCGGTGTTATCAAATTCGCAGCACCCTGTATTACTATCACTACCATGGCCGGTAATAATAAATTTCATTTCGGCAGAAACTGTTTCCGCTGGTGGGGTTAATATAACCGGCAGTAGATTACTATCAATGGGGCTAGCAAGATTTCCATAAGTATAGGTATTATCCCAAAGCTTTTTATGCCCAACAACATTCCTTTCAGCGGTGCCTTCAATAAAAGCAAACTTCACATCACCGGTAAATCCCCAAGAATAACCGGAATAGAAGATACGCATTGTTGCGGCGTTCTCCAAAATCTGATAATAATCCGATACATCAAATATATAGTGTTGTTTCCACGCAGAGTTAAAACCAGGTGTACCGCTTGTGGCATAGGGAGTAATAAACCGTCCTAACTCCAGGGTATCACCTCCCGGTGTCATCACATAGTTCTCAATATCATAATCCCATTGATGGCAATATTGCGGGTTGCCGGGGCAGTTATATTCACCAATAGTAATAATCATATATATTTTCCGATACGAAACACTACCATCGGGGAAAGTAACTGCAGTATCAAAAGCACCGTATTGTGTAAAGTCGCCATGGAATGATTGCACCCAAGTAGTATCGCCAACAGAACCTTGCACAACATTAAAGCAGTAAAGAAATAAAATGGCAAGAGTGTAGAAACATTTTCTCATTTCAATACAATTTTATAGTTATAAATAATGCTCAAGCAAAGCCAACAAAAACTCCAGCTAGTATTATTCCAAAGCTAACAAATTGAGCTTAACGGAGATAATGAACATGAAAATTATACTAATAGTTGAACAGAGAAATAAGAATTATTAGAAAGCTCCCTCTTAAAACAAAAGAAGTGTTGAATAATCTCAACACTTCTTTTGTTTTAATTACAAGCCTTCTTTATGCGCATGCAATAATCTTAAATTAAAAACCACAGAAAATTATTTAGTTAAAACCAGTTTCTTCTCATAAACTTCAGTTCCGGTTTTAATAATAGCTGAATAATTTCCTGCTGCCATCTTACTCAGGTCAAAATCAATTTTGTTCATTCCAATTTGAATCTGGTAGTTGTTTGAAATCACCTTCTGTCCTATTACGTCAAAAACATCAACAGTAACAGATTGATTTCCTGATGTCATAATATAAAGACTTGATGATTTTGTAGTTGGATTTGGTATAAACCCATTAATACTAAATTGTGCAGCACTGTTTATGATAGCAGTAACAATTTCGGTGTATTTATAATTGCCATTAAAGTCCTGCTGCTTTAACCGGTAGTAATAATGCACCTCGGGTACTACATTTAAATCGTTGAAAGTATAATCAATCTGCTCGGTTGAGTTTCCATGGCCTGTCATCCAACCAATAGAATCCCACGTTTGTGTATTGTTGCTACGTTCTAAAATAAAGCCGGCATTATTGATTTCTATTACTGTAGCCCAGTCAACTTGTATGTACGCATTATCTACTGCCTCGGCTTCCAGATATAATATTTCAACCGGTAGAGCTCCACCTTCGCCCAAACCAATTCCAAAATCGGAGAAAGACGGTAATGATGTGCGCATCGCAGTAACAACGCCACCAGCAATATGCTGGGTGTTGCTGTTATAGGTGCCGATGTTCTGCCATGCCGAATCGCATGCCGGACGCTTTAGAACGGCAACTAAACTGGAGTCCGCTGGAGCATTCGAAGCACCTTTTTAATTTAACGTAACATCATAGTTAATACTATCATATGTTTCGCTGCCAGGTTTTATAGTCCAATATCCACCGTTCAATAAGCCAACCATTGGCAATCCATTTACGTATAAATTGTTGCCTGAAACTACACCAGTGCATCCGCTATTACTAGAGGTAAAACTTGCAGTAAGCGTACTAATAGAATTTGAATCAGCTTTCACAGGGTTACTGTTAAAATTAATTTTAGCCAACTGATAATGAGCGGATGAGCCTACTGGAAGGCTATATAAGCCCACCCCAACTTTCCGGATTAGTTTGCCGTTAATATACGAAGTATCACTAGCCCCTGCTATTGCCCCAGGGGCATTATTTAAAACTTGCGTGTAGAAGGTATCAGTAGATATAATACCATTGGTCAATTTAAGGGTATCCGTAATTTTAAGGTTACCTGTTAAAACAATTCCATGATGGTTATTTACAATTACATCGTAGCCCGTTATACCCGAAATGTTTTGAATTGAATCACCAACAAATTGAATAACCCCTGCAGTTTGTGTAAAGCTACCAATAGCCGAAAGATTGCCATGCAATGAAAGATTGCCACCCGTAGCAATAGCTGGAATATTTTAGAATACTGTGATATTTATCATACTAATATTTGAGATAAATCAGCAAAAGGCATATAAAGAACTTATTACTTGCATACAATATTATTTTGAAAAGTTCGCCCCTAGAACACTTTGTAATTTTTTGCTTATCGTATAATTTATATCTGTCACTCTTTTATTATTCATTCATGGCCAATACACAAAAAAGGGAAAACACACATTGTTGCCATTGCAGCACGAATTGTTGTTTTGTACAGGATTTTTGTTCCTCTACATGGGTTGGTATCATTAACCAAAGCCGAAATTCCTCTTTGTATCAAAAAGGTCAATATATCTTTCGCGAAGGAGACAGGGTATTTGGCCTTCATTTCATTCAGCAGGGGAAAGCAAAGATCACTTCGACTGGGTTAAATGGCAGAGAACAGATTGTGAGACTAGCCAAATCAGGGCATATATTGGGGCATATGGGTAATGGGTCTGAAACGTATCCTGTTGGTGCCGTTGCCATAGAAGATACTTGGATTTGTTTTTTAGATAATACCACACTCAACGATGCCTTTTTGAATAACCCAAAATTCACTTATAATTTAATGCTGTTTTACGCCACAGAATTGCGCAAAACCGAAATCCGGCTAAGGCATCTTGCCCAAATGACAATAAAGGAAAAAGTTGCTGAGTGTTTATTAACCTTAAAAAAAACATTTGGTGAACGCACAGAAGATGGTAGTTTGAATGTAACTTTATGCAGACAGGAACTCGCCGACATTGCTGGCACCAACGCCGAACAGGTAACAAGAGAGCTGACAGATTTTGAAAACCAGTTATTGATTGCCAAAAGTGGAAAACGGATAATAGTACTCGATTCCGATGGCCTTCTCAATATTATTGCTCATCATAACATAAATAAATATTTATCTGTTTAATTTAAAGTTAGCCGCTGTACCAATAACTGATAAATTGCAGGCTTGTTTATGCAATAATGCACACTTATTAATGACGTTAATCATTAATAATAAATGTATATATAAAGACATTTACAAGTTAAATTTCAAGTTTTTAGCCAGCATGATATAGCCTCATTTTCGTTCTATTAAAGCTGGTAAAAAACAAAAGGGTCTCTTCAAAATGTAATTGCGATGGAAGATAATATTAACTGTGCTTATTGCAATAATAAGGTTTGCTTCATTAACCAGCATTGCTCAGTTAATTGGATGAACATTATCAGTGAAGCTAAAAACCAGTTATGGTATAAAAAAGGGCAATACATTTTTCGAGAAGGAGACCGGATTTTTGGCTTATATTTCATTGAAAGAGGCAAAGTCAAAATTATTTCAACCGGGCTAAATAATAAAGAACAGATTGTGCGCTTGGCTGTTACCGGACATGTAATAGGACACAGAGGAGAAAACCATGAGACTTACCCCATTGGAGCAGTCGCGCTCGAAGACACACAATTATGTTTTCTGGACAATGATATTGTTTATGAAGCTTTCATGAATAATCCCAATCTCACTTTTTCTTTAATGATGTTTTATTCATCGGAATTAAGAAAAACTGAAATAAGAGAAAGGCATCTGGCCCAAATGAGCATTAGAGAAAAAATCGCGGACACCTTACTATATCTGAAAGAAATATTTGGAATGAATTCGACGGATGGAAGTTTGAATGCGGTTTTAAGTCGTCAGGAAATTGCCGAGATTGCCGGTACGAGTGTTGAGCAAGTAATACGCGAACTGACAGATTTTGAAAACGAAAAATTAATAATAAAGCAAGGTAGAAAAATCATTTTGTTTGATGTAGATGGGTTGGTTAGAATTGTTGCGCCTCATAACAAAAATAGATACTCCTCAGCTTGGCCCCGCCCTAATCGCAATGGTTTTCTGGGCAAACAATAAGCTGTGCCACACATCATTAAGCTCTTAATTTTTTTTACTTACTCCCATTACTTACCGGAGATATAAATAATAACAAAGATTCGCTAATAATTCATGCAAACTTCTTTTGATAATAAAATTTGGCCAATGCCATTTTCATATCATTTTGAATATTATACCATACCTTATATTATACAATTAGGTATAAAAATGTTTAGTATATCTTAAATTGCTAACAAACGGATAATTATATCACCGCATTATCCCGCGAAATTCTAAAATACCAGGCAAATCAGCCTTTTCCTGCGAAAAAACAGATTCTTACATGAAATAATACAAGCCCCTTCATGATGGTTGTCAGCAACAAATAGAGTGTTGAAGCATCAACTTTGCGTATAAATATTACGTAGTAAAACTGATAAATCTAAAACTCAATACCATGTTTGAAAATGAAAAAAATTCGCGGTTAAAGTTTCTAAAACTTAGTCTGGTTCTGGGAGGTACAGTTGCAGCAGGCTCTTTAGGATTTAAAAGACTTTTAACTAAAGAAGAAGCCCTTAAAGACGCACCAATATGCGGAGGGGCTTATGGTGCCAATACAATGGTTTTTACTACCGATGGTAAAGTTTACAAAGCCGACCCTTCAAAACTTCATGAAGTGAAGATGCCACCGGTAAGCAACGATGAAGCCCGAAAAGGAATTCCGGGCAAAAAATTTGTAATGGTTATTGATTTGGCTAAGTGCGATGGCTGCAAAAAATGCACTGAGGCTTGCCAGGCAATGCACTATACAGAATCGGAACGGGAATGGATTAAAGTGTTTAAAATGAAGGGGTCAAAAGACACAGCTCCTTATTATTTTCCAAAACCTTGTTTTCATTGCGATAATCCGCCCTGCACAAAAGTATGCCCGGTTAATGCAACTTTTAAAAGACAGGATGGAATAGTGCTTATTGATAACGAGCGCTGCATCGGCTGCCGCAGTTGTATGGTTGCTTGCCCTTATTCCACTCGTTTCTTTAACTGGTCTCACCCGGAACAAACTCCTGAAGTTGCTAATGCTGTCTATTCACCCGAACAAAGTTACCCACGCAGAATGGGCACTGTTGAAAAATGCGATTTCTGCCCAGATATGTTAAGGCAAGGCAAAATGCCGGCATGTGTTACCGGATGCCCTATGGATGTAATTTATATGGGAGACCAAAACGAAGATGCTGTTACAAATGGTTCAGGAGTTACTGTAAAACTGAGTCAGTTGCTAGAAGATAATGCAGCATACCGCCATCTTGAAGAATTGGGAACTGACCCAAGGGTTTATTACCTGCCCCCTAAAAACAGAAAATATCCAACACCAAGTTTAAATGAAAAATCTGGGGAAGGAATAGAAAAGAAAATTAAAATGGACGATATGAAAATGTAAACCGAAAAAATAACAGGGGCGAATGTCATGTAAAAAATGCAAAGAAGTGAAAATAGCCCCTGTTTTTTCAGAAAGCCAAAATTGAAAAAGAAATATTAAAAATATATAGTATGATTGATTCAGAAACAAAAGATTTAAACAACGAAATCGAAACTCTCCGCGAGGATTGTCTTCGCCCTACAAGAAGGTGGAGTACCATTACTATTTTATGGGTTACATTTTTAGTGTTAGTGGCAGGATGGGGATTGGGGGTATACATTTATCAGCTACGGCACGGATTAGGAGTTACCGCTATGCGCAATTACGTATCGTGGGGATTATACATTTCCACTTTCGTATTCTTTATTGGAATAAGCCACTCCGGTACTTTAGTGTCGGCCATTTTGCGTATTACCAAACAGGAATGGCGCAGGCCCATTACCCGTTCGGCTGAACTGCTCACCTTTGTATCGCTACTATTTGGCGGCATTATGCCAATTATTGATTTGGGACGTCCTGATCGCATTCTCAACTTGGTGGTTCATGGAAGGATTCAATCGCCGTTAATTTGGGATGTTATTTGCATTATGACCTATTTTACCGGTAGCACTGTTTTCCTCTTTTTGCCTATGATACCGGATTTGGCGCTTTGCCGCGATCGTTTAACTGATACTAAATCTCTATTCGGTAAATTTAAAAAATGGCTGTATACAACATTAGCTATGGGATGGCATGGCTCTTCCGAGCAATGGCATATGCTCGAAAAGTGCATGAAAATAATGACTATCATTATTATTCCAATAGCCGTTTCGGTACACACAGTTGTTAGTTACATCTTTGCAATGACACTACGCGCAGGATGGGATAGCACCGTATTTGGCCCATATTTCGTGGCCGGTGCACTTTACTCCGGTTCTGCCGGTGTAATCTTAGGTATGGCTGCTTTCCGCAAACTTTACCACTTGGAAAAATATATCACACCAAGACACTTTAACCTAATGGGACAAATTGTATTAGCGCTTACGTTAATATATGCTTACCTTAATTTGAATGAATACTGGATACCAGCTTATAAAATGGCTACAACCGAAGGCGCATTGCTTGGTGACTTATTCTGGGGTCCTTATTCAAAAGTATTCTGGGTATTGCAGTTTGGCACTGTATTGCTTCCAATATTTGTGATGAGTTTACCAGTAGGCCGCAAAATATTACCTCTTTCCATCACCTGTATTATAATAGTTATTGGCGCATGGGTAAAAAGATACATAATTGTTGTCCCTACACTACTTCACCCTTTTATGCCGATACAAGAAGTACCTGCAGATTGGGCTACATACTTCCCTAACTGGGTTGAGTGGTCTGTTACCATGGCATGTTTAGCTGGAATCTTCTTGGTTATCACGCTGTTTTCAAAGTTGTTCCCAATGATGGCCGTTTGGGAAGTTGCTGAAGGCATAGAGCTTGACCGCGATAAAAAGAACGCATTTGAATTGAGAAAGAAAAGAGAAGATGGCCTTCTAAAAAATGAAGGAGTGGCAACGAGTAAAATCTAATTAAAACTGAAAAATTAACCTTAATATATTATGAAAAATTTCAAACTATTGTTCACTATGCTATGCCTCATGTTATGGGGAACTTCATCTGCAGAGGAAACGACAAAGGAGGTTGGAAAAAGAGAAACATCTATTCAATTATCCTTTTATAAAAAGGCCGACCAAACTAAAACTGCACGAGTTAAAGTTAACGCCAAAAATGATAAACGTAAGTTTATGCCTGCCCGAAATGCACACATAAATATTTACGTGATAAACAATAAAACTGAGCAATTAGTAGCAACAGAATTAACCGGTATTGATGGCAAAGCTGTGGTTGAGTTGCCTAAAAATTTGCCACTAGATGCTGATATGAAGTTTACTATTATTGCCAAAATTGAAAATGACCCCGCTTTTGAAGATGCACAGGAGCAGGGAACATATAAAGAAGCTAACCTTTCTATATCCATCAACACGGCAGATACTGATAGACTTGTAACAGTTAAAGCAACCGAACTAGACAAAGACGGAAAAGAAAAACCCATTGCAAAAGCAACCATAAATTTTTACATACAGCGGCTTTTTGGCACTATGCCGGCTGCTGAAGACCGCACCGCTACTACCGATGATAAAGGAGAAGGCACTTTTATATTGCCACGCGATATAAAAGGCGATACTTTAGGCAACATTATAGTTGTAGCAAAAATAGAAGACAACGATATTTACGGAAATGTAGATAGTAAAGTAGATGCCAAATTGGGCATTGCACTATTGGTGGATAAAAATCCTTTCCCACGCGCACTTTGGGAACCACGCGCACCGGCGCCGTTAGTTATTACTATATCAGTAATTTTTTCATGCGTCTGGCTGGTTTACATCTCCTTGTTTTATACTATAATAAAAATAAGCAGAGATAAAAATCCACCAACCCCCACCGGTAAACCGCCATATGAATTAGCTTATGAAGACCATTAATAAATATAAATCAACGAACATCTAATCAGATCCATTTTCCTTAACCGAAAAAAGCCATTAAAAATAACGCAGATAGGCAAAGTGAATCATCAAAAACAATAAACAATTATTTCAAAACAATTAAAATTAGTTAATATGAAAAAGCTTAAAAAAGCACACGTTGCTACCTTCTTATCGGTATTAGCACTATTATTTTTATCCAATTGCACCAGGCATGATCAGGTACTAAACCTTGTACCCGGAACATTAAATACAGACACGCTGTATGCAATCAAAGGCACTGCTTCTATTCAGCCAATTGGCGGTTCAGCTTGGGATGGAAGTATCGAATCATCGTGGAGTAGTGCGCCTAAATTAACTGTTAAAGGAGCCGTTCCCGATTTAGGAAACGGAACTTTTGCAGGGTTTATTGGCAATTCAACAAACATAACTATGCGCTCTATGTATGATGCTAATAACATATATTATTTGGTTGAGTGGGATGCCGATCAAAAAAATGTAGAAAGCTCACAATGGTATTATAACCCAAGTACAAAGAGATGGGCACAAGAAGGTGGAGCTCCTTCCGCTAACTCCGATGGCACATACAGGCCTCCTTTTATTCAAGACCAGTTCGTAATTATGTTTAATATTTCTCAACCTACTTTCAATACATTATCTTGCTATGCTGCTTGCCACGCCAATTCTACTTATGGCGGCAGTGCAACAACAGGTGGCGTTATGTATACTAACGGACCTGCCGAAAGATTAGATTGCTGGAGAGCTCGTATGCTACAAGTAGTAAATGAAAATCAAGCTAATGATTGCTTTATTGATGATGGTTCAAGTGTAGGATTAGACCTGGGTGGCACATTAAACAAAAATGAAGTACACGGTGACTGGCAAGTAAATAATGGCAACTCTTCTTCTGTTCCTCCAGCTCTTCAATCATCAGGTATTGCAGATGGTGGATATAACAACACCCAAAAACTGGCAATGACCGGAACTAGTACCAAAGTAAGTGTTCCTCTTTGGGTAAAAGCAAGTGGAAACTATAGCAACAGCGCTATTTTAATAGCTGATACTATTAACTGTATAAAAGTTACAGCAGTTGACTCAAATGGCGTTCTTACTCTTTCAAATTCAACAACTATTGACCCTAGAACCGGAACAGATTACCAACAAGTTGGTTCAGGTGATGGCCCAAAATGTATTCCAGGTAGCATTGTGGCCACTTACACTGGAAGCCGCGGCGATGTAACTGCCAATGCTTATTATACAGGCACAGGCTGGAGACTATTATTAAAACGCGCATTAAAAACCAGCGATGCCGTAAATGATGTTGATCTTTCTTCTCTTAATGATCAGCCATTCGGTGTTGGTGTAATGTTTAACGGTGCAGATAATGAACACGCCATTGCAGCCGGATTGACCTTGCGCTTTAAAAAATAGTGATGGAACAATTTGAAGATTTGAAGTTTATAAAATGAACCTTCAAGTTAAACAGTAAAAAAAATCATCATGAAAAAAATAATAATAGCGACGGTTGTGCTGGCCATTCTTCTTCTCGCGGGTTGCGCGAAAGATGATACAGTCACTCTCCGGCCCGTAGTCAACAAAACGGTATCCTTTCAAAAGGATCTCATCCCCCTTTTCACCAAAAATTGTGCCCTAAGTGGTTGTCATGCTGATGGTGGTCACGCGCCCTACTTAGCTTCCACCAAAGCATATGCTTCTTTAACATCAGGTGGTTTTGTTAATGTTGGTAGCCCTGAAAAAAGCATAGTGTATGAACATTTAATAGGCACACTTAGCCCGGCAATGCCAATGGGAGGAACCAGCAACCCGGGCAATATTAATGGCTATGTGCTGGCCTGGATACAGCAAGGAGCAAAAAACAATTAAAAATAAATAATATGAAAAATATAAAAATAAATATAGGGTCAACTTTGCGGCTGCTTGGTTTATGTGCCATCTTGTTTGGTGGTAGTATTACTATAGCCGCACAAGATACTACAGGTGCGGTAAAAGATGAGAAGCCGATTCGGAAACTACGTGATATGAAACCGGTGAAAAGTACTTTTAACGATACTTATATAATCGACAACCAATCTGTTGATGTTTCTCAGAAAAAAACCTTTGAGTTTGAGCTGCAACACCGGTTTGGAGTGGTTACTAACGGGTACAAAGATTTTGTCGGAATATTTGGCGATGCTAACATTCGCATTGGAATGGCATACACCCCGATTAATAATCTGAAACTTGGTTTTGGGTTTAATAAATACAACCTAACATGGGATTTTGATGCTAAGTATGCTTTAATACGTCAATCGCAAAATGGCAAGGGTAGTTTGCCATTAAGTATCACCATTTTTGCTAATATGGCTGTTGATACACGCGATAAAAGCAATTTTGTGAATGGGCTGGACCGTCTAAGCTATTTCGGACAATTAATAATAGCCAGAAAATTCACCGAACACTTTTCAGTGCAAGTAGCCGGAGATATTGCTTACTTCAACAATGTGCCGGGTTATATCAACGCTGATGGTGGTATTAGTCCGCTAATGCAAAACTATAACTTTGGGGTAGATGTTATGGGCAGTTATAAGGTTACTGAAAAGCTGGCCATATTGGCTTGCTATAACCAACCGCTTACACAACACCCCTCAGCTAACCCTCATCCTAACATAGGCGTGGGCCTTGAAATGACAACAAAGGGTCATGCTTTCCAAGTGGTATTTAGCAATTACCAGTATATACTACCTCAAATGAATAGCATGTTTAACCAAAATGATTACCAAAAGGGTAATTTCTGTATAGGGTTTAATATAACCAGATTATGGCATATTTAATTTACATATAAACATAAATTAATTTATAAATAGTAAAAACAAAAAGTATGAAAAGTGGATTATTATTAACCATATGTATAATTGTTGCCGGGCTAATTGGGATGGCATTTCAAACAGACCAGAGCAAGCCGTGGGTAGTGCCCGATAAATATTTAAAGATGACTAACCCAGTTAAAGCAACACCTGCATCAATTGCAGCTGGCAAATCATTATTTGTAAAACAGTGTCAGGATTGCCATGGCAAAAAAGGTTTAGGCGATGGAACGAAAGTGCCTGAACTGAAAAGCACCCCACCGGACATGACAAAAGCAGCCTTTCAAGGGCAAACTGATGGGGCAATATTTTATAAGCTATCGGAAGGGCGTAATGATATGCCGAAAGCTAAAAAGGATTTACCAGATGATGAAGACCGTTGGAACTTGGTAAATTTTGTGCGCACTTTTAAGAAATAAGTAAAGTAAGTAGTAATAACAGAATGTAGTGGGTCTGATCAAAAAACAAAGGTGTGTTTACCATGGTTTAGTTGCACCGTTTTTTTGATTGGACCCGCACAATTCCAATAATAAGCCTGCCCGGGCATTCGTTTATTGCTTACTTTTAAATTCAGTCATTATGAATAATGAAATTAAAAGTTGTTTCATCTGTAATGTAACAGAATGTTCCATTTTCAAAAAAAGCAATTTGGAATTCCTCAAACTAATAGACGGCAAAAAGACGTGTATTACATACAATAAAAACCAACCAATAATTTTTGAGGGCTCACGGCTTGATGGAGTATATATGATTAACAGCGGAATAGCTAAAGTTCATGTTAAAGGATACAAGGGAAGGCCTTTAATTCTCAGACTAATTAAACCAGGGGATATTAGCGGTCATTTACCGGATGGTCAAAATCGGCAACCGGTGTCTGTTACCGCGGTTGAAGAAACCGGCATGTGCTTTATTGAAAATAAAGAGTTTGACGCCATGCTCGAAAACTCAGTTTCTGCTCGCCAGGAACTGATGGATGCAGTGAAACAGGAATTAAAGCAACTTGAAATGCGTGCCATACAACTAGCCCAGATGAATGTAAGGGAAAAAATTGCGAGTGCAATTCTGCATATTTTGAAATCATACCCAAATAATAATAACGGAAAAGCAATACATATAAATTTAAGCCGACAGGACATCGCCGACTTGGCAGGCACTACCAAGGAACAAGTTTCCAAAACAATTAGCGATTTTGGGAAAGAAAATTTAATTGAAGCAAAAGGAAGGTCATTAAAATTAATTGATTACAAAAAAATGGAAACCATTGCTGATTTCTACAAAGGTTTTTAGATTCAGAAAAATCATTAAAAAAACCACCGGTACACTTAATCCATAACTTTCCCAAAATTGAAACCAGGGAAACGATACCTGCTCCAATTTCATTCAATGAAAAACAATGGCTAGCTATACTTTATCAGCAAGTTCTACACTATTCATAATCTCCGTCTGCATTCGAATAGATTCCTGATGCAGGTGCTCAAATATTTTAAGAAAAAGCTCCGGCGGAAGACCAAGTGCCTCAGCGCTCTGTCTCCTTGATTCTATCATTTGTGCCCACCTCCCCTCTTGCAATATGGTTAGGTTATTCTCCTTTTTGTGGTTCGCAATCTCTTTAACTATATTCATTCGTTGGCTTGTAATACTGATAAGTTCTTCATCAAGCTGGTCTATTTTATCCCGCCATTCTTTCATAGCCACGTTTATTAATACATTATCTGTTTCATGTTTGCGCAAAACAAGGTTTTCTAATAACTTATCTAATTCCTTTGGGGTAAGCTGTTGTTCCGAATCACTTAGTGCATGATTCGGGTCAATATGGCTTTCTATCATCAGGCCGTCATAACTGAGGTCCATCGCCTTTTGTGATACTTCCTGTAAAAAATAACGGTTCCCACACATATGACTTGGATCGCATAGAATAGGCACCCCGGGCATTAAGCGTTTAATTTCTATAGGGATTTCCCACATCGGGGGATTGCGAAACTTATTTTTTGTACTACCTGAAAAGCCTCGGTGCACAGCCGCTACCTTATTGCTTCCGGCTGCCATTATTCTTTCTACGGCCCCATCCAAAGACCCACATCAGGACTCATCGGATTCTTAATTAATACCGGTATACCAGTTCCGCGTATCGAATCAGCAATTTCTTGTACAGAAAACGGGTTAGTGGTATCCCTTCGGTGAAGTGCATCTTGCCCATGGCGTAACCGGTCGCTAAATTTGCGCGCAAAACATACACCATGCGCGAAGTCTCCGAAAAATACTT
>CAIXGR010000033.1 GCA_903919075.1 uncultured Bacteroidota bacterium | reverse complement strand
GTTGGCGGTTATGCTACAAATGCTGCACTACTAGATGGTGCCCATTGATCCAAATTATTTTAAACGTAATAGTTAAATAAATTTTTAAAGGAGTTAATTGAAGAAATTCAATTAGCTCCTTTTCTTTTAAAATTACTTAGTGAAATGCAGTTTTAAAAGTATAGAATGTGTTCTTTGTTATATTTAAATCTTAAAATAGTTATCTGGAACATAGAATGGAAAATAATTTCTTTGCACGCTTAGAAAATTACACCAATAGCAAATATTTTGCATGGGTAGTTGCAGCAATTTTTTTCAGTGCTGGGCTGGCACTTATCTTTATAGCAAATGGTACCTGCGATGATGGCGATAGTATAATGCACTATCAGTTTGCCCGCTGGGCAGTTGTTCATCACGAATTATTTTTTGATCATTGGGCAAAGCCCTTTTATGTTCTTGTTGCCAGCCCCTTTGCTCAGTTTGGAATACCCGGCATTAAGATTTTCAACTTACTGGTAAGTTCAATTACCGTAGTAATCACTTATAACATTGCCAGTAATCTAAATATAAAGCACAAAGGATTGGTTGCTGTAATGATGGTTATGGCACCTGGCTTAATTACACATTCTCTCTCAGGCCTAACTGAGCCGCTGTTTGCCTTGGTTCTTTCGGTATCTATATTACTTTATTTACGCAATTATATCTGGCATGCGCTTGTGGTAGTTTCTTTTCTGCCTTTCGTAAGGTCCGAAGGATTAATAATATGCGGCGTGTTTGCCTTTATGCTGATTATTGAAAAACAATGGAAGCTTTTACCGTTATTACTATTAGGACATGTGGTTTATAGTTTTGCCGGCTATCCAATTCACGGTAAACTACTTTGGGTATTTACGCGCATACCGTATGCTCATTTATCAAGCGTATATGGCAAAGGTCCCTGGTCTCATTTTTTTGTTGCACTGCTCAATTTAATTGGGGTTCCATTGTATGTATTTCTTGTAGCTGGATTATTAGCTGGTATTTTTAATGTTGTCAAAAGTGGTATGAGTAAAATTGTACTAAGAAAATGGATATTAGTTTACGGGTGCTTTTTAGCATACTTCACGGCCCACGTTATATTTTGGAAATTCGGCATTTTCAACTCGTTTGGTTTAGTAAGGGTTTTAGTTGCTGTATTGCCAATAATGGCTATCCTTCAACTAGAAGGGCTGAATGCTTTTGCTGATTTGTTTAAAACCTCGCTGCTGCAAAGGTGGGTTCTTAACGTTTTTACACTTGCAATAATTGCATTTCCATTTATTCCATTCAATAGCTCCTGGCATTACCAGCATGATTTTTGTCTTAACGTTTCGCAACTGTCGGATAAGCAGGCAACCGATTATATAAAGGAAAATTTTAAAGATTATAAAAAGGCACAATACTATTATGACGCCAACTATATATCCATACTAATGGATATTGATTATTTTGATACTACCACTAGCCGAAGAGTATGGGAAGCCTACGAGCACCCCCCCCGGGGCGAAGCCTTCTTACTTTGGGATAATTGGTACTCGGCAGTTGATTATAAAATGGGATACGATGTACCTGCCAATAATCCGCGATTTAAATTAGTTAAGAAATGTACCTTATACGATAAGTGGAAGTACGAAAAAACCACAGCACTATTTACAACCAACTAAAATCAATCGGGCGAATTGTCATTTTTTTTACTACAAAAGCGTAGTTTAAATTTTGAAATTTTGCTTCGAATTATCGGCAACCTTCCAATTTTTCATAGAAAAAAGGTATGATTAAGATCAACTTCGTGCGCATGTTTTCTATTGAATTATACTGCTAATACCATTGCCCAGCGGGCATTTCCTCTGGTTTTATACCAGTGTTTCCTTTATTTAACCAAGTTTGATTGTATGGCTCTGTCATTTTAAAGCTTGTTGTATATATGGTTGCATTCTTGGGTGAAATACATATAACCAAATGTGCTCCGCTCCGTTTAAAAAGAGATATCATCTTTTACGATGGACACAACTTTACTTTTATTAAAACGATTACGGCTGTTTATATCCGTTTTCTGTTTTACTTTTCTTACTGCAAATAATGCCAACGCTCAGTGTACTGTTAGCCTGGGGCCCAATATTTCAATATGCCCGGGCCAAACCGATACGCTAACTGTAAATGTTGCTAGCGGGAATCCAAACTATTTTACATGGAATGCAAGTTCAGGTGGTTCTTTGCCTTCAGGTCATTCTGCAATTATTTCGCCATCTGTTACAACTACCTATATCGTTCACGCAAGCGGCAATGGGTGTAATACACGCGACACCATAGTAGTTACTGTAAATTCAAAACCATCGGTTCCTTCTTTTACTTTTAATCCAAATAACTCTTGCTCGGGCAGCATAGTTAATTTCAACGCAATCTCACAAGGTGCCGGAATTAGTTTTGGCTGGAATTTTGGCGATGGAGTTATTGGTTCAGGAACAAGCACTACTCATTCATTTAATTCTTATGGCACCGGCACCGGTAATTTTGTTGTTACATTAATTGATACTAACGCTTTTGGTTGTATCAATACTTCAACACAAACAGTAAATGTTGCCCAAGGCCCTGGCGCGGTTCTCTCTCCTGGAGGTGGTGTTGATACAATGATATTTAACGGCTATATGACATTTTATAAATGTGCAGGTGCCGCGCAACAAATTTCAAACTTTACTTTTTTAAACTCAGCAGTTCCCTCCACCGGTTTAACTTCAACCATTTTGTGGGGCGACACCGGCGCGCCATTTACCACTGATTCGGCTTGGACAAATATCAACCATATCTACTCGCGTGGTATTTACACGCTTACGTATATAGTTAATGGAACTAACAGCGGATGTTCTTCAGATACTACTATTTACAAGGTTTTTTTAGGAAGCAACCCTGCCGGTGGGATTGCGTCGCCGGGAAACACCGATATCTGCGGGCCTGGGTATCTTACTTTCGTAATCAACAACGTTCAAAATAATACTCCAGGTACTATTTATATAGTATCATTTAATGATAGCACGCCAACACTTACATTCAGCCATCCTCCACCTGATACAATTACGCACTTATTTCAAAAATCATCTTGTGGTGTTAAGAGTTCGAATGGCTCTACGGTTTTTAATAATTCATTTGCAGCCTCACTCACTATTCAGAACCCTTGCGGTATAACTGCAGGTGCCGTGTTGCCAATTTATGTATCGTTAGCACCAATAGCCGATTATATTCCACCGGGCATTGCTTGCACAGGCACTAATCAGTTATTTTTAAATACTACTATAGGTGGTATGGCGGCCAGTAGTTCTGGGTGCGATAATACAACGCCTATTCTTTGGCATATTACACCTTCAACCGGTTGGAGTGTAACCACTGGAAATCTTGGTAGCGATAATGGATTTGCAGGACAAGATTACGACCCAAGCAGTTGGAGCACCGGTTCGAATATATTAGGCGTTGATTATTCTTCCCCCGGAAATTACCAGATGAGATTGGTTGCTGCAAATAGTTGTGCACCTGATACAGTAATTAAAACTGTTTGTGTTTCGGCTCCACCAGCTCCGTCTTTTGTTCTTTCAGATACCAGCGCTTGTGCACCGGTAACAATTTCTACAACTAATAATTCGCCATCTGTTGGAACATGCAGTGCTGTTGTTTATTCCTGGGGCGCGGTTCAAAATTCATTTTCATGTCCTGGCGATTCAGCTACCAGCTTCTATTTTACAGGTGGTACTAATAGTAATTCCGATTCGGCAATATTTACGTTCAATAATCAGGGTATCTATACCGTTTCTTTAAATGCTCAAAATGTTTGTGGTGCAATTTCCGCCATGCAAACGGTAAAGGTTAATACAAAACCACAGGTTGCCATATCGGCGCCGTTGGATATTTGTGCGGGACAAACAGTTTCACCAACAGCCGTTATACAATCTTGTGGCGGAATGATTTCATCATACTCATGGAATTTTTTGGGAGGTGCGCCGTCTTCTTCAAATAGCCAAAACCCAGGTGCCATTGATTTGGGTAATTCGGGCCAACATAATATAGGCCTTATAGTAAGTAATGAATGCGGAACAGCTTCAGCAAGCCGTATAGTAACAATAGATACAATACCGGTGGCCAATGCCGGCAATGATCAGGAAATATGTTCAGGTGGAAGTGCCCAGCTAGGCGCAGTTTCCGCACTGGGATTAAATTATTTCTGGACTCCGGCAACCGGTTTAAGTTCGGGTAGCATATCAAATCCTACTGTATCAATAGCGAATAACGGAACTGCACTGATGATTTATACTTATTATCTCACAGTATCAAATGCAACAGGCTGTTCGTCGCAGGATACAGTTATTGTTACTGTTTATCCTGCAGTTTCAGTAAATGCAGGCCCACCGGTTAGCGCTTGTTCTGGTAAATCTATTTCGTTGAGCGGAACGTATGGCGGTTCGGCAACTTCAGCAAGCTGGGTTTCTTCGAATGGTGGAATATTTTCTAACGACACATCGGCAGCAACAATTTATACTCCATCTATAACTAGCGGAACTGTTACTTTAACCTTAATTACTAACGACCCTTCAGGCCCTTGTCCTGCTTCAAATGATTCTATGATAGTTACCGTTGTTCCGCCACCGGTAGCAAATTCGGGACCCGATACAAGTATGTGTAGCGGTTCTACCATACAGATAGGCGGAAACAGCCAATCAGGGTATAATTATTTATGGACGCCGCCTACTGGTTTAAATTATAATAATCAATCCAACCCGTCGGTTACGCTTACTAATAATACAAACGGAATTATTACACAGACCTACACGTTAGCAGTTAGTGCTACCGGTTGCGCTGATACTGCGCAGGTTACTATTTCGGTATTTCCTAATTATTCAATAAGCGCGGGTTCACCGCTAACTATATGTGGTGGCGATTCGGTGATTCTTAATGGAAGTATTTCAGGCAATGGAGCATCGGTAATGTGGAGTTCTGCAACAGGAAGTTTCAGCCAACCCGATTCATTGATAACAATTTTTACTCCAACTATAGGCTCGGGCATTGCTGCAGCAACATTAAGTGCAAATTCTACTTTTGGTTCTTGTCCTCAGGCAAGCTCAAATGTAAACGTTACAGTGAACCCAATTCCTACGGTTACAAATACACCATCTGGACAAGTGGTTTGTAGTGGGGCATCTACACATTTAGAGGCAATAAATTCTACCATTGGCGGTACTACATTTGCATGGACTGCAGCGAGTGCAAATGGGGTGACAGGATTCATTTCAAGCGGAATGACGGCAACCATTCCAGCTCAAATATTGATCAATGATTCGGCTACTCTGGGAAGTGTTGTTTATACTATCATCCCTTCAGCTAATGGTTGTAGTGGTTCGCCATTTAGTTACACAATTACCGTCAACCCTTTGCCTCAGGTTTTACCAATTCCATCTCAAACAATTTGCACCAATAGCGCAACCACTATCGTAGTTCCAAATTCAAATATATCAGGCACTTCATTTAGCTGGACTGCCACTTCGGATAATAATCTATCAGGTTTTATGTATAGCGGTGCAGGTAATATACCGGCGCAAACAATTAGCAATTCAGGTAATAATATCGATTCAGTAATGTTTTCAATCACGCCGGTATATAGCGGGTGCTTGGGTAATTTGACTGAGTTAGTAGTTTTTGTAAACCCGCTAGCCCAGGCTAATCTTCCTGCTAACCAAACTATTTGTAGCGGTGATGTTACAGCAAATGTAAATTTGACTTCTAATTACAATGGGGGAATATTTAATTGGACAACTCAAGCATCATCAGGTATTACCGGGATGATGTTGAGTGGAACCGGGGACATACCTGGGCAAACTATTTTCAATTCAGGTGTTTCTTCTGGAACAGTTACATTTACAATTACTACTTCAATAGGTAATTGTCCGGGTCCGGCGCAAAATTATAGTGTTACGGTAAACCCGCTACCGGTTGCATATGCAACACCAACCCCATCTACAGTATGCAGCGGTGTTCAAACTAATATTTCGTTATCATCTAATTTGCCGGGAACAAACTTTATGTGGACTTCTAATGCACCGGCGGGCATAACCGGCGCAACTAACGGAAGCGGAAATTTTATTCAGCAAATATTGATTAATAACAGCCAGACTACGCAGGTTGTTACTTATGTTATTATTCCTACTGCCAATGGGTGTCCGGGCCAGCCTGATACAGCAGTGGTAACAGTTAACCCTGGAATTAGTGTTCAGTTTTCGCCAGCCAATCAAACTATTTGCTCAGGCCAATCAACAGGGGAAATAAATATTAGCAGCCCGGTTAGTGGTGTAGCTTTTACCTGGACATCTCAATCAAATGGGGTAGGCGGGGTGGCAAATTCTGGAACGGATTCTATACCCACACAAATATTAACCAATAATTCTAATAATGTATTAACCGTAAATTATACGGTTGATGCAAACTACAACGGCTGTATCGGGCAGGCAGCAACTTATCAAGTACAGGTAAATCCTATTCCTCAGGTTTATTTACCGGCATCACAAAGTATTTGCACCGGCATATCTACATTACCGGTAAATATTTCTTCGGCAGTAAGCGGGACTACTTTTAGCTGGAGCGGTTTTTCGCCTAATGGTGTAACCGGATATACAGCCAATGGAAGCGGCATAACTATTCCATCGCAAACGTTGGTGAACACATACCCGTCACCCGGTTCAGTTGTGTATACAATAACGCCTTCTGCTGCAGGTTGCCCGGGGCCTGATTCTAACTATGTAATTACTGTAAATCCTTCTTTAATTATTAATCCTGTTTCGCCACAAACCATATGTAGCGGTGCAACAAGTCAGGAAGTAGCACCGGTTTCTAACACTGATGGAGCTACTTTTTATTGGTCGGCTTATTCGTATGGAAATATTAGTGGATATATGAACAATGGCGTAGGAAATATTCCTGCACAAACCATAACTAACTACGGAAATAATGTTGACTCTGTAATTTATATAATCAATTCTTCTAACACCGGCTGCCCGGGAAACCCTGCAAATTTTGTTTTATATGTTAATCCACTTCCACAAGCTAATAACCCGGCAAGCCAGGTTGTTTGCAGCGGAACGCCAAGCATTCTTGTAAGCCTTAATTCGAATGTGAACGGTGCAACCTTTACGTGGACCAGCGAGGCCTCGCCATATCTTACTGGCTATATTCAAAGCGGCACCGGCGATATTCCATCGCAAACTATTTTTAATTCTGGATATACCGAGGATAGTGTAAGGTTTAATATTACAGCGTGGACGCAAGGTTGTAACGGGCCGGTAAAAAACTGCGCCATAAAAGTAAATCCGGCCTCCAATGTAAACACAAACTCTTCTCAAATATCAATATGTTCTGAAACACAAACTAATATTAATCTTAACTCTACTATTATAGGTACTACCTTTAGCTGGGTTGCAAACGCTCCGGCAAGTGTTTTGGGGGCAAGTGGTGGAAGCGGCAACTTAATTCAACAAGTATTAACTAATAGCAGCCAAAGCCCGCAGACCGTAACATATATTGTAACACCCGGCGGAACTTCATGTGCCGGAAATCCTGATACAATTAATGTAGTTGTAACGCCCGGCGTAGATATTCAATTATCTTCTGCACCGCAGGCTATATGTTCCGGACAAAGTTCGCAGCAAGTTGATATTAGCAGTGCAACGAGCGGAGTAGCTTTTTCATGGATTGCACAATCTACCGCAGTCAATGGCTTTGTTTCTTCGGGGTCTAATACTATTCCTTCGGAAATACTTACTAATAATACCACTGATTCTCAAACTGTAGTTTATAATATTACAGGTAGTTCACCGGGCTGCCCTTCAAAAACGGGAGGTTATTCGGTTACTGTATATCCTATACCTACTGCGTCGCTTCCCGCCAGCCAAACAACTTGTTCTGGCCAAAATACTGATGAGGTAATCTTTTCTTCTTCGGTAACAGGCAGTTACTTTTTATGGTCGGTTTCTTCTTCAGACGGGTTAAGTGGATTTGCTGATAGCGGGAATACCTCTACTATACCATCTCAAATATTAAACAGCACCGGTTATTCTGTTGGAAACGTTATATACTCAGTTATACCTAATTACTCGGGCTGTGCCGGTTCACCGGTTATATACACGTATAATGTAAATCCTCTACCGGATGTTATTACCCCTGGTTTTCAAACCATTTGCAACGGGGCTACAACCGATTCGGTTATATTATCGTCGCATGTACCGGGTACTAATTACAGTTGGTATTCTTCTGCAAGCCAGGTTATAAGTGGTAATACTGCAAACGGCATGGGTAATATTCCCACTCAAACGTTATTCAGTACTTCAACGCAGGTGGAAATGGTTGTATATAGTATAAATCCCGTTTCTGGCAATTGTCCTGGTGTGGGTTCCAGTTATATCATTTTGGTTAATCCCAGCCCTGTAGTTATTCCTTCAGCACCACAAGTTATTTGCTCTGGGGGGAATACAAATCCGGTTGAACTTTTTTCGGCCACACCGGGTGTGGATATCAGTTGGGCAGCTAATATTCCTAATCATATCACCGGCGCTGATTCATCCGGCACCAATATTATTCCCGTTCAAAATTTGTATAATAGCCGAATTGATACATTCCCCGTACCGGTTACAATAAACTATACTACTACTGCCGTTATAACAGGTTCGGGCTGTCCGGCAGTTACTGATAACTACTCAATTACAGTTCTTCCTATTCCACACGTGGCATTACAAAGCTCGGTAGATCATGGATGTTCGCCATTGAGTGTAAATTTTGTTCCAACGACTTTCAACTACGGCGCGCCGGATTCGTTGGTTTATAATTGGGGCGATGGAACTCCGAATGCTATCGTTCATCCAAGCCAGGTTTCGCCTGAATGGTATTCTGTTAATCATATTTTTTACA
Organism: uncultured Bacteroidota bacterium; assembly: GCA_903919075.1. Classification (GTDB taxonomy): domain Bacteria; phylum Bacteroidota; class Bacteroidia; order Chitinophagales; family LD1; genus Bog-950. The sequence goes on along the minus strand of CAIXGR010000033.1, from coordinate 38,688 downwards.
ACACAAAGCCATTTCCTATTACATATAATGTATCGCTTCGTGCACATAATGGATGTTTTGATACAACAATAATTCGACCTATAACAGTTGCGCCAAACGCGGCCAATGCATTTTTTACAGCATCGCCAGCCAGCGGGTGTGAACCATTAACCGTTAATTTTCACGATCAATCAGGCGGCGCATCTTTACTTAACTGGTGTTTTAATTATGATATAGCTTCAAAAAGCTGTAATGGTAGTGGTGTTGTTGATACAGCAGGTTCAACCATTTCTCACACTTTTTCTGCAGGCACATATACTGTGGCGCTATATGTTAATAGCGGATACCAATGTGCTCATGATACCGCTTATCAGGTTATTACTGTTGATCAGGCACCGGTTCTGGAATTTAACCCTACCGGTAATCTTTGTGCGCAGGCAGCAACCACTTTTGTTGGGCAGTTGAGCGGCGATACCAGTTCGTTTATTAACCAGTACAACTGGCAATTTGGTGATGGAAATTCTTCTACTACTAATAGCCCCACTCACCTTTATAATGCCAGCGGTACATATAATGTTTGTCTTACTGTAACTTCGGGCGGTGGTTGTATAAATTCTATTTGCCATCCGGTAACTATTAGCCAAAAACCGCAGCTTAATTTTGTATTACCCGATGCATGTGTAAATAAACAAGCGGGGAATTTTCAAAATTTATCTACCGGTGCGGATTTTTATTTGTGGTCTTTTGGTGACGGCGGGGCATCTACATCTGCTAACCCCGAACATAAATTTAGTACACCGGGTGACTTTAACGTGATGCTGGTTGGTACTAATAATAATTGCAGCGATACTATTGTACAGCAAATAGCTATTTATCCTTCGCCACATGCAGCGTTTACTACACCGGTGCCTTATGGTTGTGGTTTGCCTTCATCAATGCAGCTTACCAATACTTCAACAGGTGCTGTTGCTTACGAGTGGAATTTTGGCAACGGGAGCACTTCCGAATTTGAAAACCCGCTGGTTACTTATAATACCCAGGGCACACAGGTTATTGCTCTCGTGGCATCTAATCAGTTTAATTGCCAAGATACGGCCGTTTCTAGTGTAAATATTTATCCATTACCGGTGGTTCAATCTGTGCAGGTTCAACCGGCTGAAGGTTGTAATCCTTTAAATGTAAACTTTAAGGTTAATGCTACCAATGCTAGCCAATATGTGTGGGATTTCGGTGATGGTCAGACATTGATTACGGATGCATCTGTTGCTTCACATCTATATACCGGCACCGGAACCTATTCTGTACAATTAAAGATTTATTCTTTCAGTATCTGTGGAGATACTTTGATGCTACCGGACACTGTGGTGGTTCATATCAATCCGACGGCTGCATTTGATGATAGCATGAATGTGAATACACAATTAGAAAATGGTACAGTTCAGTTTATAAACTATTCAGTTAATAGTAATTCGTACGAATGGAATTTTGGCGATGGCGTTACATCTACTGATATTAACCCTTCGCACATGTTTGCAGATGTGGAGCAGTTTCATGTAATGCTGGTTGCCACTAATCAGTACGGATGCAAAGATACCGCTTACAAAGATCTTGATGTTATTAAGAAAACACTTTTTGTGCCGAATGCTTTTGCACCAGATTTTGAAGGTGGAAATGAGCTTGTAAAAATTTGGAAACCGGTAGGTATTGCATTAAGCAGCTACCATGCACAAATATTTGATAAGTGGGGAGAATTGTTGTGGGAATCAACCGCGCTGACCGCAGATATGGAACCGGCTGAAGGATGGGATGGCACTTACAGAGGTAAAGTATGTCAGCAGGGCGCTTATGTATGGAAGATAGAAGCCACGTTTGCTGATGGCACACGTTGGACCGGTAGTTCGGTTGGGAAAGAAAAGAATTATAAGACAATAGGTTCAGTAACACTTATCAGGTAATTAAATAAGCAATGGTATAACATAAATAATTTTGCATGAAACAGATATACACCATATTCAATAGGCGCATTACCGGAGGAACCGGTATTAAAGCTTTTTCAGCAGCGCTGGTAAGCTTATTTACGCTTGATCTGTTCGCTCAGGACCCAACATTTTCGCAATATGATGCTAACCAGCTTTATTATAATCCGGCTTATGCAGGCTATAAGCAATCGGCCAGAGTAGGAGTAAGCTACAGAAATTTATGGCCGAATGTGCCCGGAAAAGAGATGCCTGGGCCTTTGGCAAATTATATTGTAACTGGTGATGCTTATGTTTCAATACACGATAGATTTAATGCAGGAGTTGGTGCTTTTGTAATGCAAGATCTACAGGGACAGGGTTATTTAACTACTACTTCAACCGGTATTATGTATTCGCAGCACATGCCGCATATAAAATCGCACAGAGATGCTTCGGACAGGTTTAATATTTATTTGGGATTTAAGGCTTATTACAGCCATATACATGTAGATTGGTCGAGGTTTGTATTTTCTGACCAGTTGAATGCGAATTATGGTGTTACCGGCCCATCGGCTTTTAGCCAAACAGCCGTATCAAACCGAGGATACTTTGATTTAGACTATGGTATATTAGTTCGAAATAATTTTAGAGGAAAAGGGAAGTGGTATAATGAAATTGGTTTTGCCATGTCGCATGTTTTGGCACCCACTATTTCAATAACCGGTAGTAATACTGATGGCGCGCGATTGCCCAGAAAATATACTGCCACCTACCGCAGTAATATTTCGCTTGCCGGCGACAACTTTTTTATAGGGCCAACCGTGCTGTTCGAAAACCAGGGAAAGTTTTATGAAATGAATGCCGGTATAGATTTTTACCTGAAATTTAAAAGCAGGAGGGATGCTATCCCTTTAAGTATTGGCTTATATAACCGGTTCTCGACTACATTAAGAAATTATGAAACCGGGCAACCAAAGATAAATACCAGTGCAATTATTCTTGCCATAACCCACCGTGGTAATTTTGGAAGCGGCGGCAGCGCGGTAGGTTATTACATGGGTTTCTCGGTTGATTTCCCATACATGGGATTGGGAATGCAAACAGCAGGAGCCTATGAGGCTAATATGGGCATAACCATTCCTTATAAAAAGAGCAATAAAATGAAATGCCCGTTTGAAGCATTTTAAAATGAAGAATATATGGCGATATGTTAAAAAATGGGCAGTGAATTAGTAAAAACAACAATTTTGTTTAATTTATTATTGTATTTATTAAACAAAATGTATTTAATTTGCCTTCACAATAGTGATGCGCAATGATTAAAGTTTATCCTTTTATACCTAAAATAGGTGCCTTCAGTAAGGCTGTTTTTCTACCCGCCATAATTATAATTGCTTTTTGTTTTTCTTCTTCATTATCTGCGTACAGCCAAGCGGCAAGCATACGGGGAAACGTTAAAGAAACTTTATCAGGCAAAGCAATTACACTTACTGCCATACAAGTTGAAGGAACTACTACCGGTGCCCTAACTGATTCAATCGGTAACTTTATAATTAGCAATCTTAATCCGGGCATCTATAACATACGCGTTTCATGTTTTGGTTATAAGTCGAAGAATATTGATGAAATTGAAATAAGTAATTCCAAGCCCGCCATTTTAAGTATTGAACTTGAGCCAGATATTTCAGAAATTAAAACAGTTGAAATTATCTCGAGCCCATTTGTTCGAAAAGATGAAAGCCCAACTTCTGTGCGTTCAATTGGCGTAAATGAAATACAGCGTACTCCGGGTGCTAATCGCGATATATCAAGGGTCATTCAGACATTACCCGGTGTAGGGTTTAGCGCTTCTTTTCGAAATGACCTAATCATTCGTGGTGGTTCACCTGCCGAGAATAAATTTTATTTAGATGATATTGAAATTCCAAACATCAATCACTTTTCTACTCAAGGAGGTTCGGGAGGACCAGTAGGTCTTATCAATGTTGACTTTATACGCGAAGTAAATTTTTACTCTTCGGCATTTCCGGCTGATAGGGGCAACACATTAAGTTCGGCAATGGATATACGCCTGCGCGATGGTCGGGATGACCGGTGGGGGAGTACAGTTACCTTGGGTATAACAGATGCGGCTTTATCAATGGAAGCCCCGCTAAATAAAAAGAAGAATGTTACTATTCTGGGTTCTGCGCGTTCCAGTTATTACAACTGGTTTTTTAAATTAATCAAAGTACCGATTTTTCCGAATTATAATGATGCACAGATAAAAATTAAATGGAAAATAGATCAGAAAAATGAATTCGAATTTTTGAGCCTTACAGCGTGTGATATTTTTAAATTGAATTTAAAAGCTAATACCACCGAGCTGCAGAAATATGATTTGCTGAGTATACCAGAGAATAATCAATGGAGCTATACCAACGGTTTTAAGTTTACCCATTTGTTTAATAATAGTTATCTGCAATTTGTGGTAAGCAGTAGCGAGTTGGTGAACAAAATAGTTAAGTATCCCAACAATGATCACTCGCAATCCAAAACAATTAATTATAGTTCGGTTGAATCGGAAAGCAAAGCACGTGTGGAATATATAGCACGTAAAAAAGGTTGGAAATATTATGTGGGTGGAAACTACGAGCTGGCATACTATTATAACAGCAGCGTTTTTACCGGACCTTATTTTAATTACAATTATCTTACTAAACTTTTTGTTCATAAATACGGTGTGTTTACTTCGGTAAGCAGAACTGTAGCTAATAATCGGTTGCTGCTTTCACTTGGTTTAAGGTTTGATGGCAACACATACAATAGTAGCATGGCCAATGCGCTGTTACAGGCATCGCCACGGTTCTCCATGTCGTATAATATTACACCGGCTTTTCATTGGAATTTTAATACCGGTTATTATCATGAGTTACCTGCATACACAGTAATGGGCTATCGTGATAGCACCAGCCAATTAGTAAATCAAAATCGGTTAACCTATATGCGTTGCCTGCATGTGGTAACGGGGTTCGATTATAATTCAACAATAAACAGTCGCATATCAATAGAGGGGTTCTTTAAACAATATTTCAACACTCCGTATTTACTGGATGATTCAGTAGCGCTGGCTAACCAGGGCGGAAATTTTGGCGTGGTTGGTAACAGCCCTGCAACAAGCACCAGTAATGGACGGGCTTATGGTGTTGAGTTTTTATATGAACAAAAATTATATAAAGGATGGTATGGCATACTGGCCTATACACTTTTCTGGAGCCAGTTTCAAAACAGCACCGGGCAGTATGTTTCTTCTAGTTGGGACACTCGCCATATTATCAGTTTTACTTTGGGTAAAAAGCTTAAACGTAATTGGGAACTAGGTTTGCGCTATCGTGTGCAGGGTAACCGTCCTTATACACCGTACAACATTCCTTATTCTTCTCTCATATCTGTATATAATTCCAACCCGCAGGGTGTGTTTGATTACAGCCGCGTTAATACCCTGCATTTGCCGTGGTTTCATCAGTTAGATATTCGAGTTACTAAAAAATGGTATTTAGCACATTGGTCGCTGGAACTGTATTTAGACATACAAAATATTTATTATAACAAAGAAGAAGATACACCGGTGCTGGCTTATTTAACCGATGCTAACGGAACGCCTCTGGTAACGACTAATCACATGAGTTATCAAACCAAATTGATACCTACTTACGATGGTGTATTACAGCCACAGTTGGGAATTATAATTACATATTAGGATAAAGGGCTTAGTGGACAATAGTAGTTCATTAAGCCGCTACGGTGTTACAGCAAATTCAATTACTGAAAGAAATACGTTGGCAGATAGGGTCGATACCGTAGTGCCTGCCGGTAGCCACATGGGCACTATATAGGGATTGGTGTTAATACTATACGTTGCAATGTTATCGCAGCAATAACTTGCCGAAGAACAAACGTTATTGCTGTAACGAGTACTGTTTGATGAATATTGAAGGTCGCCATAAATATTTGTTCCGTTTACAACAAAGCCGCTGCCAACTGTAGCTAGTCTCCATGTGTTAGATATTTGAGCAGGATCGGGAACACAAATGTTGTATGAGGCACCAGACAGGGCCGTAATCTTCCAAACTTTACCGTCAGGCACTGTTTGCTGGTTATTTGTTACAAGTATAATCTGGCTGAATTTAAGTGTTTCCTGCGCCATACCGGTTGTATAAAAAACCAATGCAGTTGCCAAAGTGAGAAGGAATTTTTTCATAACTTTTAATTTATACGCTAAGTTAAAGTTATAATTTAATCTAAAGACAGATCAAAAAATTCTTTGGGAGGTGGAAAATAAAAACCCCGATAACTAATAATCCATATTAGTTATCGGGATAAAAATATTTAATTGACCGTTAGGCTTTCTTCCACTTAATTGTGCAGCCTATTGCTTTGGTTGAGGTTACTGGTACTTCTTTACCAACTAAAAGTGCATTAATTGCATCTTCAACATATTTTTCTTTAACCGCGATTTCATCATCGCTATTATCATCAATAGCTCCAATATATTTAACTACAAAATCGGTATTCGATTTTTGCAATATATATACATGTGGTGTTCTTGTAGCGCCAAAAGCTTTTGCAGTAGCTTGTGTTTCGTCTAATAGATACGGAAAGCTGTAGCCTTTTTCTTTGGCGCGGGCCTGCATGTTTTGGTAGCTGTCTTCCGGTACTTCATTAGCATCGTTCGGGTTAATTGCTATTACCGGGTAGCCTTTTACACTATATTTTTTATCAAGTGCCATAATACGGTTCTCGTATTTTTTTGCAAAGGGGCAATGGTTGCAGGTAAAAACTACAATAAATCCTTTAGCATCTTTGTAGTCGGATAACGAAACCATTTTTCCGTTAATGTTTTTCAATTTAAAATCGGCGGCTTTGCTACCGGTTTTGTATCCTTCTTCGGGTTTAAACGATGCAAGCAATAGAATAGCTGCAAGCATTAATGATAATCTTTTCATACTTATTGAATTTTTGTTTTTATGATGGAATCAAGTTGATTTTGTGTGAATTCTCCTTCGCGGAAAAAAACTTTTTTACCCTTACGGTACATTCCTGTTGCGGGAATAGCCCCTGACCATGAACTATTTATCTTGTCAATCCAATTATTGGGGTTACCGGCATTTAATAAAAATACATTTTCCTTCAGCTGCTTATTATTTACAAACTGTTCCACTTGTGGCAATTCTTTAATTGAGTTAAGGCTTACAAAAACAACTTTCACTTTTTGCTCTGCAAATGCTGCATTGGCCTTTTCAAAATAAGGCATTTCATGAACGCAGGGTTGGCACCATGTGGCCCAAAAATTAACCACATAAAGCGTATCGTTATCGCATTTTAATGTTGCGCTTTCAAGCTGTTCCAAGTTAACGGGTTTTACCTTAACGCCGCTGTACATGGAAAGTAAAAATAATATTGAAAGCAGTTTATACATAGGCCTACCTTCTATCAAAAATGGAACAAATATTGCAAACTATATTCCCAAAAAAATGAAAAACCCGTTCAATTTAGCTGAACGGGTTTTCTGTTTTTTAAATAATCTTCAGTTTACTTTTCAATCCTGGTCCCATTTACGGTCAACTTGATTGCAGATGGCAGGCACGGTTTGCAAATATTTCCATATTGCTTTTACCTCTAAGTCCGTAAGTCCGGTATATGGCAACATAGGTTCTCTTAATGTTTTACCATCTTTATTTTTTGATTTTCGGAGTGCAGTAGCTAAGTCTTCTTCAGTCCAACGTCCAATACCTGTTTTTTCATCAGGAGTAATATTAGCGGTAAATCTTTCTTTTTTTTCTAATGTTATCATTTTATTACCACCGCCTAAGTAACCTTCACTTTTTTCAGGAAACTCCATATTCATAGTTTTGAAGTCTTTTGAGTGGCAAGGGTAGCAATCATAGCGACCGGTTACTAAGTATTTGCCTAACTGTACCAAATTATTGCTGTCAGGCTCAACAATTTGGGCCGCCGGGTAAGGAATTTTTTTGAAAGCTACTAAGCATAAAAATTTGGTAATGAATGAGGGCTGGCTTGGCACTTTCGCAATCTCTGATGCTTGTACATAAGGCCTATCGGAATGCAAAAAAGCAATTACACTGCGTAAGTCTTCATCGCTTAAATGCGGAAACTTAGGCATATAAGCTGGCAGATATTGGCCATCGGGCTTGCAGCCGGTGCGAAGCAGGTATGCAATATCTGCGTCTTTCCATTTGCCTATGCCGTGCTCTTTGCTTTGCGTAATATTAGCCGAATGTATTTCACCAAAATCTGATGGAAGTTCATGCAACAATCTACCTGAAAGTTTCCCATCGCTGCCTCTATGGCAAACTATACACTGAACAGAAGCTATTTTTTCGCCTTGTAATACACGTTCAGGAGTAACTTGAACATCGGGAAAATCAATTTTTTCTACTGTGTATTTTGGTATCCCGCGTATTTCAATAAATAGAGCGAAGCCACCTGCCAATATAATTAACAGTAGTATTAAATAAACAAGTAAGCGTAAAACACTTTTCATATTATAGTAGATTTAGTAATGTAAAAAATTATAGAATCGCGTTCCCTGATTGTAAAATACAATTTGGTTTTTGAAAAAAAGAATTTTTTTTCTCAAAAATTATAGACTCGGTTAAGCTAAGAAATACTGAAACGGAAAATGATTATTAAAAACCGGAATAATTAAATTTCAACGGCCTGTTCGGTAATTGCTTTTACGTAGTCAAACTTTTCCAGCAGACTAGTATCGTACTTACCGGAGCGGAAAGCTTCGTTATCCATTAATGCTATGTGGAAAGGAATAGTAGTTTTTACACCTTCAATGATAAATTCGTGCAATGCACGTTTCATTTTTACAATGCACTCCTCACGTGATTTGGCTCGGCAAATAACTTTAGCAAGTAGCGAATCATAATAAGGTGGAACGGTGTAACCGGCATAAACGTGTGTATCGACACGAACACCATACCCTTTTGGTGTATGCAGGGCAGTTATTTTACCGGGGCTTGGTGCAAAATTATGCAATGGGTCTTCGGCATTAACGCGACACTCGATAGCGTGCATTTTTTCGGGAAAATAAACAACACCGGATATAGGAGTACCGGCGGCGATTAATATTTGCTCTTTAACTAAATCAAAATCCATCACTTCTTCCGTTACCGGGTGTTCAACCTGTATACGGGTATTCATTTCCATGAAGTAGAAATTCTTGTGCTTATCTACAAGAAATTCTATTGTGCCCACACTTTCGTAGTTAATAGCTTTAACTGCTTTAACCGCAGCTGCACCCATTTTTTTACGCAATGCTTCATCAACAAAAGGCGATGGCGCTTCTTCCACCAATTTCTGGTGACGGCGTTGTACTGAACAATCGCGCTCGCTTAAGTGGCATGCTTCTCCATACTGGTCACCGGCTACTTGTATTTCAATGTGGTGAGGTTCTTCAATAAATTTTTCAAGGTAAACGGCATCGTTAGTAAATGAGGCACCGGCTTCGGCGCGTGCCATGCTGTATGCTTTTTCGAAAGCGCTTTCTTCCCATACTATACGCATTCCTTTTCCGCCACCACCCGCTGTAGCTTTTATAATAACAGGGTAGCCTATTTTTTTAGCTGTTTTTTTTGCGTCGTCAACAGTATCAATCAATCCATCGCTACCGGGTATGCATGGCACACCGGCTTTAATCATAGTGTCTTTGGCAGTTATTTTATCGCCCATAGCCCGCATTTGATAGGGCAGGGGTCCAATAAATTTTATTTTGTATTTGCCACACAAATCCGCAAACTCAGCATTCTCAGCTAAAAAACCGTATCCCGGATGTATGCCATCGGCATTGGTTAATTCAGCTGCAGCCATAATAGCCGGCATATTTAAATATGAGTCTTTTCCTTTTGGGCCGCCAATGCATATTGCTTCATCGGCAAAGCGAACGTGCAGGCTATCTCTGTCGGCTGTTGAATATACAGCTACAGTTTTAATGCCCATTTCTTTGCAGGTTCTTATAATACGCAGGGCAATTTCGCCACGATTAGCTATAAGTATTTTTTTGAACATGGATTTTTTAATTTGAGGATATGATAATATGATGATTTGAGAATGCTTTATACGCTATCAAATTTTCATATACTTATCATATCAAATTAAGGTTTTTCAATCAAAAATAAAGGCTGGTCGTATTCTACCGGTGATGCATCTTCAGCAAGTACTTTTACTATTTTGCCACCGGCACCATCAAATTCAATTTCATTAAACAACTTCATAGCTTCGATAATGCATAATACATCGCCGCTTTTTATGCTGTCGCCTACTTTTACAAAAACATCTTTATCGGCCGATGGTTTGCGATAAAAAGTGCCTACCATTGGTGAACGGAAGGTGATTAAGTTTTCGTTATTTGCTGCAACAGCAGGTTTTTGTGCAGGTGCTGTTTCTTGTTGGGTTTCCTGTGAATATTCTTCTTGCCTTATGGCAGTTGGCTGGGCCATTGAAACCGGGTTGGTAATAATGGTTTGGCCTTCAACCCCTTTGTTTTTAATGGTAATTGCGAAATCTCCTTCCTTAATACGCAATTCGCAGATATCTGCTTTTTTAACCATCTTAATCAGTTCCTGAATATTTTTTAACTCCATAGTTTTGTTTTAGTGCTATAAAAAAATCCGATCTGAATACTTAATCCTAAACGTCGAAGGTAATTTTTTTTCACGAATGTGAAAATGGATAAAAGTAGAAGGTGAATGAGAAAGATTTTTTCACTTTTGACCTTTCGCCTTTATCCACTAAACTATTTCCCCCCTTTAACTCGTTCTACATATTGACGTGTGCGGGTATCAACTTTTATTTTTTCGCCTTGGTCAACAAATAACGGAACGTTTACCACTGCTCCTGTTTCAAGAGTTGCTGGTTTTGATACGTTGGTAGCAGTATCGCCACGAACACCCGGCTCGCTGTAAGTAATTTCAAGCACAACATGTGGCGGTAAATCGCAGCCTAATATTTGGTTGGTTTCTTCATGTATGATAACCTCACAAACATCACCTTCTTTTAACAGGTCGTTATTTTCAATCATTTTACCTTCTATTACTATCTGGTCAAATGTTTCCTGGTCCATAAAGTTGAAACCGTTATCATCGGCATACAAAAACTGATGCGGTTTGCGTATAACACGGGCTGTAGTTATATCATGCCCCGCAGGGAAAGTATGTTCTAATACCCTGCCCGTGCGTAAACTTTTCATACGGCAACGTACAAAAGCATTGCCTTTTCCGGGCTTAACATGCTGAAAATCAACAAATTGATAAATATCATGATTGAACTCTATACAAAGTCCGTTCCTGATTTCTGCGGTAGTAGCCATATTGTGGTTTATTTTTTAAGAGGTGCAAATATAACGCGGAAAGGGGAAAGATAAAAGGAGTTAAGGTTTCGAGGCCTTTTTGGGCAATTTGTAAAGTTTTTTATGCGAAAAGCGAAACGTATATGGCTATTTGAAGCTTTTAGTCAATTTAATCCACAATCTTATTATAACGTTAATATTCAAATCCAACTAAAACTTGAAAGTACGCGTCTTGTTTATTAAGATTGTATTTTTAAAGTACCAAAAGAAGTATTTTACAGACTAAAAATAGTACATTAATATTTGTAGAATACTCTGAAATATGAAACATTTACTCAGTTTTTGAGTAAAAAATAAGATGAAGAAGGAAGGAAAAATTTAGCCGCAGAGGCTTGCGGAAACAAATTTTTTCTATTTTAGATTTCCAGTTGACAGTTAAACCCGAGATAATGAAGAAATTTTTACAAACCCTCCTTTATGCGTTTGTAGTTTTTGGCGCCACTGCGCAAGATCCGCATTTGTCGCAATATTATATGGCTCCCATGTATTTGAACCCTGCGCTTACAGGGGCATTTGATGGTAATTACCGTGTGTCGGGTTTATACCGTGGACAGTGGGCATCGGTTTTACAAAACGAGGCTACACCTTTATACAGAACATATACGTTTTCAGCTGATTTTAGAACCGACAGAGGTTTTGGAAAAGGCGATGCATTTGGTTTTGGCGGTTCATTTTTCGCCGACCAAGCGGGTGAGTCGCAGTTTGGTTACAACATGGGTCAGCTTGCCATTGCATACCATAAATCGTTAAACGGACGCCATACTAATTATTTGGCGCTTGGTTTTTCATCGCAAATTATACAGCAGTCATTAAACTTTGCAAACCTTCAATGGGGTTCGCAGTGGGACCCTACCATTGGTGGCTATAATGCTTTATTACCGTCGCACGAGTTTATTGATAACAACAAACTTTACTGGGATATAAACGCCGGATTGCTTTGGTATATGCAGATTGGCAGACGCCATAGGAGTGACGTATTTCTTGGCGTATCAGCTTATCATATTAATACACCGGTTATTTCAATGCTAAGCGATAACAGTGTAAAGCTGAATATGAAATATATTGCCACCGGTGGCATGCGTTTTCCTTTAATTGGCCGGTTCGACCTTCAGCCTAAGTTTATATTTATGATGCAAGGCCAGTCTATTGAAACTATTTTATCGGCAGATGTAAGAGTTTTGTTTGAGGAAAAAGATCCAGGCGGCGACAACTTCCGTTTCGGGGCTATGTTCCGTATGGTTGGAGGAGACCCTTCGGCACCTTGGAAAGGAAAAAGATTAAATCCTGAAGCTGCGGCACTTACAGCCGGTGTTGAATGGAACCATATTAATCTAGGCATTGCTTACGATATTAACGTGTCTCAACTTATCAGTGGTTCTAACTCGCGTGGTGGTTTTGAAATTGCCGCCAACTATGTAGGCCGCTGGAAGAAACATGGCCCAACTACTATTTACTGCCCTAAGTTCTAAGAAATTGAGTGCAAAAATTATATCACTTTTCTTCGTGATCTGTTATTGTATTTACTTTCAGAAATATCATCCTTTCCGTAAGCTTAATTTCCAGTTTAACAGGAAGCTTATCAGGTGAAATTTTTATTTCTTTTATATCACACCCGGGATACCTTACAACCAAAACAATTTCAGTATTAAGTAAAGTATTCGGAATATAAAATTTAAAAGAACCATCCTTTTTTGTTATCGCACCAATATGTGTATTCTTAATATATACTTCTGCACCCAAAAGGCTTTGGTTAGTTGTACTATCTTTTACCTTTCCGGAAATATAATTAGCGATTTCTTGCTTTTCATTCGTTTGGCAATTGATGCCAAGCAAAACAATGGCTTCCTTTTTATTGGCCAATTCTTTGGAAAATGACGTTTGTCTAATTAAAAAAATGAAAATGATAACAATGGCTGTTCTCATAGGAGTAAATACTATGCTTTAAACACATTATTTCCATTCAAAGGTCTTCAACATTCTTTTCATATCTTCTTTTACAAAGTTTACTACCGGTGCCATGCTATCGGTATTTGGCTCGTTGTTAAAGTATAATGCACCGCGAATAAAATGTTTGTTGCTATCGGTTAAAAAAAACTGAACGTTGCTGGCAGCATCGCCACCCACATCATATAGTATGCCGCCTACACCGTGATCGTTTTGTATTTTTATTTCGTCAATATAATCAGCTTTTTGAGTGTGCTTGAATGAAAGCTTATGTGCATCTTCCACTAACTTTTCAAGGCTGTTAGTTTTATCAATCTCTTTATATGTAAGATTAATAGTTCCATTGAGTGAATGAAAATTTACGTTTAGCCAACATGGTTCGCTTATTATTTGTGTGCCGTAATATGCAGTATCGGTAGTTACATCGGCATATACCGGTTTCTCAAATTTAAAAGGGCAGGTTTTTGAATCGTACAATTCATATTTTCTTTCAGGTAAAACTACTCGTGGGTATGCTTTTGGTTTAGGGGTGTAATCGCCGTGGCAAGCCGCTAAGCTGGTTAAAAGCACACAGCACCCAACTGCCAACTGCCAATTTTTTTTAAGCTTCATTGGTTATTTTCACTTTTTCAATCCGGTTGTTCATTACTGATATAATAGTGAACTTGTAATCAGGGAATTTAATTTCTTCGCCATTTTTAGGTATGCGCCCAGCTATTTCAAGTATCAAGCCACCTAATGTTTCGGCTTCGCCACGTGCAGCGTTAAAGGTATCCGTTTCTATATCCATTAAACGGCACGCATCTACTAGAGGAATCTTGCCATCGAAAAGAAAATTTTTATCATCTAATTTTTTGAAATCGCCCCCATCACCGGCAACATCAAACTCATCGGTAATATCGCCTACTACTTCTTCCACAATGTCTTCCAGTGTAATCATACCGGCTGTGCCGCCATACTCATCCACCACAATGGCAAGGTGCTTGCGGTTTTGCTGAATTTCGCGCAAAAGGTCATCTATCTTTTTTCCTTCAGGCACAAAAAACGGTTCGCGGATTAATTGTTGCCAGCCAAAAGTTTTGTCTTCGTTTAAATGTTCAAGCAAGTCTTTTACATTTAAAACGCCCATCAGGTTATCAAGATTTTCTTTAAAAACCGGATAGCGTGAATAACCATTCTCTTTTACAAACTCCATTAGCTGCTCAAAACCAAATTCATAATCTAATGCAGCTATTTCTGTTCGCGGGCGCATTACTTGCTTTACAGTAATATTACCGAAGTGTACTATGCCTTTCAATAAACTGGCATCCTGCTTCGATTCTTTTTTCTCCATTGTAATTTCAATGGCTTTGTTTATTTCTTCAAGATCAATTTCGGCAGTATAGGGTTTTAGCAGGCGCTCAATAAATTGAGTGCCACCAACCAATATGCGGTTTATGGGATAATAAACTTTTACCATTAGACTAATAATGCCCGACATGCTGCGCGCAATCTTTAATTTATTATGGGTGGCATATACCTTGGGTGTGGCTTCGCCAAAAAGCATTAGAAAGAATGTTACAATGGCCAGGTTCCATAAAAATTCCAGCACATAAGCAGGAACTGTAATATTGAAAACAAGGATATCGCAAAAATGCAGCATCCGGCGAGTAACGAAATACGAGGTAATTACTACGCCAATATTGGTAAGGTTGTTGGTGATAAGAATAGATGAGAGAAGATAACGGGGTTTTTCAAGCAGCCGGGCAATGCGGTTATCGGTAGCATCATCACTTTCGCTAAGGGTATTTAGTTCGGCATTGGTGAGCGAAAAGTACGCAATTTCAGAAGCCGACATTAGTGCTGAAATAAATATGAGCAACAGAATGATAAGGTTAGCGGCAACAATAACACCGGTAGGCGCATTGACAAACGACGCTAGAAAAACCGAATGAAAACCGCACCAATCACAAACCAAAGTTGTGGTTTTAAATTAAATAATTGAAGTAATTAAAAAGTGAGAAAAACAGCATTTACAATATTACTGTAGTGCCATTTTTCTCACACTCATTTTTTATTTCTAATTCCACCGATTTCTAAAATGGAAGATCATCTTCAACCGGATGTTGTTGCGCCGGAGCTGAATTTTGCGTATCAGCAGAAGATGTATTGTATGATGAATTTCCACCTTCGCTATATCCGCCGCCACCGCCGCTATCACGTTTTTCTAATGAACGAACAGTTTCTGCAACTACTTCAGTTATATAACGTTTGTTGCCGTCTTTATCATCGTAAGAGCGGGTGCGTATTTTACCTTCAATAAATACTTGTCCGCCTTTTTTCAAATATTTTTCAGCATACTCAGCCTGGCGTTTAAACGGAAGCTTAACATTATGCCAATCGGTTACATCAACCCACTGCCCTTCCTTATTTTTATAATTGTCGCTTGTAGCCACTGTAAATTCGGCGATAGCATTATCGTTTGAAAAATGTTTAATCACAGGGTCCTTACCCAGTCGCCCGATTAAAATAACTTTGTTAACCATGTTGTAAAATTAAAAGCGTTAGTAAATTGAATATCCGTTAAAAGCTGAATCCCACTAAAATAAAAATTTTTCGTTTAAGTACAAATGTATTGTTTTTGGGAAGGCAAACTTATTCAAATCGGAAATTTTTATTTTTTGGGTGCCCTTAAAGCTAAATTTTTTAAAGTCTTTCATTTCAATATCAATAAACCGAAAATGGATTTTTCGATGGGTTAACATTTGCACCGTAGCTTTTGAATATGACGTGATAACGAACTGTTTATTGCCCAAAAAGGCCGCAATATCTGCATGGAAATTCTTGGTTAGCGGCTTGCTGGTTTCAAGCACAGGTAGTTGGTATAGGTTTTTCCATATATCTGAAGCGGTTCGCTTTTGTATTAAAATTTGGGATGAGCTTTTTATAACCAGGTAATTGAAATATCGTTCCTTAATTTCAATTTTTTTCCCTCGAACGGGTAATTCGTCAATTCTATTTTTTGTAAAGCCAATACAGAAACTATTAAAAGGGCAGTTATTGCAGTCAGGATTTTTAGGTGTGCAAACTGTTGCACCAAAGTCCATAATTGCCTGATTATAGTTTCCGGGCTCTTTTTCGTCAATTAATTCTTCGGCAAGGGTAGCAAATTGTTTTTTGCCCGTTGTAGTATCAAAAGCGGTTTCAATGCCAAACACCCGGGCAAGCACCCTTATTACGTTGCCATCAACAACGGCCTTTTTTTCGCCGAAGGCAAAAGATGCAATGGCCGAGGCGGTGTAATCGCCTACACCTTTCAGTTTTTTCAACTCAATAAATGTTTCTGGAAAGCGGCCCTTGTAATTGGCTTGAATGTTTTTAGCTGTTTCGTGCAAATTTCTGGCGCGCGAATAATAGCCAAGGCCCTGCCAAAGCTTCATCACTTCATCTTCCTTGGCTAGTGCTAGTTTAGCTACTGTGGGGTAATTCTTTTTAAAATTGAGGAAATAAGGCATTCCCTGCTCAACCCGCGTTTGTTGCAGAATAATTTCGGACAGCCAAATTAAATACGGGTCTTTTTCGCCTTTCCAGGGCATAATCCGTTTATTGGACTTTTGGTTCCATTTTAACAGTAGCGACGCATATTGCTTTTTCGGGTCTTTCATTGCTTAACGCCTCAGTAGGCTATGGTTACGGGGTTTTTATGGGGCCTAAAGGCTGGATTTATCATGCAAAAATGAGCATTTTAAGCCCGATTTTAAATCAAAAGGCTTTATATAGAAGAATCTTTAAAATTTTTTTCACATATTTACACAACATTTTGATTTGCAATTGTATCTTTAACAATAAATTTATAATGCTATGAGAAAAGCAGACGTAGTATCAAAGGTAGCCGAGGTTACCGGAGTTCCGAAAGTAGATGTTCTTGTAACACTTGAAGCATTTTTCAAGGAAGTTAAGTCATCGGTTAAAAACGGAGAGAACGTATATGTGCGTGGCTTTGGAAGTTTTATTGCTAAAAAACGCGCGCAGAAAATAGGGCGCATTATTAAGCGTAATGAAGCTATTGTAATTCCTGAGCATTACATTCCGGCATTTAAACCGGCTAAAACATTTGTTGATGCTGTAAAGAAGGGCAGGGCTGCGGCAGAGAAAAAATAATCCTTTCACGAGGAAAAATTTAGATATAGGTTTGCAGATATTTATCTGTAAACCTTTTTTATTCCCAAACCATCAGATTTTTTAAATAAACAATGAGCAGAGGTCAAATAATTGCGCTTGGAACGTGTGTGGTGCTATTGGCAGGAATTTTTCTTTTTGGTAAAAGAACAAAGCCAAAAGATGATAAAGGCGAAAATATTTCTCAGAGTCATGCTACTGCGCCTATGCCCGATGCATTTAATATTGAGGATTATCTTGCGCAGGTAAATTTAGCTATTACTGATAAAGCAGAAAAAGACAGTATTGAAACTTTTACAAAAACGGCCCAATACCGTAAGCTTATAGCTGAATATCAAAAGATTGATAAGCCTCTGGCTATTGCTTACTATTCAACAAAAATGGCAGGTGCAGAAAATAAAGAGTACTTATATTTAAGTGCGGGTGATTATAACTCAATGCTATTACAGTCGGCACCCGATGAAAAGGCAAAAAGGTTTTTAAGCGCCAATGCCATTGAGTGCTATAAGAGCGCGGTAGCTCTTGACACAGCCAAAACGGAGAACCGTATACGGCTGGCAGGGGCCTATATGGAAGAAGGCACACAACCTATGCAGGGAGTTGGCATTTTGCTGGATATAGTGCGGAAAGACTCCAATAACGTTGACGCGCAATTAATGTTGGGCCGATTTGGCCTAATTTCAGGCCAAACAGATAAAGCCATCATACGTTTAGAAAAAATTTTATATTTGCAGCCTCAAAATTCTGAGGCCTTGTTTTTGCTGGCCCAGGCTTACGATAGCCAAGGGAACAAACAAAAGGCACTTGATTTACTGGAAAAATGCAAAAAAACAGTGCATGACCCTCAGGCTAAAAAGGAAATTGAGACTTTTATTGAAAATATCAAGAAGCCGAAAGGCTGAAATTAATTAACTCAAAATAAATAGGTTATGCCTTGCGGAAAAAAGAGAAAAAGACATAAAATCGCTACACACAAGCGTAAAAAGAGATTGAGAAAAAATCGCCATAAGAAGAAATAATTTAAGGCATAATTAACAGGCGGGTGCCTTCACTCACCCGCCTGTTTTATCACAATTACACTTTCCTTTCCTTACATCGGGCCTGCCTTGTTGATTTTTAACTGCGTTTAAATTTGAACGCGTAAATTTTTTATTTTGAATAAGGAACTTATCATCCATTCCACCCCAACGGGGATTGATATTGCATTGCTTGAAGACAAGCACTTAACCGAATTACATCAGGAACGGTTTAACAACCAATTTACAGTAGGCGACATTTATCTTGGCAAAATTAAAAAGGTTATGCCCGGGCTTAATGCTGCTTTTGTTGATGTGGGCCACGAGAAAGACGCCTTTTTACATTATACCGATTTAAGCCCAGAGATACGCTCGGTGATGAAGTTTACCGGGCAAACTGTAGCTGGCAATTTAGCGGCAGAGCAAATGCTGGCTAATTTTGAAATTCAACCGGAGATAATAAAAACGGGAAACGTAAAAGATGTTCTGCAAAACAAAAACCAACTGCTTGTTCAAATACTAAAAGAACCTATATCAACTAAAGGCCCACGCCTTACCTGCGAACTTTCACTGGCTGGTAGGTTTTTAGTGCTTACACCTTTTAATGATGCAGTAGGGGTTTCAAAAAAAATAGATTCGGCTGAAGAAAGGAAACGATTAAAAGTTTTGGTAGAAAGTTTAAAGCCAAAAAATTTCGGCGTTATTGTAAGAACAGTTGCTGCCGGTAAAAATGCTGCAGTGCTTCACGAGGATTTATTAACGCTGCAAGCCAAGTGGCAGGAAATGATGCGCAACCTTAAAGGCGCGGTTCCGGTTACAAAGGTATTGAGCGAAATGAATAAAACGACGGGTATACTACGCGATTTGCTTTCGCCCCAGTTCAACAAAATAGTTACTAATGATGTAAAGTTTGCGAAGGAAATTGAAGAATATATTGCGCGCATAGCACCTGAGAAAAGGGATATTGTTTCCAGCTATACTGGTAAAGTTCCAATCTTCGATCAATTTGGTATTACGAAGCAAATAAAAGCTTCGTTCGGTAAAACAGTGAATATTCCCAATGGCAGTTATTTGATTATTGAAAAAACAGAAGCGCTTCATGTTATTGATGTAAACAGCGGACACCGGGCAACCATGGATGGCAGCCAGGAAAGCAACGCACTAAAAGTGAACATGGAGGCCGCTGAAGAAATATGCCGTCAACTAAGGCTGCGCGACCTTGGCGGAATTATTGTAATTGATTTTATTGACATGAAAAGCAATGACAATAAAAGAATATTGCAACAAAAGGTGAAAGACGTAATGGATAATGACCGCGCTACCCATACTATTTTGCCACTTTCGAAATTTAACCTGATGCAGATAACGCGCGAGCGTGTGCGTCCGGAAATTAATATTTCTACTACTGAAAAATGCCCAACCTGTGGCGGCACCGGCGAAATAAATGCATCGTTATTGTTGATTGATGAAATAGAAGAGGACCTTAAACATTTAATAAATACCCACCGGAAATTAAAATTGTATTGCCACCCTATTATAGGTGCTTATTTACGCAGAGGATTTCCTTCATTGCGCATGAAATGGCTTATGGAATACAAAAAGTATGTGCGTATACACGAGAACGAAGACTTTGGCATAACCGAGTATAAGTTTTTTGATGAGAATGACGAAGAGATAAAATTGGATTAGTAATTTCGATTATTGTTTTGTGGGTGCAAGCTTAGTTACATAACAATCGGCATAAAAATCTTTCAGCTTTTCATAAAGCTTTTCGGCGTGTTGCCGGTTGGCAAACTTGCCTGCAAAAATGCGATACATAGTGCCATCTTTATACGGAACGGTTTGAACAAAAACATCTTCATTCCATTTCTGTTTTAATTCTCTAACTACATCAAAAGTTTTTCTTTCGGAAAGATAGCTTGCAATTTTTACTGAAAAAGCTTCAAAGCCTGTTTCTGTAGCTTGCAATTTATAAAACGGGCGAACACTATCAGCAGTAAGGTATATGCTATCGGGATTTGCTTCGCATGTGAGCATTTCGATTTTAACTTTAACCTGGCCTTGTGCTACAAAATCTAATTTCCTTGCTACGCTTTGGGTAACATCTATAATTCTACCGCGCACAAAAGGACCGCGGTCGTTAACGGTAACTATAGCTGTTTTATGATTATCTAGATTGGTTACTTTTAAACGAGTTCCAAAGGGAAGTGAGCGATGCGCGCAGGTAAGTTTTTGGGCACTCAATATTTCGCCGCTCGAAGTTCGTTTGCCATAAAACCAATCGTGATAGAAGGATGCAAAACCGGTATCTAAAGAATCGTTTTGCGCATAGCCTTTGAAAAAGCTGAAAAGAATTAAAGCAAATAATATGGTGCGTAAAATTTTCAAAGGAAACCCAGGTTTTGAATTACGTAATATATGAAAATTATTCCGTAATTCCCTTTAAAAGTTGTGCAAACCGGTAAGCCTCTTCAAACTTATTGTAAAGCGGAACAGGGGCTACGCGAATTACATCAGGTTCTCGCCAATCAGCTATTACACCTGCATTTGAAAGTTTTTTGAAAAGATTTTTTCCGTTGCTATAAGTTTGAATAGAAAGCTGGCAGCCACGTTGTGTTTTATCTGTTGGGGTAATAATATTAAACAGTGGCTTACTGCCGTGTGGATGTAAATTGATAAGGTATTGCAAATAACCTGTTAGCAATTCAGATTTTTTTCGCAAAGCTTTCATTCCTACTTTGTCAAAAATTTCGAGCGATGCTTTATGGGCGGCCATTGAAAGAATAGGTGCATTGCTTATTTGCCAACCGGCAGCACCGGCCTGCGGTGTAAAATGTTTGGGCATTTTAAAGCGTGCTTTTTCATCATTACCCCACCAACCAGCCAGCCGTGGAAGAGAAAAAGTATTGGCGTATTTTTTGTTTACAAAAACGCCGCTCACACCACCTGGCCCCGAGTTTAAATATTTATATGAACACCATGTTGCAAAATCTATATTCCACTCATTCAGTTTTAATTCAACATTGCCTATGGCGTGTGCTAAGTCCAGCCCGATGGTTATGTTGTGTTTATTGGCTGCCGCTGCAATTTTTTTTATCTCGAAAAACTGCCCGGTGTAGTAGTTTACAGCACTGAACATAATAAGCGCCAATTCATTTTTGTGCTTTTCGATTTTTTCAAGAATATCTTCAGTGCGCAGATTTACTTCACCAGTGCGGGGCAAAACTTCAATAATACATTGTTTGGGATTTAAGCCATGTAATTTTATTTGTTGCTCAACAGCATAGTAATCTGAAGGAAATTCATTCGCCTGCATTAATATTTTATTTCTCTTTCCGCTTGGCCGGTAAAAAGAAATAAGCATCAGATTAAGGTTTACTGAAAGCTGATTCATTACCACCACCTCGTTTTCTTTCGCTCCAACTAATTTCGAAATTGATTTTGAAAAAAAATGGTGGTAATAAAGCCAGGGCTTGCGGCCATGTAGGTGGCCCTCAACGCCAAAGTTTTTCCAATCGGTAAGCTCGGCCTTTAAATGCTGTTCAACTGTTTTTGGTTGAAGCCCCAGCGAGTTGCCGCAAAAATAAATTGACTCTTTGCCTTTTACCTTTGGGATATGAAACTGTTTCCGGTAATCTTTTAACGGATCGTTTTTATCAAGCTGTTTCGCAAATGCAAGAGAGTTTTCGAATTTCATTGTACAAGTTTAAACATAATGTCCGTGCGCAAAACGTATTTAATTCCTTCGGTAACCGAAGCCCCTTCATGCTCCAGGTCGTGCTGGAAAACTAGTGCCATGCCTTTTTTAGGTTGAACCATGAAATGATTAAAGCTTGTTTCCCTTCCTTCATAATTATCGTTTAGATAAATCATGAAAGTATAATAACTTGCTTCAATATCGTTACGAATAAAACTTTGGTCGCGGTGTTTCTTGAATTGTTGTCCTGGTTGATATTTATAAACTCTAAATAGTTCGTTAAGGCCGACGGCCATGGAATTGCCAAATTGTTGAGGCGCAAAAGGATTCAGCCGCAACCAGATATTATCACCTAATTCTGTGTCACTGAACATTACTCTATTGTTGTTGCGAACCTCAGTTACTAATTTTTGTCCCTTTCCGGTGTCAATAGTAGCCAGTTCATAACCCATCAACTCACTTTTAGAAATAAAATTTTCACACTCTTCATTGGTCCAAAAGTTATCAATAGTAATAATGCTGTTTATGTGTTTATGCAGGTCCAAAGCAGTTTTTTAAATAATATAGTACAGATATAAAGTAGTAATGCTAAAATCCTGATTTAATTACTTTTCAATTACTTCTTTCACCTTTTTCATAAAATCGTCCATTCCACTTTCTGAATGTTTGTATCCTTCTTCAGTTGCAAAGCCTTTTTGTGTCCAAGTTAGCTTTGTTGTTTTATCATCAACAGCGGTTAAAGTGTAGGTTACTAAAGAATAATTTTCCGGTTTATCTTCTGTTCCTGAAAAGCCGCTCCAGTAGCTATAACTTAATTGCTTGTTTACGGTAAATTCTTTAATCACTCCCTTGTCGCGATATTTGTGATCCTGGTATTCGCCTTGAAATATTATTTCGCTGCCTACTTTCCAATCGGTAACAGTTTCAGTTCCAAACAAATATTCTTTAATTATTTCGGGCGTGGTTAATCCTTTCCAAACTTTTGCGGCGTCAGCATTAATATCTATGGATTTTGATACTATTAAATCGTTTCTCATAATTGGTTATTTTATTTACCTGAAATAATTCTTTCGTCCATGTTCATCCACTTCAAAGCATTTTGGTAAAGCAATTTCTCTCTTGCTTTTTTGGGCAGTTTCAATCTTTCAATTTCATCTCCCGGTGTTGATTCGCCGAGTGGGAAAGGATAATCGGTACCCATGCATACTTTATCTTCGCCAACCAGGTCAATAATATATTTTAAAAACTTTTCATCGTGTGTAAGCGAATCAACGTAAAAGTGTCCAAGATACTTGCGTGGAGTTACATTATTATCCAACGCTGTTAAGTCGGGGCGCACATCAAAACCTCTTTCTATTCTTCCAAGTCCCGAGAAAAAAGAACCACCACCATGCGCAAAAGCAAAACGTATTTTCGGAAATCTTTCGAATACTCCGCCAAATATAAGTGAGCATATTGCCCGGTTGGTTTCGGCAGGCATGCCGACAAGCCAAGGCAGCCAATATTTGTCCATTTGCTTGGTGCCCATCATATTCCAGGGGTGAACAAAAATGGCCATATCCAATTGCTGTGCCGCCTGATAAATAGCAAAGAACTGGGGTTCGTTTAAATTGATGTCGTTTATATTACTGCCTATCTGAATGCCGATCAAGCCTATTTTTTTACAGCGCTCCATTTCCGGTATAGCAAGTTCGGCAGATTGCATGGGGATTGTGCCGAGGCCCGCAAATCTTTTTGGGTAACGCTGTACTATTTCGGCAATATGGTCGTTTAGAAATTTTGAAATTTCAAGACAGTCTTTTGGTTTTGCCCAATAATTAAACATTACCGGTATGGTAGACAACACCTGCATATCCACCTTAGTGTGGTTGCATTCTTTAATTCTTGTATCGGCACTCCAACAGTTGTCTTGTATTTCGCGGAAAAACTCATCATCCTTCATCATCCTAGCACAACAAGGTTTGTGGTGCTCTAAATGAATAAAGCCACCGTAGCCAAATTTTTCGCTCCAACGCGGCAGGTGTTCGGGAATAATATGGGTATGTATATCTATTTTCAAGCAACCAAAGTATTGCGCCAAAGATAATGGAGTAAAATTATTTTAAGGCTATATCTGTTTTTGAAACTAAACTTGTGCCCAGGACAAGAATTTAGCTGTTTGGACTTGTGGGCTTAATATTTATTAAAAGTCTCGACACAGCCGTAAGCAATGTTGCCGTATATGTAATTCATGTTTATAGTCATGTAGGCATTATTATAACCATTGGTAGCGGGGTAAAAACTTCCATAACTATCTTGTATGGTTATTCCGCCTTGGCTTTGTGCCGGCACATAAATATTATTGCCCAAACGGCCAGGAGTATTATATATGTAGGCGCGTAATTGTAATTGCCCAAATACACCGTTTATATAAATTACGTTAGCCGCACTATTGGGGTAGCCGAATACAGAAACTGAAGGGGAGGATGAAAAATTGGGAGGGCCGCCATTACAAATTTCGCTGGAATTATAATTGCCCACATACTTTAAATAACTAAGTGTTTGGCAATCGCTGCCCTCATACCCATCATTGCATACGCAATAGCCCGATGAACATTCTTCGCCTACCGGGCAAACAACGCTAGTACATTTTTTTTCGCATGAACCAATTGTAATAAGAAGTATGGCTGCAAAAATTATTTTTGTAATTTGGTTAAACATATACCGGCAATTTAGTCTAACGAAAGTAAAACAACTGATTGAAATAATATGAGAACTTTAATTCTTTTAGCATTTATGGGTTTATGGGTGATAACCGGTGCCCAAAAAGCAAGCAAATTTAGCCCTGATGCCCAGCCTGCAGCGCCGGATTATAGTAAAGAAAAATACTGGTCGGCCCTGCCGTTTAGGAAAGACGCAGCCGATAATATACCCGCTGGTGAACAATGGATAAATGATTCGGTTAAAAAAGCAGATGTTTTTTTTATTTACCCTACGGTTTACACAAAAGGTAAAACATGGAATCAGGACGTAGATAATGCGAGGCAGAATAAGCTGGTTGATAATAAGCCTATAAAATACCAGGCCAGCGTGTTTAATGCAACATGCAGGGTTTACGCTCCGCGTTACCGACAGGCACGGTTAAATGCTTTTAGTGATAAAGAGAATGGAGTGCAAGCTCTTGATTTTGCCTATGCCGATGTAAAGCGAGCTTTCGAATATTACTTAAAGCACTACAACAATGGCCGCCCTATTATTATCGCTTCGCATAGCCAGGGTACATACCATGCCCGCCGATTGTTGCAAGAATTTTTTGATTCAACTGCCTTAAAAAAGCAACTGGTAGCAGCCTATACCGTGGGCTTTGGATTCGACGAGCCGATGTATAAAAATTTAAAGCCTTGCAATAACGCTACACAAACAGGTTGCTATGTTACCTGGGCATCGTTTAAAACAGGTTATGAACCGGGCACTTCGCCTTTGTATGGAACAGTATGTGTAAATCCGGTAAGTTGGACCCGCGATACTGTTGCTGTTGATAGATCGAAAAGCATTGGGGCGTTGTTGCTTAACTTTAATAAAGAATATTCAAATGTTTGTACCACTCAAATACATAGGCAGTTTTTATGGGTTAGCGTCGATCTTCCCTTTGTTCGATCTTTCAAAAATCTGCATATAGCCGATTACAATTTATTTTGGTTCGATATACGGAAAAATGTGAAGGACAGAGTAGATGCTTTTTTAATGAGCAAATAAATGAATGGTAAATTCGGAATTTTGCTATCCAAATTTTTTTTAGACTTGCATTTTCATTTTCAAAATTAAAACTATGGGCGATAGTCAACTTGGTATAGGTTCAAGAATTGAACATCCTAAATTTGGTAAGGGTGTAATTGTAGATATTGATACAGAGTATTACAGTATATGGTTTAAGGACGGCAATTCTACCCGTGGTATCGACAGAAGTTTTGAGGGGTTAACTGTGCTTGAAAAAGCAGCAGCAGACTCAGTGCCATTAACTTTAGATGATGTAAAAAGAGCCTTGGCACAAGTTATTGATGAAAAAAGTGATATTCAGGAAATTGTGATGATAGGAAACAAATGGTTGAACGGAGCAATGATTTTAAAACCATCTGACAGTTCTTTGCAGCCTAAAGAAATTCCAATCCAAGCATTTTTCCATAAAATGGTAATGGTGCGCGACAGGCTAAGAGTAATGGAGCAGGCAATTAATGCCCATAAGGTGCTTACCGATGAAGACAAAGTTGATTTGCAGCAATACATTACCCGTATATATGGCTCGCTAACTACCTTTAATGTGCTTTTTAAAAACCCCGAAGAACAATTTAAGGGAACAGGAGAGAAGTAGCTTTGTTATAATTCTAATGACATTAATCTAAATAACAAAAGCGCCCTGATGATTCGGGGCGCTTTTAATTTTTTTCGGTAGTACGAATAAATTATCCTTTTGGGGGTCTTGCTTCGTTTACAACCAAATTCCTTTGGTGAAAGTCGTACCCGTTTAATTGGGTAATAGCTTGTGCACCTTCAGAATCGTTAGGCATTTCTACAAAACCGAAGCCACGGCTGCGGCCAGTATCACGGTCTGTTACAATTTTCACGGTAGATACTTCTCCGTACTGCTGAAATAATTCTTTCAGTTGTTCTTCCTTAGCGCGGAAGTTGATGTTTGCTACGTAAATGTTCATTTTAAAAAAATAACTGATTAAAAAATACTTTTAAAAAAGCGCTCAGTATTTGAACCACTGTTTTAAAAAAATCGTTCCAAAGATAATTAAAAAAATTAATTGCCTAATTTCTTCCGTTGATTTTTAAACCGTGTGGAATTGCGATTGAACACCTTATTTTGAGTAAAAATCCCTCTAAAGTATTTGATTAGTAATAAGTTCTGGCTACCCTAAAACCCACACTATTTTGCTTAAAAGTGGGTGCATTATTTTGCCGTGTAACCAAGCGCGAATAATTTGGCTCGTTATACCAGCCTCCGCCGCGCATTACCCTGTATGGACCCGCTTCAGCACCTTTAGGATTATCGGTAGGAGAGTTTTTGTAGTAATTAAAGTCGTAAATATCCCAAACCCATTCCCATACATTTCCGGTCATATCATACAATCCCAGCTCATTAGGCCATTTTTGGGCAACGGGCATAGTCTCGCCACCCGAATTGGTTTTAACCCAGCCTATGGCCTCTAAAGCATTATTACCGGCATAAGTATAGCCTTTGCTTTTGTTGCCGCCACGACCAGCAAATTCCCATTCGGCTTCGGTTGGTAAACGGTATCCTTTGGCCGTATCTAAATATTTCACGTCGCTGCCTTTAATTACATAGCATGCCGAAAGCTTTTCTTTTTTGCTTAGCCAGTTACAGTATTCAACGGCATCGAACCACGACACCATAAATACCGGCTTTTTGCCCCTGCCCCAAGTGCCTGATGGTGCTGAATCTCGCTTAGTTTCACTAGTAAACCGGTCGAAGTCTTCAAACGTGGTTTCAGTTTTTGCCATGTAAAAACTTTTTACCGAAACCTGATGTGCGGGGGCTTCAGCCAACTCAACGGGTTGGTCGGTGCCCATCATAAATGTGCCGCCTTCTACCAATACAAATTTGCTTGTATCAATTGGTGAGCGCTTAGGCGCAGCCGTATTTTTTTTCTGAGCAATTACGGATAAAGACAAAAGAGAAGCGACTACGAATACGATATAATATTTCTTTCTCATGGCTTTAAAAGTTTAGGCAAGATTAGTGCATTTATGTATATGCACTAATGGTTTTCAGAATTTTTATGGACGAATATAAAAACAAAGGCGCCTAAAGGCGCCTTTGTAAAAAGTTGAGCTTTAAATATTAAAACGCATTCAGCCAACTCCTCATGTAGTTCCAGCTGGCTCCTTCAAAAGCAAAAGCTATAATTGCCCATATTAAAAACAAGAATGGAAGCAAAACGCTTAGAATAAACATTTTCTTTTCATGTTTTAAGTGCATAAAGGTACCCATGATATAAATAACCTTTACCACCGAAAATACGGCCATTAGCAGGCTTATAAACCAGCGGTATTTACCACCGTCTTTGGCAAATGTATCGTATGATATGGCTATGCCCACTTCAACAACTGTAACCACCGAAAGTACGACAATAGTTTTTAAAACTTCTTTTCTGCCGTCGCTGTATTCGCCATCAGTCCAGTGGAGGTGTCCTTGTACCGGTTCTTCAAAATCCATATTACTTATTTTTTACTTGTTTTAATTTAATTCGTTTACTACTTCGTCGTCAAACCAAAGTTTGAAGATTATAATAAATAGAAACACAAAAACACATACACCCAAACTAAATCCACAAAGTGCCAGTAAAGGCCAAGTTTTTCAACCATTTCATAGTGGCCTACTTTATCAAACTTGCCGTTGGCAGCCGATACCATTAACCAGATGTTCAAAACAACACCACCGGTTACGTGCAAACCGTGGAAACCTGTAATAACAAAAAACAGTTGACCGAAATTAAGCACCTTAGTAGTAGCAGAAGCTGTTGTAGCAGTCATACCGCTGTGTATTAAGTGGCTCCACTCGTAATACTGGCAGGCAACAAAACCTATTCCGCATAAAATAGTAGGGAATAAAAATTTAACCACACCCCATTTATTCATCCGGTAGCCTTCCTGCACGGCACGCACCATAGTATATGAGCTTACGATAAGAAGGAAAGTCATAAAGCTTACATAAACCAGTGGAAGGTGTTCTGGGTTAATGCCCAGCTTTTCCAATATTTTTGCCACTGCCGGTACCGGTACCGAAGCAAACACTTCAGCAGGTTTAGGCCATGCAGCACCTGCAGTAAAGCGTAGTGCGGCATAAGCAATCAGGAAAGATGCGAAAGTAAAGGTATCTGAAATCAAAAAATACCACATCATTATCTTTCCGTAGCCAAGCTTAAACGGCGAACGGCCACCTTCCCAAAGGTGCTGGTCGGTTTCCTGATCGTGATGTAAAGTAGTTGCCTCTGCCATATTCAATATTTATTTTTTACGTTATTTATTTCACTATTAACCTACCTATAATTCAAATAAAAGAAAAGATATAAGTAAACCCACACCGCATCAATAAAGTGCCAGTAGCTTACCAGCATTTCAAGATTAAGTTGGCGCTTAGGGTTTATAATGCTCCTTAATTCATAAATAGGATCTTTACGGCTGCGTATAGCAAATATTAAAAACACTAGTGTAATTACTAAGCCGCCCACAATGTGCAAACCGTGCATGGATGTAATAAGGTATATAAACGAGCCTGAAAGATTACCTGCTAATGGTAAGCCCATTTGTTTTAATATTTGCCAACCCTGTAATTGCATTAAAAGAAACATGCAGGCTAAAAGAAATGAAACAAACAATAAGGTGCGGAATAAAGTAAACTTGGCCTTGCGGTAGCTGATAAGTGATGCCTGCATGGTGACGCTAACTGCTATTATTACAATGGTGCTATAAAGAAAAATAACCGGTAGCCGGAAATTCTGCCAAACCCTAAAGTCGCCCATTTTAATTAGCAGTGCACTGGTAAGCGCGGCAAAGAACATGAACATGGAGGCCATGCCAATGTATAAGCCAAACTTTTGCGGGTGTATGCCCGTGTATTCGGTCTGCTCTTTAAGAAGTTTCTTTTCGTTCAATGTCAGCTCCATCAGATTTTTCCTATTACTAAAGCCAGTTGCATAACCGGCAGATATAAAAATGAACCAAACATCAATATACGTGCTGTTTTATCGTCGCATTTTCTGTAATGGCTCCATGCCATCCATAAAAACATTATGCCTACTGCAACAATAAAAGTGTTGGCGAACCAACCTATCATATTAAAAAAATATGGTATCATAGAAACCACTAAAAGCACTGAACAATAAATTACATTTTGTATAGCGCTCATTCTTGTTTTTCCGCTGGCCGAAGGAAGCAGCATAATGCCTGCTTTTTTGTAGTCTTCAAACTGTAGCCATGCAATTGACCAGAAGTGAGGAAACTGCCATATAAACTGAACGCTGAATAAAACTACGGCTACAAAATCAATTCGGTTAGTTGCACAAACGTAGCCAATCATTGGCGGCAATGCACCGGGTATAGCACCCACAAAAACCGCTACCGGTGAAACCCTTTTTAATGGTGTATACACAAAAGCATAAAGCAATAATGATATAGCCGAAAGAATACCCGCAAGGTCATTAAAAAACGAAGTAAGAATAACAATACCGGCAACACCCATTATACCTGCAGCAAGAATTGCTTCGGTAGCATTCATGCGCTCAGTTGGCAAGGGGCGGTTTTGCGTGCGCGACATTAACTTATCAATATCTTTTTCAATTACCTGATTAATGGCATTTGATGCGCAGGTAACTAAAGTGCCGCCCAATACTAACCAGAATATATGTGTGATATTATAAAAGCTGTTAGATCCAAAAATATATCCTATTACAGCAGAAAACACTACAAGCAAACTAAGCCTAAACTTAGCCAACATGGCGTAATCCTTTATCTTTTGCGAGATAAGCTGAACCGGAGTAATTGATATGGAAATTGCTTTCGCCATATTACTAATGCGTAGCCTCACCAGGTTTTAATGGAATATTTTGCGGATTGAAATCATTGCCATTGGTGCTGTAATCATATGGCCAACGGTAAACTGTTGGTATATCGCCAGGCCAGTTGCCATGCATTCTTTCAACCGGTGCAGTCCATTCCAAAGTATTCGACTCCCATGGGTTAGCATATTCGCCTTCCAATTTTTGTCCTTTGAAAATGCTATAGAAATAATTAACAACGAATAAAAGTTGTGCTAAGAATACGATGATAGCAACCACACTCATAAACGACGCCAAATTGTTGAAGTTGTTGAATGTTTCGAAATTACCGTAGCTGTAATATCTTCTTGGCAAGCCTGTCATAAAGTGCATAGGGAAGAAAATACAATAAGCACCTACAAGGGTTACATAAAAATGTATTTGGCCAAGTGTCTCGTTCATAAATCTTCCATACATACGCGGGAACCAGTGGTAAACGCCGGCGAACATGCCGAAGAATGCAGCGATACCCATTACAATGTGGAAGTGCGCAACCACAAACATGGTATCGTGTAATTGAATATCGATAGATGAATTACCAAGGATAATACCGGTTAATCCACCAGAGATGAACATTGAAACAAAACCTATTGCAAATAATGCAGCTGAGGTTAATCTTATTCTTCCGCGCCAAATAGTTCCAATCCAGTTAAATACTTTAATGGCAGATGGAATTGCAATTAGGAGCGTGAACAACGTGAATATTGCACCCAGGTTAGGATTTAAACCGGTAACAAACATGTGGTGCGCCCACACAATAAATGAAAGGATAAGAATGGCAAGAAGAGAAATTACCATTGCCTTATATCCGAAAATTGGCTTGCGTGAATGAACGGCAAGTACTTCGGAAACAATACCGAAGGCAGGCAAAATGATAATGTATACTTCAGGGTGGCCCAAGAACCAAAATAAGTGCTCGAACAAAATTGGTGAACCACCTTTGTAGCCTAATAAGTGTCCGTTAATAATAATGTTATTCAAATAAAAGCTGGTATCCAGTAACCGGTCGAATTCTAACAATACCACACCTGCTAAAAGCGCAGGGAATGAAAGGATACCTACGATAGCGGTAAATAAAAGTGCCCAAATGGTTAAAGGCAGTTTCATCATAGTCATACCCTTGGTACGCATGTTTAATACGGTGGTAACATAATTAAGACCAGCTAACAAGGCCTGAATAATAAACAAGGCCATACCGGCAATCCATAAGTCGAAACCTAATCCAGAGCCAAGGTCGATAGCAGTGTTACGCATACCGTTTAATGGCGGGTAGGCTGTCCAACCACCAGCAGCAGGGCCGGTTTGAATAAAGAATGAAAGCAACATGATTACACTGGCTGTAAAGAAGAACCAGTAAGAAAGCATATTAATAAAAGGCGAAGCCATATCGCGGGCACCTATTTGGTAAGGTATAAGCAAGTTGGCAAATGTACCGCTCAAACCACCGGTAAGTACGAAGAATACCAGAATGGTTCCGTGCATGGTAATAAGCGCCAAATAAAAGTCCTGGCTAATTTTTCCACCCTCGGCCCATTTGCCTAAAAAGGTTTCGAGAAAAGGGAAAGTTTCGTTAGGCCAGCCTAATTGCAAGCGGAATAAAATGGAAAGTAATCCACCAACCACGCCCCAAAACATACCGGTGATAAGAAATTGCTTGCTTATCATCTTATGATCCTGGCTGAAGACGTATTTCGTCAAAAAAGTTTCTTCATGATGATGTTCTGCATGGCCGTGAACGTGATCATGATGCCCATGAACGCCATGTTCAACTGAAGGTGAAGTTTCCATATTCCTTATTTATTTTAAGTTCTCTCTAATTTGGTTTACCAACTAACATTGCCTGCGGCTTCTTAATTTCTGTTTTTGTTGAATCAACAGCCGGTTCGTCTTTTGCTTCATCCTTTTTGGTTAAAGCAGGTTTAATAGTTGCGTCGTATAACGATGTTTGTTTGTTCAACCATGCATCGTATTCTTCTTGTGTTACTACAACCACTTCGCGCTCCATACCAAAGTGCGATTTACCACACAACTCGGCACAAGCCAATTCGTATTTAAATGTTTGCCAGCGTGGTTGTCCGGTTTCAGGGTTAACAGTTTGCCACCAAGGTAATGTGCTTAAATATTTCCGCATATCTTCGGTAGTCATGGTAGGCACAAAATAAAATTCAGTTGGTGTTCCGGGCACGCAATCCATTTTTACACGGAAGTGAGGTAGGTAAAAGCTGTGGATTACATCCTGTGCGCCAAGTTTCATTAATACACCCTTTCCTTTTACTAAGTAAAGTTTATCAGATAAAAAGTCGTCGTGACTTTTAGGGTCTTCCCAGTTAATACCTAATTCGTTGGTAGGGCTTACGTGTGCGGTATCAATAAGTCTTTCGCCAAACTTACCGTCTTTGCCCGAATAGCGTATCATCCAGTTAAATTGTTTGCCGGTAACTTCGATAACCAGTTCATTTTTATCACGGTCATCTCTATTAAAAATGCTAAACCACTCATACATACCCATGGCAATTAGACCGGTAAGTACTATAGTAGGTATAATGGTCCAAACTACTTCAAGGGTATTGTTGTGCGGGTAGAAGTAAGCTTCCTTAACACGGCTTTCATTGTAGCGGTAAGCAAAGTAGAATAAAGCTACCTGTGTAATAACAAACACAATACCAATAATAACCATGGTCATATTAAACAGGTAATCGGTTTGTGCCCCGTGTATTGATGCAGCTTTAGGTATCATAACCGGCATCAGCTGTTTAAAAGCAAAGGCAGAACCCGCAAACATGGCTATTAAAAAGCCAATAAGCAGGTACCCGTTTATTTTACTTTGGGTAGTATAATCGCGTTTACCATCTTTTAATTCATTGGCCAACTCATTAGCTTTTGCTATGAGTACCAGTACCGTGAACAACAACACAATTACTGCAAAACTTAAAAATGCTATCATGATACTAAATTTATGATTACACCATTTTTTTATAATAATTACACAGATTGTTGCGGTGCAATCCTTTCCTTTTTATCTGTGTAAATCTGTCTCTGTTAATTAAACCAATTACTACTTCCCGTCAAGTTGTATTCAAAACTATATCATCAAACTATCAAATCGTCTAGTTATTCTTTTATTGGTGTAAACCTACTATGCATAGGTTACCACCAATTGCTCATTCTCTTTCAAATACGGATCGTTCTCAGGTATAATTGGGCGCTTAGCCAAATTACGGAAGAACAAATAAAGGAACGCGCCTAAGTAACCTATGAATATTAAAATTTCGCCAATACCAATACCGGCAAAATTTACTTCAGGTTTTTCAGCTTCTTCGCCTTTACCACCTTCTTCAGTTTTTTTCATTTCAGTTGCAACAACAGCTGTATTTTCTTTAGTTGTTGTTACATCACTTGTTGCAGTTTTCTTCTCGTCAGCTTTGGCATATAAAACTACTTTGTCAGAGTTTTTCAAAGACTCTTCTTTAGTTTCTGCTTTAGCTTCTTTGTTCCAGTTAGCCTCAACAAAAGTGTAGTTAAAAAAGTCGACATAATGACCCATAATAAGTAGCACTGAACCAAAGCCAATCATTTTGAAATTTCTTTTTGCGCCTCTTTTAATCAGGAACAATAAAGGGAAACCAAAATTTACGATAAGTGTTAAGAAGATAGTTACTTTAAAATAAGTAACATCAAAACGCTTAATCCAGAAATGTGTTTCTTCGGGCACGTTGGCAAACCACTGCAACATAAATTGGTCGAACCACATGTATGTCCAAAGAACAGAAAACCCGAAAAGGAATTTTCCAAGATCGTGAACGTGGTTCTCGTTAATTGCCTTAATGTATCCTCTTGATTTAAGGAATATAACTAATAAAATAGTCATAGCCCATGCAGCACAGCCGTAGCTTGCAAAGTTGTACCAGCCAAACATAGTTGAATACCAACCGGTATCTAAACTCATAATCATATCCCAGCTAATTGCTGATTCGCTAACAGCAAAGGCAACGATAAATGCGGCACATAATATTTTTGAACGCTTGTAAACTTTAGGGTCGGTTTGGTCGGTGCGGGCGAAGAATGTGTTCATAGCACGCGAAAACAAAAACCAAACTGTAGCATACAAAAGCACACGGCCTACCCAAAATGCAGTACCAAAATAAATTACCTTGGTAGTATATTTTTCAGGCACAACCTTTAGGTGCGAAATGCTTATAGCGCTATCATAAAGAGTATGAACATGTAGCATGCCTAAAATTAAAATTGCTACTAACATAAACCCACCTATACGGGTAAAAGCTGAAAGAGAAAGGAAAATTCTTTTCTCCATAGTTTGCCAGTGGCCGTAAGCTACCTGCCCCGCTGCCACTACAAAAAGGCCAAACAAACCTATACCGGTAAAATAATAAGTGTTGGCTAAAATATTTGCCCACAAGCGCGCATGATGATTATGAGCGTGGGTAATAAAATCACCCAACAGCACGTATAATATGCCAACTACTCCAAGGCCCATCATGTAGAAGAGGGTTTTCTTAAGCTTGGGTGTAAAATCAAAAGTTTCTGTCATCGTTAATCTATTTCTATTATTTCTAATATCGTTTATCTCAATACCTGCTGCCAATCACTGGTAGCAAATTATTTATCCTTTCTTCTTAGCTGGTGCTTCTTCTTTAGCACCGGTAGCATCGCCGGTAATACCTGCAAGGCTTTTAATGTAATGTATTACTTCCCATCTTTCTTTAACTGAAAGCTGGAAGCCGTAACCACCCATCATGTTTTTACCATAACTAACTACATAAAAAATATTACCGTCAGTTACTTGTGGTAAGCGGGTTTTGTAAGCTGGCGGTCTTGATGTAAAAGGGCCATCGCCACCACCTGGCAATTCAACTAATTGTCCGTTGCCTTCGCCTTTTTCGCCGTGGCATGGTGTACATTGAATATTGTATAGTCTTTTACCTTCAGCCAGATTTTCTTCAGAATAAGCCAAAGGATCTTTTATTTCTTTTCCAGCACGGTCAAACTCTTCCTGCCATTTTGCAGCATCGTGCGTGTAATGATTCTTTATCATGTAACTCATCAGGTAAGCAGGGTTTCTTCTTACGTTAGAATCGTTAGGTATATAGCCATAAGGAATAGTATTGGGTGCCGGTTTGCGGGCCGACATGTT
Organism: uncultured Bacteroidota bacterium; assembly: GCA_903919075.1. Classification (GTDB taxonomy): domain Bacteria; phylum Bacteroidota; class Bacteroidia; order Chitinophagales; family LD1; genus Bog-950. The sequence goes on along the minus strand of CAIXGR010000033.1, from coordinate 2,769 downwards.
ATTGCCTTCAGGCGTTTTTATATCCTCGCTCACCGAATATGTTTCGTAAGCGTTAGAATAGGTCATATCAGGCATATAAATTCTGCCGGGTTCGTCAGGTTTTCTGCCACAGGCAGTTAACAACAAAACCGCAGCTGCTACCGGAACTAATTTTATGATGTGCTTTTTCATTTGAATATTAATCGTTGACAATTTCCGTTTTTATAATCCTTCGTTTTCAGTAAACACTTTATCTTTTACCTCTACTGCACCTTCGTTTTTGCATAAGCTTTTGATATCGCTCATTTCTTTGTCTGATAGTTTCTCAGAGTCGAATACTAATGCAAAACGGTCGTCAGTGATACGTGTGTCGAAAATTCTTGGAACACGTCCCGGCCACAGGCGGTTTCTTACTAAATAGGTTAAGGTCATTCCCCATGCAGAAAACAATACTGTTAACTCGAAAGTAATAGGTATAAATGAGGGCAGCGGCCAGTAAGGCTTACCACCAATGTTTAATGGATAGTTAAAGGTCATTACCCAAGTCATGAAGGTAAGCGCAAGTGTTGTACCTGTTGCACCGAAGAAAAAGCCTGCAGTGTGCAATCTGGTTTCGCGATAGCCTAATGCATCTTCCAATCCGTGAACCGGAAACGGTGTAAGGCTTTCGTAAATTTCAATTCCCTTGCCTCTAATGTGCCCTATTGCATGAAGATAAACTTCTTCATGGTCCCAAAGCCCTACTATAAATTTGTTGCTTTCTGCCATAACCCTTATTGGTTATTATTAATTATATAATTAAAAAAACAATACTTCAATCTATATCTTACAGCTACTAAACAGCAGCTGGTTATTTATCATCTTTATTCAACGGGCCTACACTTTGTAAGCCTACAAACCCATTAGGTGCTTTGCTGCCTGCAGCTTTCGCCCTTTCAGTTTTTGCCACTTCCGAAGAAATTCTGAAGATTGCTTTTACCTCAGCAATTGCTATGGTAGGGAAGAACCTTGAGAATAACAGGAACAAGAACAAGAACACAGAAATTGAACCTAAGTATATACCCCAATCCACCCACGTAGGCGAGAAATACGCCCAGCTTGATGGAAGAAAATCATCGGCAAGCGAGGTAACGATAATTACAAAACGCTCGAACCACATACCTATGTTCACGAATATTGAAAGAATGAAGGTTACATATAAGTTTCTTCTGAATGATTTAATCCAGTAGAACTGCGGTGTAACCACGTTACAGGTCATCATAATTGCATATGCCCAGAAATATTTACCCAGGATACGATTATAGAAAGCAAACTGCTCGTACAAGTAACCAGAATACCACGCAATGAATAACTCGGTTAAGTAAGCGATACCTACTATTGAACCGGTCATTACAATAATTTTATTCATCGACTCGATGTGAGCAACAGTAATATAATCTTCCAGTTTAAACATCCAGCGGCTAATTAACATCAACGTTTCCACCATTGCGAAACCGGAGAAGATAGCACCGGCAACGAAGTAAGGAGGGAAGATGGTAGTATGCCAACCTGGGATAACTGAAGTTGCGAAGTCGAACGATACTATGGTGTGAACCGAAAGTACCAGTGGGGTTGAAAGACCTGCTAAAACCAAGCCCAGCGATTCGAAACGCTGCCATTGTTTTGCAGTACCCTGCCAGCCAAAACCCAGCATGTTGTATATCCATTTTCTCATCTTGCCTTTAGCACGGTCGCGGATAGTACCAAAATCAGGCATTAAACCGGAATACCAGAATAAAAGTGAAACGGAGAAGTATGTTGAAATTGCAAACACATCCCAAAGAAGTGGTGAGTTGAAGTTAACCCAAAGAGGACCGCGAGTATTTGGTATAGGGAAAATGAAAGGAGCATCCCAAACACGGCCCATGTGGAATATAGGGAACATACCCGCACAGATTACCGCAAAAATGGTCATTGCTTCAGCAGCACGGTTAATACCTGTTCTGTAACGCTGACGGAATAGCAAAAGGATGGCGGAAATAAGGGTTCCTGCGTGGCCTATACCGATCCACCAAACGAAATTGGTGATATCCCAAGCCCAGCCTATGGTTTTATTTAAACCCCAGGTACCAATACCATACCAAACAGTCCAGGTTAAGCAAAAAACAAAAAAACAAGCACCGGCACCGGTAAGCAATGTAGCTACTAACCACAAGGGCGTAATTCTTTCGGTAGGCGCAACCAGGTCGTCAGTAATTTTGGTATAGGTTTTATCTAATCCATTAATGAGCGGCTCCCGGAATTCTGATTCGTATGCGTGCATTTGTATCTGGTATTTATGTTTGTTGTTTAATGACTAATTAGCCATTAACAATTTACTTAATTACTAATTTTCCTATTTACTAATTAACTCTTGTTATAATACTCAATCACTTCGTATTTCTTCTCTTCTTCACGGTTTCTTACTTGTGTTAAATAAAGAACGTTAGGCATAGTGTGAATTTCTTCAATTACACCAAAAGCTCTGTCATCGTAAAACTTCTTGGTAACCTCAGCTTCTTTATTGTTTCTGTCTCCGAATGTTATTGCATTGGTAGGGCAGGCAGTTTGGCAAGCAGTGTGTATATCACCATACTCGTTTACCGTTCCGTCTTTATCTAATACTAAACCGGTTAATACTCTATTAGCTTTTTTAGCTTCTAACTTACCAGCCTGTAAACGCTGCACACAGAATGAACATTTTTCCATTACACCTCTTGAACGAACTGTTACGTCTGGATTTAGAACCATACGTGCCAAAGGGTCGTGCAT
>CAIXGR010000032.1 GCA_903919075.1 uncultured Bacteroidota bacterium | reverse complement strand
CGTTATCACGAATCATTAAACAATGTAACACCTGCTGATACTTACTATGGCAGGGCTAACAAAATCATAGAAATGAGGGAAAAAATAAAAGCCAAAACATTAAATGACAGAAGAAGTATTTACTTTAAAAACAAATCTTCTAACTTTGCATTCACAAATTTAAATTCTCTGAATTGAAAACTCTCTAAAAGTTCACTTTGGTTTGAAGACATACACTCTACAGCAAGGCATAAAACTTATACCCGTCTAATGAATTGCATGGCCCTTTTAGCGGTAATTTTATTTTTGTTTACAAACAATCTGCCCAAATCCATTACTCATTTCTATACATGCGCCATAACATGCACATGGTTTCAAAGGATTTCCTATGTTTACATAATGCTCTCGCATATTATTTGACATGTTCTTTTCTGGGAATGGAAATAAAGTGAACTAATATGATTATATCACAACAGGTTGCCGAAGCGAAGAACGAATAGAGCCCGAAAATGTTACTTTCTACGCTATACGCTTCCATTTAGGCTAGCTGCTGTATTAATACTATTTCATGCGTAGATTCTTACCTTAGCAGATATGATTGCACAAAACATCAACATACTTCTTGCCGATGACGACAAGGCCGATTGCCTTCTTTTCAAAGAAGCTTTGGAAGAATTACCGCTATCCACCAGTCTTACCACAGTGAATAATGGCGAACAACTGATTGAAGCGATTACCAAAAAAGGAAACAAGCTGCCCGATGTTCTTTTCCTTGACCTTAACATGCCGCGCAAAAACGGTTTCGCATCTTTAGGAGAAATAAAACGCAGTACAGACCTCGAAAAGCTTCCTGTTATTATATTCTCCACCGCTTCAGATTTTGACACTGTTAAGAAAGTTTACAGGGACGCGGCGCACTATTACATCTCCAAGCCCGCGGATTTTTCGCAACTGAAAAAAGTAATTTATGAAGCGCTTACACTTATAACCAAAGAAAATCCCCCTTTGCCGGGCGAAGAAAAATTTATGATTACAGGCGATTCCATAATAATTCCCGATAAGAAATGAAAAGAACTTCGAACCCAAAAAAACCTACTGCCAAAAAAGAAATCAAAGAAAATTCTTTTCCAGTAGTCGCCATTGGCGCATCAGCTGGTGGATTGGAAGCTATGATGGAGTTATTAAAATATCTTCCGGCCGACACGGGTATGGCTTTTATTTATGTGCAGCACCTAAGCCCCGACCACAAAAGCATGTTGACTGAAATTTTGTCCAAGAAGACAAAAATGATAGTGCAGGAGATTGATGACATGGATAAAATAAAGCCCGATAATATTTTTGTAATTCCATACAACAAAGGAATTGAAGTAACAGACGGACATATAAAATTAATTCCCCGTTCAGAAAACAGCGCGGCTATATCCATTGATATTCTTTTCTCATCCCTTGCCCACGCTCAAAAAGAAAGAGTTATCGGCATCGTTCTTTCGGGTAGTGCAAGCGATGGCACCCTCGGTATTAAAGACATTAAGCAGGAAGGCGGTTTAACTTTTGCGCAGGACGACACTGCAAAATTCGCAAGCATGCCCCACTCTGCAATTGCCACGGGCATGGTTGATTATATTTTATCGCCAAAAGAAATTGCTCTTGAATTAGGGCGGCTAAGTAAACATCCTCTTATAAAAACAATTGGAGTAAAAAATGGTGAAGAAGATTTGATTGACAACAGTAATCCCGATTTAAAAATTATTCTCAACCAATTACACAAAGCCACAGGTGTTGATTTTAGCGTATATAAAATGAACACTATCAAGAGGCGCATTATCCGTAGAATGTTGTTGTATAAAATAACCACGCTCCGTGAATATGCAAAAATGCTTACGCAAAAAAATGAAGAGATAGATATTCTCTACCAAGATTTATTGATTAATGTAACCAGTTTTTTCCGCGACACCGACACACATAAATATTTAAAAGAAAATCTTTTCCCGAAATTGCTCAAAAGAAAGAAAACTGGCGAGTCGTTGCGTATTTGGGTTCCTGCCTGTGCCACAGGTGAAGAAGCGTATTCTATTGCCATGATGTTGCTTGAAATTCAGGGAAGCCAGACAACCAGCACACCCGTTCAGATTTTTGCCAACGACCTCAGCGCTCAGGCAATTGGCAAAGCCCGCATTGGTGTTTACACCAAACAGGAATTGGAAACCGTTTCGCCAAAACGCATCCAGCGCTTCTTTACCAAAGTGGATGGAAGTTTCCGGGTTAACAAAGCAGTGCGCGATATGTGTGTGTTTGCTCCGCACAATATTTTACACGACCCGCCTTTTTCGCGCCTTGATTTTATTAGTTGCTGCAACCTTTTTATTTATTTTGATAACGCAGCACAAAAAAAAGCCGTCAACACTTTCCACTATGCCTTAAATGATGATGGATTTTTAATGCTCGGCAAATCAGAAAACATCAGCCAGTCGACAAACCTCTTTACTGGCTTCAACAAAAAGTATAAAATATTTTCGCGCAAAATAAATTCAGGTACGCGCACACTGCCTGCGCTATTACCACGCTATACGCAACAAACTTTAATTGAAAAAAATGTTCCGGTAGCGGGCAAAAACAAAGCACCAAAAAATACTTTCGTTAATCACAACGGACTTGATAATGCCATTGATGCCGTGCTTGTTTCAGAATTTATGCCTGCAAGCGTAGTCATTAATCATCAAATGGAAATTGTGCAGTTTCGCGGCACAACCGATTTATTTCTCACCCACCCAAAAGGCAAAGCCACTTTTAATATTTTAAAAATGGCACGGCCCGAAATTGCTTTTGAATTGCGGAATGCCATTTCAAAAGTAATTAAAACAAAACACCGCATTCGCAAAAGCGGAATTGAAATAAAAATAAATTCGGGCGTAAAAAGTATAAGTGTAGAAGTGGTTCCGCTTAAAATAGAATCGGATGAACCCCTGCTCCTAATTCTATTCAGCGAACAGGAACAAACAGAAATATTTTCGCAACAAGATAAAGGCGGAAAAAATAATTCGCTTGCAAAGGACCGCAGGATAAAAAAATTAGAACAGGAATTAGCAGCAGCGCACGCTGATGCCCTTGCAATTGCACAGGAACAGGAAGCCTATACTGAAGAATTGCAAAGCGCCAACGAAGAAGTTGTTTCAAGCAACGAAGAATTGCAAACTGTGAATGAAGAACTTGAAACGTCAAAAGAAGAAATAGAATCTGCTAACGAAGAACTGACCACCACCAATCAGGAATTGCAAACCCGTAACGACCTGCTCAACGAAGCATACGGTTATTCCGAAGCTGTATTTGCCACTATACACGAACCAATGCTTGTATTAGATAAAAATCTTCGTGTAAAATCCGCCAACAAAACATTCTATAAAATATTTCATGTTAAAGAAGAAGAGACGGAAGGAATACTGTTGTATGATTTAGGAAACAAGCAATGGAATATTCCGCGCCTGAGAGAACTATTGGAAGACTTACTTCCCAAAAACACTCACTTCCACGATTTTGAAATTACACATACCTTCCCGCTCATCGGCGAAAAAAAAATGCTGCTGAATGCAAGACGCATTATTCAGAAAATGAATCACGAAGAATTAATTCTGCTCGCTATTTCAGATATTACAGAACAAGCTGCTGCAAGAAGAAAAATTGAAGAAAGCGATAAGCGGTATAACATGATGCTGATGCAATCACCCTTTGCCTTTGCCATATTAAAAGGAAAAGATATGGTGGTTGCTATGGCTAATGACGCTATTAAACAAATGTGGGACAAAGGGAATAAAATAGAAGGCAAGCCATTGATTGAAATTTTACCCGAAATTAAAGACCAGGAATTCCCGGCCTTGCTTCAAAAAGTTTACACCACCGGCATTCCTTACATGGCCAATGAATCACTTGCCCGGGTGAAGCGCAAGGGTAAAATGGAAGATGTGTATTTTAATTTTGTTTATCAACCTTATCTAGAAACAGACGAAACTATTTCGGGGGTAACTATAATTGCCATTGAAGTAACACCTGAAGCTGAGTTCAATAAGAAAATGAAAGCAAGTGAAGAAAACTTCAGGCAACTGGCGGAGTTGCTGCCGCAAAAAATTTCACAAGCAGATGCGGCGGGGAATGTATTTTTTTATAATCAAAACTGGCTGAACTATTCAGGGTTAAGTATTGAAGAATTAAAAAATGGTGGATGGGAGAAAATTATGCATCCTGACGAACGGACCGAAATAACCAAACGCTGGCAGCATTCCATTAAAACAGGAAGAAATTTTGAAATGGAATTACGGCTCTTAAATAAAAAGGGCGAGTATAAATGGCACTTGAGCCTTGCAACTGCTATTAAAGATGATAAGGGAAATATAGTAAAGTGGATTGGTGCTGCAACTGAAATTCAGAAACAAGTAGAACAACGCACAGAATTGGAAAGAGCAGTTGAGAACAGGACGAATGAATTAAAGCAATCCAACGAAGAGCTTAAAAAAATGAACAAAGAATTGGAATCATTCACTTTCATTTCAAGTCACGACTTACAAGAGCCATTGCGTAAAATACAAACCCTTGCAGGAAGGATTTTAGAAAAAGAAAATCAAAACTTATCCGACCACGGAAAAAATTATTTCCACCTCATGCAGGACGCAGCCCAGCGGATGCAAACACTCCTTCAGGATTTGCTGTCCTTCTCGCGTTTAAACACAGCCCATAGAAAGTTTGAAACCACCTACCTCAACAAAATTATTGAAGAAGTAAAAGAAGAATTCAAAGAGGCCATTGCAGAAAAACATGCGACCATAGAGATAAAAGAAATTTGCGCCGTAAAAATCATCCACTTCCAGTTTCGACAGCTTATGTATAACCTTATTGGCAATGCACTCAAATTTTCAAATCCAAAAATACCACCGCATATAATAATAAAGAGCCACAACATAAAATATAGTAAACTAAATATCGCGAATCTTCCACCACAAAAAGAATACTGCCGTATCACTGTTTCCGACAACGGCATCGGGTTTGAAAAGGAATTTGCTGAAAATATATTTGAAGTATTCCAAAAACTTCACGACAAAGAAGAATACGAAGGAACGGGCATCGGGCTTGCCATCGTAAAAAAAATTGTTGAAAATCACAACGGCGTTATAACCGCAACCAGTAAACCAAACAAAGGAACAACATTCGATATTTATATTCCTGCATAACAAATGTACAACACACCGATTCATATATTACTTGCTGATGATGATGATGCAGACCGCCTTCTTTTCACTGAAGCCTTTGCAGAATTAAAAATTAAAAGCATTGTACGGACGGTGAACAATGGAGAAGAACTCATGGGCCTGCTCACTACAAAAGATACAAAGTTACCATTTCTTCTTTTCCTTGACCTCAACATGCCCCGCAAAAACGGATTACAATGTTTGAAAGAAATCAGGAGCAACGAAAAACTAAAAGAAATTTTCATTGCAATTTATTCAACATCCGATTCCCAAAAAGACATAGAAGAGGCTTTTCGTAATGGCGCAAACATCTACATCACTAAGCCATCCGATTTTGATGCCCTCAAACAGGTTTTAGAAAAAGCAGTTACCACTGCTTTCCAATATCGGGAACATGGGTTTAGCCAAGAAAATTTTCTATTGAAAATTTAATTTTTTTATGGACTTAGGGTATTGCGCTTATATTCATGGTTTTTTCCGCAAATTGTTAATCAATTTATAATCACTCAAAAGGTTCGATAAGTCGCCTTGAAAGGGTACAATCCAGATAAGGGTTTCAGGGTTCTGAAACCCTTTATTTTTTGTCGTAATATGATGATGGGTAAAAGCTGGGGTAAAAGTAAGAGTCTATATTTTTTTGAGAGGTTTTATACAAACAAAAGATTAAATTCTCGTCTATAATTTGGATAAACTCCTTAAGATGGAGTAGTAAGTTCGATGTGTTTTCTTAATATTCGGCTTCACCCTAATATACGCCGCATAAAAGCACTGGGTTGAAGCGGATAGGCTTTTGTAATTTTAATCTGAAGAAGCAATTTTTAATTTCTCGCAAAAATTGCAATACGTAGATATGATAATTAATACAAGAACCGACAGATTTTATTTAATCGTCCCCATCTTTTTCTTTTTCCATTTCTTTCTCAAGCAATTTCCCCGATATAGTAAATTGAAGTTGATACCTCTTTTTACCTTTCATTGTTACCAGTTCGTAAGTCGTACCTTTGGCAGGTGTTATTAATTGTATGGCACCAATAAGTTTATATGCTTGAAAATGTTTAGACAGGGCCTCTGTGACGGCATTAGGCAATTGAGTAAGTTTAATTCCATATTGTGTCTTTAACCATTTGCCACTCTTATCAAACTCTGCAGCCATTCTTTTCTCTTCATTAAAAAATTCTACCTCATAGATCCCCTTTTTTTCTACCTCCCAAATTTCCACACTGGCATCAGGAAATTTCGTTTTAAATGCTGTGCTTATTAAAGAAGGAATTTTATCGGTTGTTATTTTTTGCGCAAAAATTGTTGCACAAAACGTAACAGCAGGCAATAAAGTGAAGAAGAGTTTTTTCATGATGAAACGCTTATAAATTTATTGTGATACCAGTGGGTTTTTAAGGCAATATACCTCAATAACCATTTTCAGCCGTAAAGTAAAAAAAATTAACCCGGATAGTAATTTCTTGTTCTGTGTTAAAGGCTTAGTTTTTTGCCCACTTATATTTTCTGTTTTTCAATAATATTTATCTAAGTAAGGTTACAGAACCCTTTAGGTTCCGAACATATCCATTTAAAAAAACTGCTTGTGCTATATAAACACATACACCGGGCTCTAAAAGTTTGCCTTTGTATATTCCATCCCATTTAAAATTCATATCATTTGATTCAAATACTTCTTCGCCCCAGCGGTCGAAGACAGTAATAGTCCATAGTTTAATTTCTTCAGGAAATCGAATAAACACCTGGAAATAATCATTATTGCCATCTCCATTGGGCGTAAAAGCATTGGGTATATACAAATAGTAATCTGGTATTACGGTTACTAATGTCGAATCGTTGACCAAACATCCGTTGCTACCTGCAACACTAACATGGTACATAACAGTTGCCGGTGGGCCTACAACGATAGTGCTACAGGTATCGCAGTTAATGTCATCTAATGGGGACCAAATAAAAACTCCGTTGGTATTTTCTGAAACTGCAGTAAGGACAGTTGTTTGACCAAGACCAATAGTAACGGAATGTGGACTTATGGTTATACTGCCCGTTCCGGTAGCATTGGTAATAATTGCGCTGTCGGTTCCCGAACAACCCTCAGCTGTGGATACCGTTACGCTGTATATGCCGTCGTTAAGCCCCGTAAGATTTTGTGTAGTTGCTCCGTTGCTCCATGTGTAACTGTAAGAACTACTTCCACCGGTTATTTGCGTTTTGATTGAACCCAATCCGCCACATGTTCCATTTTGAGTGGTATGGGTTACATTTAAAATATTTGTGCTTCCGATAATGGTGGCGCTATCAGTTGCGGTACAACCTGGCAAAGCAGACACCGTAACGCTGTAAGTGCCCGGGGTAAGGCCTGTAATACTTTGGCTGCTATCTCCATTGCTCCAACTGTAAATGTAAGTGCTGCCTGCACCGGTGGCTGTTGCAGTCATTGACCCGGTGTTACCACAAAGGCCGTTTTGAGCATTAACGGCTACGATCAAATTGCATACAGAGCTTGTACAATTAAAAGTTTGGGTAATAGTATCAGGAGCATTGCATGGGCCATTAAGTATAAGGCTAATTGTGTGGGTGCCTGCTGTTGAAAATATATGTGTTGGATTAATAGAAGAAGAGGTGTTAGCAGCGCCACTGGCGGGGTCATTAAAATTCCATAGGACATTATTTGAACATAAGCCAGTTGTTGCAGAAAATGCTACAGTATTCGAATCAACACAGAGATATGAAAAGCTACCTGAAACAGGGGGCGCATTACCGATAGCAATGCTATCGAACGCTATGCCATCAAAGCTATTACAGTTTGTTCCAGCGCCAAAAGCGAACCTAAACATTACGCTTGGCATACCGCCCAGGCCTGATAAACAGTGCTTGGCTGTTTTCCAGCCATTACTGCCGTTTCCTCCCTGGCAGCCTCCCTGGCTGGCCTGAATGTTGCCGCACCAGCCGCTTTTAGGATTGGATAGGCCTTGCAGGTAAGTAATGTTACTTTCGTTGTACCAGTTATCGTCCATGCAATCTACCGGGTCGCTAAAAGCGCCTACGTTGTTCCAGGTCGTACCGACATCTAAAGAATATTCAAGATTGATGCCATCGTAACGCCATTCAGATTCCCACCATATTAAAAACTGGATATATGGATGTTGCACATTAGTAAAATCGAAACAAGGGCTTTTTACATATGACCTTTCACCGTAATTATAAAACGAAGTTGTTAAGCCGCCTACTATCCAACACTTTGAACCGCTGCCAGCGTGATTGATAACCGGTTTTGAGGGCGTTCCCCAAGCCCAATCATTCGATGTTCCTCCGGAAACCCATCCACCCTGCGAGGTTTCAAAGTCCTCAACGTAAGGAAAAGTTGTAATAGTGGTGCCGCATTGTGCAGTAAGCCTATCCGTATAAATTAAACAGATATATGTAAGAATAAATAAATTTGTTACTGCTTTATATAAGCGCATTTAATACGGAAATTTGCCTGTATTTAAAGACCGCAATATGGCTTATGATCATTATCAAATCTTTACCTCTTAGTTAATATTTATGCAACTTTCCGGGGGAGCCGTTAAAATTCATCGTCAATCTTCAACCTTGTAAGTTCCCCTTTTTCCCAGGTAGCAATATCCTTTTGATAGTTTTTTTGGTAAAGTAGTAAGTGTGTTTTCTGATATCCGATACCACCGTCTCTTATGTTATAAAAAGCGCATTTCATCGGGTTGAGTGCATATTGCAACTTTGCCGATACGTTGGTGCCCCCAATAGTCCCAACTTAAAATTATGATGCCGTAATTAGCAAAGTTGCACAAAATAGCTTGCCGGTTTTGTTTGCAAAATTTTTACTTCATAGCATTTGTTTGAGCAATTATATAGCTAACAAAAAACAAGCAAAAACCTTGAATTAATGTGCCACTATAAATTTACCCGACGTAACTGCACTGCCATTCTGTGTTAAATAATAATAGTACAAACCATTTGCAAAAGAACCGGTGCTCACCTCAAGCAATGGCTCATCCTCTAATTTCAATTGCTGTTTAGTGCGCCCTAGCATATCCAGAATAGATAATTCAGGAATATTTGACGATGAATAATTACTGACTTTAAATTTAACGGATGATGATGCCGGATTAGGAAATACATCAACGGAAATATTCGATTCATTCAAAGTTTGTTCAACTGCGGTAGTTTGAGATGATCTCCAAATATCGGTTATCGTTGTTGCCGAGGATGCGCTGCCTGCATAAGGAAGGCTGTACATATCCTCAATAGTGCGTAGAACGGAATAGTGGGTGATGTGTTCGGAATAGGATGCGCCTTTTACCATTGGGCCAACAAAAATGGTAAGTATTTGGTTTGATGATGATAAGTCATCTTCATCCCATGTAAGAATTAGTAAACTATTGTGAGTTTTAGCCCAGGTAACGTACGATTGCATATTGGTATTAAACCAAGTATCGCCTTGTGCTACAGTTCCATCATGCATATCATCGCTAAGATTAGGCACAACGTAACAAACCTTTGGAAGATTTGCATAATTTGAGGATGAAGGAAAAGCCGTAAAGGGCTGGTTAGTGGTGGATGGTATTTGGTTAGTACCGGTGCCCACCCAGTTGGCAGCCGGATTGTGCTTGCGTGCATAGTGGCCTGCACTTGAAGTAGCTCCATCATATCCTACACTGGGAAGTCCTTCTGAATAAGTAGTGAATGTGTAAGAGGCACCAATTAGTTGTGCAGCCAGATTTGCAGTTGTAAAAGGATAGTTAGTGGGCTTATTATCATTGGTAACACCTTGGTTACTACCCGAAAAAAAAGCTAAATAATTAGGTTGGCTGGGATGTTGAATGCCATAAGATTGGGTAAACACAGCCGCATCGGTATCGCTGGCTAAGGCATTAATGTGTGGTGCAGATGATGAACCAATGATATTGGAGTAGCTGTGGTTTTCCATAATAACAATTACCACATGGTCGGGCTTTGGAATATTGCCATTAGCAAAACTTTGATTGGCCGATGATATTGATAATAATATTAATATGATTGAATTAAACCTAAGGTAAAGCTTTTTCATTTTTTTCATTTTAAGTTGCAAAAATGGGTGTTGCCGATAACTGTGAAAGACGACAGCTAAAATACTTTAGTGAGCTACAATAAACTTGCCGGAACTGATTAATTTATCGTTCATGATTGCACTGTAATAATATATCCCGTTAGGGAAGTAAGTTGTATTAATTTCAAATTTCGGATTTTCTTTCATTTGGTACTGCCCTGCCAAACGGCCAATGGCATCAGTAATAGTTAAAAATACAGTGGTGGGAGGATGGTCGCTGAGATAAAAATTGACTAACGATGAAGCCGGGCTTGGAAATACTGCAAATACAATATTATTGTCATTACTTATTGAGATGCCGGTGCTTAGAGTGTCTGTTTGGGAGGTTATTTCAATGCTGGTAATAGGATGTATTTCATTCCATCCATGCACATTGTCAGTAACATAAGACCCTGTTATTTTGACATGCTCGCCAACATTGGGCACATATACCGAACTAGTGTAATTATGGCATGGGGCAACCGCATCTGATTGTGTAATATTATTTGCACAAATAATTTCGCCTACTAAATCGCTACCGGTACTGCTAATATTTAGTGCGTTCATCATATATTTAAAGTCCGGCTCAAGTTTCAGTCTGATATGATAATCGCCATCTGGTTCTGCGTATATTTCCTGAATATAACCAATGGCATAAGTGCATTGGTTATGTACAGTAAACCGGGAACTGTTATAAACATGATTCCATAAAGTGGCATTACACTGAGCAGCACCTGGTAATGTGCCGTAAAAAGTAAAAAACATCAGCACTATTAACCGGATCCGGCTGCTAAAATGAAAAATTACTTTTATATACATGATATTCAGCTTTTTTAATGCCTTCAGAAATAGTTTTAAGAAAATTTAGTTACCGGTATTGTTAAGTCAACAATAGAAATTCATACTGTCATATAATTTTAATTTGCCATATTAAATTTGTCCAATTTTTTTTTATTTATTATCCATAATAGATATGTAATAATTGGTTGGCAAATGAAAAAAACTAGCTAGTGCATAACAATAAAGTTACCTGCTCTTATTAATTTATCACTCATTATTATACTGTAATAATATATCCCATTAGGGAAGTAGGTGGTACTAATAGCAAATTTAGGATTGGCCATCATTTGATACAGCCCACCCGAGCGCCCATCAGCATCTGTAATACTTATGACCACCGGACTTGAAGGATAATCGCTAAGTTCAAAATTAATAAAGCTGGAAGCCGGGTTAGGAAATACGCTTACAGAAATATTATCAGCGTTAACGGTTGGTATCCCGGTTGTGTGCGTGGTATCGGCAATAGTATCAATTTGCGTGGTTATTACAATACTATTAATAGGATGTATTTCATTCCATCCGTGATCGTTATCGGTAACAAACGGGCCAGTTACTTTAATATGTTCTCCAACATTTGGAACGTAAATCGATTGGGTATAATTCTGGCACGGACCCACTGCATCCGCTTGTGTAATCTGGTTTGCACAAATAATTTCGCAAACTAAATCGCCTCCCTGGCTACTGGTGTTTATTGGATTCAGCATGTATTTAAAGTCCGGTTCAAGCTTCAATCTCATGTGATAGTCGCCATCTGGTTCTGCATAAATTTCCTGCACGTACCCAATTGCATAAGAACAAGTTCTGTTAATAGTAAACCGAGATGCATGGTAAACATGATTCCACAAGCTGTGGTCGCAAGTAACGCCGTCCTGTGCCACGCATTTTGTTATTGAAGTTGCACCAGAAATGGCAAAAAACAACAGCAGCGACAGCTTTTTGGCTAAATGAATCCCATTATTTCCTGCTCTCAAAAAAATAAGTTTAACGCGAATTATTGAAAGCATTTAAATGATTTTGTTTTCCATAATTTTTTTCGAATACAAAGCTATGAAGTCTTTTTCTCCGGTTGCTAATTATTGCAGCACATTTTTATGTGTGATAACTGGTTTAAAATAAGTCTTACCAATAAAAAGAGAAGCCCGCCTTACCGGTGGGCTTCTCTTTTTTATTTTAAATAACTATTTACCTGTTAAAGAATCATGGCCTTTCACGGACAAAGACGAGGGCCGTATAAGTTCACTTCGCTTGTATCACGTACCAGCAATTGCGGTGTGCCATTGTAATAGCCATCAAATACAGCCAGCAGCGTGCCGTTGCCAGAAGGGGTAAGAACATTTGCAAAATTTGCATAGCCACTGGTATAAGCTACCATTGTCTGTCCATCAATGCCATTAAAGCAATTTTCAAGAGTACGCGATACCGATTTTAATCCATAGCTATCAGCATAAGGCTGCGCCATATCGCCAGAAATAAACTGCACATTATTAAATTGAACTAATTCGAATTGATAAGCATCACTTAGTTGTGCGACATTAATCACCTTAGGCGCCATATATTGGCCCCATTTGCCGGCAGTAATATACTGACTAAATAAAGGTGAAGGTATGCCACCTAATTTACCACCCGGTTGAATATATCCAGCCAACTCATACAAACCATTATACCGGCATATAAGAAGGTTAGTTACATTAATGAATAATCTGCGGCCCACAGGGTATTTAGTATAAAGATAGGTGCCATCCAATAAAAGATTAATGCCGCCCGTAGAATCTTCAATAGCCACCGACTTATACAAATTACCTGATTGGTCATCCGCTACAACAACAGCTTCTATCATCAGATTCTGTGTAATTAAAAGATTAAAGTTGGCCCCGCCTCCAGATGGCAACATTGCTTTAAGAGCCGCAATAGTGGTATTCGGAGTCAGATTAGGGTCAGTTCCTCCAGCAGGAGGGCCGGTGTAATGCTCCTTAATACAAGACGACATGCCACTAACAAGAAGAAGCGACAGGAAACTGAAAACATATTTTTTCATATAATTATTATTTATTGAATGACTAATACGATTTTTAAATTTATTTGAAAAATGGATTTTATTAGTTCATTAAAAATGCAACAGTTAACATGTACGTAGCTCCATACATGTAGCCATATTTTGGCGGATATGTGTTTACATTTTTGTTATTATAATCAAAGCGTAATTGTTCCTGACCATAAATAATATTGTTGGTATTGTTGGTAAGGTTATTTACACTTAAGTTAAACTTTAAATAATATTTGTGCGAACCTTTAATACTCTTAAAATCATTATTTAAACGCCATGAATAACCTGCAAGAAGATTCATGGTATATTGCGACGGTAATCTTTGTTGATCTACTATCTGATTCCAGTTGGCGCCTGGATCAAGCCCTGCAACTGCATTAGTGGTTCTCCGATCAGGGTTGAAACCGGCCCACATCCAATCGAAATAATTAAAATTAACGCTCACATACCAAAACTGGGGCGAATGATAGCTAAGGCCAAAAGAATAAGCCATTTGCGGGGTGTTGGCAAGGTTAAAGTCTTTAACGTAAACGGTTTCGTTATTAGCAACAACTGCCGAAGTATTATCCTCTGTAATAGTAGCAGATTGGTTTGAACTATAAATATATCTTGCTAAAGAAGCTACAACCCGAGCGCTAAAGCCTTTATATATCTTTATATCAATTGCGCCTTCGCCGCCTATGCGCTGGGTATTTATTCCTGTGATAGAATAGTTTACTGTAGTATATAAGTTATCATCATAAAATCTCAAAGTACGAGTTTGGTTATTGATTTGCGTATAGAACAAAGTCGCTCTGGCTTTTATTCTTGAAGAGCGATAAATATATCCTGCCTCTGCCGAGAAGATTTGAGCGTTTTTAAGTCCGCTTACAACCTGGTTACGAGTATCTGGCGACATGAATACATCATCAATATAAGGGGCTTGAGTGGAGTAGCCTACATTAGCATATATTGAACTATTTGCGTTAAACTTATATTTCAATCCTGCTTTAAAAGCGTAGTCGATAAAATTTTGCATAGCTGACCGCCCTAATGAACTGGTAGGATATAATCCATCCTGGAATAAACCATTGCGCCAAAATGAAGTAAAGCTTAGCTCACCTCCAACAAAGAAATCGAGATGCTTATAATGAAATTGTGGTTGCACCCAAAGCAAGCCACGATGGCTTGTGTTAATATAATCGTAATTGTATTTGTCGCCTACTGTTACTAAATGGTTGGGGTTTTTCAAATTGTTTTGCAGCACAGTATCATTTCCCGGATAGCTTAATTGGGCGTAAGTGTTTACATCAAGATAATATGAGCCGCCTAAAAGGTCTTCTACCTGTTTGTAATTTTCAACCCTTTCAAACTGGTAAGTTAAACCTGTAGAAAGCTTAATATGGCTGTTAAAAGAAGTATTATAGATAGTATTGAATGTAAATAGTTTCTGATCGCGCACTCTGTCACCGATAATATATCTTGAATCGTTAACCCGTTGATTTTGGCCTGAGCCGTTAACATTGGCAATACTGTCGGAAGCATGTATATTAATATCATATAAATTATCCCAATTTATTTGGCGTGAATTTACATTGGTGCTAAACTTTCGTTGGGCAGCATCCTTAAGCAGAGTATCCTGCACGTAACTTGGCATATTCTTGTAATAGTCGGGAAGCGGGTCCTGAGCCGAATTCCAATCTAAGCCCGAAGATTTTAATTTACCAAATGCGAATTGTGCTGCAAGAATAAGATTAGATTTTTCATTAATTTTCCACTCATCGTTCAAAATAAAAGAAGGACGGAAATTGTTGGTTACATAAGCATTACGAACCACCCCATTCTGGTAGCCCCAGCCGGGGTTATAATAATGGCTTCCAGCTAAATCGTATGCTTCCATGGTAGTGGCCAAGGCCCTGCCCGTTCTAGTAGGGGTTCCATATGTCGAAAAACTTAAAGTATTGTTGTTTCCGAATTTTTTATCAACCGAAAAATAGTACGAATACCCTTCCTGAAAAGTACCAGGTACATAACCCTCTTGCGACCAGCGGCCAACCAAAGAGGCCACCACTGCCCAGCCACCTTTCATCATGCCAGACGCGTAAGTAGCCATTAAACGGTTACTGAAAAGGCGGTTGGCGTGTGAGTAAGAAACCGAGAGGCCTTCTCTTTGAACGGATGCACGACCATCAAGTATGTCACTCCCCAATATGCCACCAAATGAATTTTCATTGGGCGATAGGCCAAGAGTGATAGATCTGTCCCGGAAAACCTGGTACAATCCTGACCATGACCCTTGCGGAGCGCCACCGTAATATTGCGGGTCATTCATTGGAATCCCGTTTATATTAGTAACTAATTGATCGGATGTTCCACCCCTTATTGCGAAGCGGGAAGCGCCAAAAACATACGATGCGGTTGAAATAAAGGGGTCGCTAAATCCAACTGCTGCGCTGGTTGATTGCGAACCTATCTCTTCCAAATTATTTTCACTAAGTGTACTGGTTTGAGGATTCTCATCTAACTCTTTTTGAAGGTCAACTTCCTTTTCAATCTCAGAATCATGAATATGCAAGCCAACCGAGCCAACTATGGTTTCAGCAGATTTTACCTCTAACGGTTGAGTGTAGGATTGATGGTCACCCTCTTTAATTTCAATAGTATATTTACCATATGGTACATTTTCAATAGCAAAACTGCCCGCTGCATCGGTAGTTGTAGTAAGATTGGTGCCCACAACATTTATTACCGCTCCGCTTACGGGCTTTTGACTTAACTCATCATTTACCTGGCCTTTTACATTGCCTGACTGGGCAAACAATTGAATTGCAATAATTGAGAAGAAAACAAGTAAAATATTTTTCATGCTAATATGGTTATGTGTGTTGCACGGCAAAAATATTATTATAAAGGGTTTTGGGTTTGAAGTTGATGTTAAGGATTTGGGTGCATAAGCGGAATAGAATAAGATAAATGAAAATGAGACGGTGGGAATTGTTAATCGTAAGCTATAATTTTGTTTTATTATTGATTTTTAAAAATAACCTATGAAATCAAGAATTTACTTAACTCTTTTTATTTGTTTAACGATGTATTCCATTTGCAGCGCATGGGGAGCAGGTGGGCATAAAATAGTGGCAAGAATTGCATATAACCGTTTAAATAGCGCTACAAGAGATTCGATAAATAAATATTTGGGTTTTACTACAATTGAGCAAGCTGCTGTTTGGATGGATGAGATAAAGTCTAACTCAAACTATGATTCTTTATCTCCATGGCATTACCTTGATATTACAAAAGGAGGATCGTTTGACACCCTTCGGCCGCCTAATATTATATGGGGTTTAAAAAAAGTAGTTGGCGAACTTAAGGAAAGGCAAAAATACTCCACGGAACATATTGCTATGGATTTGAAAATCCTTTTTCACTTAATGGGCGATCTTCATCAGCCTTTGCATACCGGTTATCCGGGAGATAGAGGCGGGAATGATATTAAAGTATCTTATGAAGGTAATTTGACAAATTTACACAGAGTGTGGGATACAGAAATACTTGAAGCCAATGTTCTTTCAGCGCCGGTAGAAGAATGGACCAATGCTTCGCAATTTAGCAAGGAGGAGTTAAAAAAAATATTACGTATTGATTTTGAAGAATGGATGAATGATTCACGTTCTAATTTAGATATTGTCTATGATTTTCAGAATAATAAAATAGACAAAAAATATGAGAAGCGCGCCGTACCAATTATTGAAAGACAGCTTTTGAAAGGAGGATTAAGGTTGGGTCATTTGTTAAATGTGATTTTTAAATAGACCTGCTATCAAGAAAGAAATTCATTAATCATAACCTCCACTTAACTTAATCTTGAAACACATGGGGGTTTGATTAAATTTTAACAATTCCAATATTTAGAAAGTTATACTGCAAAGTATCCATCTTATTATATCTAACATTCGATTAGTCATATTTTGAGTTGCCCCTGGTGCGCAATGGTTAGATTTGCAAAAAAACTAACCATTATGAAAAAAATTTATCTCCTATTTTTCTTGTTCGCCGCTGTAGTTTTTACTTCGAAGGCACAAACAGTTATGACGATTGAACAAGCCAGAGTAACAATGGCTGATGGCAACCCCGCCGATAGCGGGATGACTATACAAACCAGTGGTATTGTTGAGGGGCCCAATTTTTACCCTACGCCAAATGGTGATGCTTTCTTTTTAAGGGGGGCATCTATGGGCATACAAGTATACGCTAAACATGGTTACAATTACCCGGTTAACGAAGGTGATTCTGTAACTGTAGTTGGTACCTTGTCAGGATACCATGGCAATGCAGAAATTGATTTGGTTGCTACCGATCCTTTAGATACAATAATCTATCTTAGCCAAGGAACCATATTGCCTGCTACAGTAGTGCCGGTGCTGAGCGCTGCAGATGATGGTTTATTAAGAGAAATAGATGGCATTGATATGTCAACTGTTCCCGCAACAGGCTCCGGTAGCTGGACCATAACAGCAGGCAAACATTATTTTACAATTCATGCATCGGGCTTTTATATTTATATAGATTCGTTTAGGAACGCAGCTATGTTCAATCACGCACCAATTAATACTGGTATATATAACATTCGTGGTATTGTTACCCAGTATGCTTTTAACCCACCTTATACTACCGGCTTTGATATTAACCCCAGGAGTATTAATGACTTTATACAAGTTACTGGAATTAATAGCGTAAGTAATGATGCTTCAGAAGCTACCATATATCCTAATCCGAACACCGGAAGTTTTATCATAAAATTTAGCGACAACACCATAACTAATGCGCAAGTAGATATATTCGATATTTCAGGTCGAATGGTTTATTCGGCAAGGCAATCGGCTGATGGAGGCGCGATAAGAATAAGCGCAGATGGTTTGAATGCAGGCATATACATAGTTGAGGTAAGAAGCGGCGAAAATATTTTCCGCAATAAAATTACTGTTCAGAAATAACTATATATTTTAAACAAAAAAAGCAGCTTGAAAGAGCTGCTTTTTTTGTTTATGGCCTAACAAATTATCTGTAAATTTAAATTAAACAGCAGAAATGCCTTTTATGAGATTGAAATTATTACGCGCATTATTATTTAATTTTTATTCAAAACAGGCTTTTAATGAAATACTTATTATTAGTAACAAGCGGTTAAAATCTATGTCCATAGATTTTTCTTATATCAATCAGCTTATAGGTTGGCTGCCCGTTGTTTGCTTTTTTTTATTTTGCTTATTCACGTGGACCAGCCCAAATGATTTAATGGATGCCCGTGCTTTCTTTTTTACGGTTGCAGTTTTATTAACCGTAATCAGCTTTTTCTGCCTTAACAAAGATTTCTTTAAAGCACAAAGCGTAGCAAAAAGGTTACTCGGCTATCAGGTTCTTAATATATATACCAATCAGCCTGCCGATGAATGCAGGTGTATGCTTAGAAATACCACCATTTTGTTTTGGCCTGTTGAGGTTTTGTTTGCATTGATAAACCCCAACAGGAGATTAGGTGATTTTATTGCAGATACTATTTTAGTTGATGTTGAAAAGCGTGCCCCTGAATCCATTATTGATGATATATCGGAAGGTAATTTTGGAATAGCTACAAAAAAACCATTCTGCTATCGTTACTAATATCCATTCTATATTCATTGATCGCCTCAATTCCCTTTTATATATTTAAATTTTACTTGCCAAACGTAGGGAATAGGTAAAACGAAAACTACGCTAAAGGCTATTTCTCATTAATGCTTTAATGGTTAACCAGCCATAGAAATGCCTAAATGCGACTTTACTTTTAACATTTGTCAATCTAATGTAAAATTTAACGTTTGCTATTAGTATTCCAATTAAATATATATATTTAATTATTCTAAAACCTCCACAATGAAACATTCATACCTAACCCCCTGTTTCTTAATTGCTGTTTTTTTATGTTTAGCGCAAATAGGCCACGCACAATGCAATGCCACTTTTACTGTTGGGCAAACCAACGGCACTGATTTTGTGTGCCAGGCGAACCAAACTGAGTTACCAGGCTATTCTTATACGCAGTTTTGGAAAGAGGATGGATACGAGGATCCTTACAATTATACTTCTATTGAGGTATTCAATTTTTACTACTCGGGCGATCATATAGTTTGTCACTATATGACTATCCAGGATTCGATGGGCATTACACTCTGCACCGATTCAAGCTGCCAAACGCTGCATGTCATTTTGCAGCCTACCTGTACCGGTTTAACTGAAATTTTCGACAGTCACGACACCGGGAAAACGGTTACTTTTTCAAGTAATATTTCCAGCTACACCCACTTGCAGCTTATTTGGAACTTTGGAGATGGAACTTCGCAAACCGGTGTAGCCAGCCCAACACATACCTATGCGCAATACGGCGAATATGAATATAGCTTGCGCGCGATAGATACTGTACAACATTGTGCCGATAGCACATACGGGGTAGCATTTGTGGACAGCTTTTATTACGATACCTGTAATCTTTTTACCGAAACCCGCGGCTACCAACCTTTGCTTACAAGCCCCACTTATAATTTTATAGAAAATTTGATATTTAATAACGGAGGCCCCCTGATTCATATCTGGAATTTTGGCGATGGCAGTGCGGTTGTTACGACCACAGCGGATAGCATAACACACACTTACCCGCACTATGGCGAATACAGCATGATTGTTATTGATTCGAATATTATTAACCATTGTACCAATATTGGCAGCTTGGATATAGATATTGTGGGTTGCAGTCCCGGGTTTGCACAATACGAAACCTCTGCCAATCAGAATGTTCCATACGGAGCATATTTTTTTTCTGATTCAAGCCAGGCCTATAATTATCCATATTCCCAATATTTTACTCCTACGGTGGTATGGAGTTTTGGCGATGGTACAAGCGATACCACTTATTACGATTATTATAATGACGAGCACGTTTACCCTGGGGCGGGTACTTATAATACCTGTTTTTATTTTACCGGCCCCGGTTGCAGTACATACAGCAGTTGCAAGCCGGTTACAGTAGGCTGCAACCTTGATGCGACTTTTACTTACAACGTAGTGACCAGCAACTCCATTTCATTTTCGCCGAACATGCTGCTGTATAATGATTATTATATTGATACTAATGCCACATTTTTATGGGTATTTGGCGATAGCGCCATTAGCACCGAAACCTACCCTACGCATGTGTTTAACAACGCGGCCAATTTAAGTACCTGCTTAATTGTTACCGATACGCTTTATGGTTGCTCGGATACTTTTTGTACCGATCTAAGCCTTAGCCCATACAGCGATACGGTTTGCGGAACGGTATTTCTTGACCTTAACGGTAATGGCATTCAAGATAGTTTGGAGCCGGCCTTGCCCAATGTTACTGTATACTGCATGGCTTTCAGCGATTCGTTGTACCAATCAATTCCGTTTATTATGCAAACCGATTCGAACGGGTACTATATGTGCATTGTTCCGCAGTCGTTCTTTATGCCTTTAGAAATATATTTGAATGCGCAGGATAGTTGGCTTTTTAGTGTGCCAGGCTATTATACGTACTCCAATACATATCTGTATGATTATGGAGGGCCGGGATATTATGATTATTATTTTATGCAGGACCAACAACACCAATGCGGTTTCGATTTTGGAGTGATAAGCGAATACTCGCTGATTAGCGGTACTGTATATGCTGATAATAACAACAACGGTACTTTTGATGCCGGTGATGCTGGAATTGGGAACCAAATAGTAGATATGGGCAACCAAAGTGTAATGACTTTTAACGACGGTTCGTACTATGCCTATGTTGACCAGGGAACTTATTTGGTACGTAAAGATTCATCAGGTTTTTTTGCAAACGCTGCCGTACTGCCGCCCTCCTATAACTTAAATATACCGGCTAGTACCGTAATGGATACCAGTGTAAATTTCGGCCTTCAATTACCTTCGGGTATTCATGATTTGGCTTTGGATTTAATACCGGTGTCGCCGGTTACACCCGATATGGAATCTTATTATTATATGCACGTAACTAACCTAACCGGTAGCCCCGAAACATTTAGTGATTCATTAACGGCAGATTCTTCACTTTCATTCGACCCCACATATACTTATAGTGCTACCATTAACCACGGCACCAACACTGCCAACTGGCACAGTAATTATGTGCAGGCTTTTGGAACATCTGACAGGTTTGTAGGCTGTGTGTCTTCTGCCTCGCAGGTTTATAACCAGGATATTTATGATTATGCCGGGCTAACTTTGGCGGGCAATGCCGATGCCGACCCTACTAATAATGCCGATACATGCCACCAGATTGTGGTTGCATCGTTCGACCCCAATAATAAACAGGCTAACCAGGCGGGCCGTGGTGCTTTGGGTTATATTCGTACCTCGCAGGTGTTAAAGTATAATATCGAATTTCAGAACACCGGTACTGCCGATGCAATAAATATTACCGTACGCGATATAATAGATCCGGGTTTTGATATGCATACTTTCCGCTATATCACTTCAAGCTATGGAGCCTGCGATGTTAAAATTGCCGGCGACACTGTTTACTTCCGGTTTATGAATATTATGCTTCCGCCCGAAATCTATGATACGCTCTCAAGCATAGGCTGGGTAGATTTTTCGATTGAACCGAAATCAAACCTTGCTCCGCTTACTGCATTGCAAAATACGGCAGCTGTATTTTTCGACCACAATCAACCGGTGTATACCAATACTACTTTGCATACCATTGAAGATTTAACCGGTGTAATTAATAACGGCTATGATGATGGCCAATTAACCATTGCACCTAATCCGTTTACCGAGCAAACTTATTTCCGCTTACAGAATATGCCCGATGCCGGTTATAATTATATGGTAACTGATGTGCTGGGCCGCACCATAGTTAAAGGCATTATTAAAACCGGCGAAACCCACCGCCTTAAACGAAATGCTATGAGTGTAGGCACCTACATGCTAATTATTTATGATGATAACGGTATTGTAAAAAGCGCGAGAATTGAAGTGCAGTAAGAACTTAATTTGGGAGCCGAATTAACAAGTTCAAAATCATTCAATAAGTCCACTTGGGTAT
Organism: uncultured Bacteroidota bacterium; assembly: GCA_903919075.1. Taxonomy (GTDB): domain Bacteria; phylum Bacteroidota; class Bacteroidia; order Chitinophagales; family LD1; genus Bog-950. The sequence continues at coordinate 35,048 of CAIXGR010000032.1, read as the reverse complement.
AAATAAAAAGGGTTTCAAGAAATTGAAACCCTTTTTTTGTAGTATGGAAAAAGACTATAATTAGAAACTTGGAACATGTTTTTGTTCGCTGGCTGCGGCTGGCTTTATATCATCATAAAACTTAGCCATAGTTATATGCATAAAAGGAAGCAACCATAAAAAGCCAATACCCAAAGTAAAAATACATAGCAGGGCAAGTCCAAAAAACATTAAACCTAAAAAGAACAATTTCCATTTATGGCCATCCATCATTTGTTTGCTTTTATCAAGTGCAGCCATGGGTTCTAACGAGTTGTCATCGGCCAGAATATAAAACGTCATAGAATATGAAAGCCCGGCAATAATACCCGGTATAATAAGTAATAGCATCCATAACAGCACAATCACCACCATGAGCAGGTATGTGAGTAAGGCTTTTGAAAACAATTTGAAGCCATCGAAAATTTGCTCCATCTTTGCTTCCTGCCCACGGGCTATTGACAGCGAAAAAATTGCAAGGCCCAGTGCAAAGGGGCCTGATATAAGAAGTGAGATAATAAAACCTACATACTTTATTGAGCTTGGTATAAGTGCGATAAGCAAATAAACCAGAAATGTACCCACAGCCAAAAGCCAGTTACCTTTAAGCGATTCGCGGGCCTGCCGCATTAAAGTTTCATTTTCTGTATTCATGTTTTTTGGGTTTTATTTTATAATGAAATTATTTAATAGGTATTACTTATTTTAATCTTGTACGCCATTTTTTAATATGTATGCCACTACTTCTTTCGATAATGTTTTTCTTTGTTCGGGTATAAGGCTTCTTATAAAGTTCCAGTGTGTCCATGGCAGGTACCCTGCAATTTTGCTCCAATCTTTGGTTAGGTATGTACTAAAAGCTGAGTCAACTGCGGGTTCATTAACCTTTGCTATGGGGATAAAAAGATGTAAATCCTTATATATTCGTTGCCATATATCGCCTATAAATAAATCAGTAAAGGTAGACGGAACGGGTTTGCCAGAGGCAATGCGGTAATCGTATGTTTCTTTTTCGTCATCATCTGATACCGGATATGGAGCAGGTTTGAAGCTCTCTATTTTTGCAAGTACCTGTGCATGGCTTAGCTTAACCATTGAAAGAAAAACAATACACAACAATACTATTTTATATTTCATGCCTTTTATTTTTAAAGGTTAGGCAACACTAATTAAAATGAATGTAACTTAACCAATTTAAATTTACAAATTAAATAATTGATCAAATTGTGATTGCTCAAAAGTTAGATAAGTTCACCTGATTTTTGACAAGTGTATGAAGGATTCTAAGAAATTGAAGCCTTTCATTTTTACAATATAGTGTAGGTAAGAGGTGATGTACTGTTGTCATTTCAGTAATTATCACGCTTATCACATTATAAGTGAATTGAAGTATGCAGATGTGGATAGTAATTGCGCATGTTTACCCATAAAAATTTAGATTTGCGCCCTGCTATAAAAATTCATGGATAATAGTTTTTTGCTTATAAATCCCGAGGCGCTGTATACAGGTGGTTACTTTGATATTTTCAGAGTTATCCATCAATTAAAAATTAATAATAAATCAAGTTTCTCGTTCGATAGCCGCATTAAAGCCAACATTAAAGCCATATATCAGGGCAATGATGAAAACATTATTCGCCTTATAAAAAATTTAGATGGCGATTATATCGATGACCAGCTTATCATTATTCAAAAAGCGCACGCCAAGCAAAAATCGGGTATATCGATGGATGTATATATTGAAAGGGCTGCGCCCCGGTTTTTTCACGGCCTGTTTAAAACCCTGGCTGGTTTTGCGCCTCAGCTTAAAATTTATCACCGGGTTAAAAATAAAGAAACCGGTAACTACAAAGTAGCGCCCTGCACCGTTAGCAACGGCTTACCGGTGTTAAAATTTGCGGTTGAGAAAACACCGGAGCAGGAAATTTTGCTGAACACCATAATTGAAATTGAGGGCAAACAATTTAACCTTAATGATTTTGCCACGTCCAATTTTTTGTTGGAAAAAGATGCTGTATATTATTTGCTTAGTATAAAAGACCTGCAAACCCTCGACTGGCTTAAAAAAGCGCAGCCCGAACAATACAGCAATAATCCCGAAGCCTTTGCCGATAAAATTATTACCGTTCTCGAAAAAGATTACGAGGTAGATAAAGAAGCCGTGTATAACATTACTATTGTTGACCCGGTACCAGTAAACGCCGTTTATTTAAGCGAGATAAGCGAAACCTTTTTAATGCTTACCCCCCGGTGGGATTACGACGGCTTTGTAGTAGAAGGCTTTGATGAAGATGTAAAAGAAGAAATACGCAATGGCGGTATTTACCGCATTATACGCCTCAAAGATGAAGAGCTTGCCTTTGTAGAAAAGCTGCGCGCCCTGCACCCCGGTTTCGAAAAACAACGCAACGGGCAATTTTATTTATCATTTGATGAGGCAAAAAAGAAACACTGGTTTTTAAAAGTATACCAGCAACTGCTGGCCGAAAACGTGCAGATAGTGGGTATGGATATGCTGCGCCATTTCCGCTACTCGCCCTATAGTATTGCAACACAAATTACCATTTTAAGAACTATTGATAACACCGTACACCTTAGCGTAAAAATATTATTTGGCGATGAATCGGTAGAGTTGTTGAACATTCAAAAAACACTTTTTAATGCACAGCGTTTTGTGCTGCTAAAAGATAACAGCATTGGCGTAATAACCGATGAGTGGTACGAACAATACGGCTCCATATTTAAACACGGCAAAATTCAAAAGCACGAGCTGATTGTGCCTAAATGGATATTGCTGGGTATTGATGATAAACACCAAAGTAAAGAACTACAACCGGTAATTGAAAAACAATGGTGGGCCGAGTGGGAAATGTGGCAAACATCAGATACACCGGTAATACCCTGTCCGCTGGGGTTAAATGCAAGCCTGCGTCCCTACCAGCAAAAAGGGTTCGAGTGGCTGGTTCTGTTATCAAAAATAAACGCCGGTGCCTGCCTGGCCGATGATATGGGGCTGGGCAAAACCTTGCAGGCCATTGCCTTTTTACTATACCGGCAACAGCAAAACGGCAGCCCCAAGCATTTAATTATAGCCCCGCTATCGCTGGTGTTTAACTGGAAAAAAGAAATTGAAAAATTTGCACCCGGTTTATCGGTGTATGTTTTTCATCAGGGTACGCGCGATTTGCAGGCCTTTACTGAATCGGGTACCTGTGTAATGATTACCAGCTACGGCACCGCCCGCAGCACTATTGATGAGCTGAGTATTATAAAATGGGACACCGTAATAATTGACGAAAGCCACAACATTAAAAACCCTGCCGCGCAAATTACCAAAGCGGTGTATAAGCTTAATGCCAATAACCGCATAGCCCTAAGCGGCACACCGGTAATGAACAATACCTTCGATATTTATTCGCAGCTTAATTTTTTACTACCGGGCTTACTGGGCGGCCCCGAGTTTTTTAAACGCGAATACGCCATACCTATTGATAGAGATATGAGTGCCGATAAAACTGTGGCCCTTCAAAAAATAACCGCACCGTTTGTATTTCGCCGAACCAAAAAACAGGTAGCGGCAGATTTGCCCGCCAAAACCGAATCGGTATTGTGGTGCGAAATGGAACCGGAGCAGCGCGAGGCTTACGAAAAAATAAAAGCGCAAATAAAAGCCAACGTTTTTCTGGGTATCGAAAAAGATGGTTTCTCGAAAGCCAAGTTTTCGATATTACAAGGCATTATGAAACTGCGGCAAATATGCTGCTCGCCTGCCTTGCTTAAAGATGAAGAAATAACAGCCATCGGTTCGGTAAAGCTTGATGTGGTAATGGAAGAAATAAAGTTGAATACACAGGGCAGCAAATCGCTGGTGTTTTCGCAATACCTGGGTATGTTGGAAATGATAGCACAGCAATGCAAGACGCACCACATTCCATTTTTATATTTCGATGGCAGCACACCGCTTAATGAACGTGCGGCAATGGTAGAAAGATTTCAAACCGAAGGCTCGTCCGAAAAAGTTTTTTTGATCAGCTTAAAAGCCGGTAACGCCGGCCTTAACCTTACCGCCGCTGAGTACGTATTTTTAATGGACCCCTGGTGGAACAACGCCGTAGAGCAACAAGCTATAGACCGCACACACCGCATAGGACAAACCAAAAACATATTTGCCTATAAATTAATATGTAGAAACACCATCGAAGAAAAAATCATCACCCTGCAAGAACGCAAAAAGCAACTTTCAACCGAACTGGTAGGCGAGGAGGAAGGCTTTGTAAAAACCCTTACCCAGGAAGATATTAATTTCTTGTTCGATTAATTTTTTGTTTAACAGCTCAATTCGTACGCACCATTTTTACTGTAGCTATCGATACCTTAAACTCCATGTCCTTTATCTTTCCGTTCTCGAAATGATAAATATTGCGGTTTCCATCGCTGCTTTTAAACTCCCAGGTATTAGGCTCAGGGTGCTGCATGGGGCTAAAATCAGCTTCGGCCTCGTAAAAAATCTTTTTTACGTTAGTAATATCGTCAAAATAAATATTGGCTATCGAGTACACCGGTGCCTCTGTAAATGTGCGGTTGCCCCGGTAGCTTTCCACCAAATATTTACTGCCATCCCAACGTACGTTCGTCCAGTGTTTCAGCTTACCGTTTTCAATTTCTTTGTGGGTCGATGTAACCAGCTTGCCATTTTTATAAGTAACCTCGTAGCGGGTAAAATTTTCTTTATCAATCCACAAAACCTTCGCCTTCGATTTTGTCTCCAGCACATACAACACCGTGCCCTCGCCCTTATCCTCGCGCGATACATTCATATCGCCAATTTTATCGCCAAACAACAACACATTAAAGTGTATAGTTTCGGTACCTGCATAGGCGCGCATTTGCAGCAACACAAAAAACAAAAAAAACGAAATAGCAACCTTTGGTTTAAATTTCATTATCATAGCCTGCCAAGATTATAAAAAATACGCCATACAATTACGACTGATTATTTAGACGTGCACCACTCGTTTTTATTGTATGGTGGCAGGGCGTATCCCTTGCTAATCCTCCAATCCTTTTCCGGTAAGTATTTTAGGTATGTATTTATCAACCCTGTCTTGGCGGGTTTTAGGTAGCTTGGCTTGCGAAAAATAAAAAAGATAAGCCCTTTGGCGGCCAGGTGTTAATGCATTAAAAGCTTTTTTTAAGGCTGCGTTTTTATTTAGTTTAGTTTTAAACTCCTCAGGCATTTCATACTCCTCAGTTTTTTTCATAGGTACCTTTAAACCGGCTTTTTCAACCTCTATAGCTTCAAAAATATAGGCCTTAGAAGTACGTTCAAGCTTAGTTATTTCTTTAACACTTGTAAACCTTATTTGCCGCCCTGCCTGCACATTTTTGGTTTGTTGTATCAAAATACCTTCAGTATCCTTTAGCAAAGCGCCTTTAAAAAATAGTAGCGCACAATATTCTTTAAACGCATGTATTAAAACCACATTATTTTTACCAAGGGTATAGCAGGGGCACCCCCACTTCAATTCTTCGGTAAGGCCGCAGTCAAGCACCAAGGTTCGTAATTTTTCTAATTCGGGCTGCCACTTTTTGGCTTTTATAAAATAAAAATCTACGCTGGGGTTCATTCCGCTGTTGGCCATAGCATTATGTTTTTGTAACCATTTACAAATATAATACAGCAGTGCAACGTTGCAAATACAGCAGCACAGGTACTACAAATGCTTAAACGAAGTAATAAATTTATCTGCATCGGCAGGCAATACTTTGGTTTTGGCAAACAGTGTAATAATGGAGTATTGAAATTTATTAATTAAATAAATACGTTCCTTGCCTACCATATCCTCCGAGCCAAAAGTAAACTCAATATATGGCTCACCCACCAGGCTGGTGTTAAGGGTTTTAATATTGGTGGCTTTTAACGATTCCATGGCACCATCGCGGCTGTCTTCAAGTATTTGCTTTAGCGATTTATCAGCCGGGTAAATATTATACATATCTATCCAACCGGCCATATATACAACATCGTCGTTAGGCGTGTAGCTGGCAAAGTGTATTTTAAACGGCTTGCCAGCATCGCTAGTATCCATTTGTGTACTTTCCTCATAGGCCCCCGGAAAGTTTATCGAAAAAGAGCCCAGGCTGCTGCTGTACTTAGTCCAGCTTGTTTGCCCATAGCTTAAATTTGACAATAATAACGCGACTGTAATAACCGGAATAAACCAAATTTTTTTCATGTTGTAATATTATAATATTTTAATGTTTTTAAAGATATGAAAATATATTTTTCATGCAAATAATATTTTAAGGCATCATACAATCGGGCGTATCTACTCACAACTTCAGGCTTCGCTTGTCCTTTACGCTGCAAGACACGCTCTGCTCCGCTAAAAGGGTTTTCTGCACAAAAACATGGTTGACAGTTGACACTTTAAAAATCGAACAATTGATAATCAGACAATTATAGTGCAAAAGTGTCAACCGTTGTCAACCCTAAATCAAACACCAACATATTACAGCGCCTTTCACTTTTCCCAAATACATTTTTGTAAACGGCAATATATTACAAAAGTAACAAAATTAGCTATATTTTATTTGTTTGTTTTTATGGTAGTTGAGCGCTTACACTATATATGCAATAAAATACATACAACATAAAAAACGGAAATTACATCTTCTTTGCACTGGCGCTTATTACCGGTGCTCGGGCTCCGGTTAGCTCGTTTGCTGCGGCGCCCTGGTACGGGTATCTTGGTGGCTTAATAGTGCCTACCTACGTGGTTATGATAACCATTATTACACCCCGCATCGGCCTTATGTTAACCGGACAAATAATTGCCGCCGTACTTATCGACCAATTCGGCTGGTTCAACTCCGCCGTAAGGCCCATCGATACCACCCGCCTGTTGGGCGTAGCCTTTATAATTTGAGGCATATACCTGGTAATGCCAAAAGGAACGGCGTACTGGGCGTATCCCTCGCAAAGCCTCGGGCCGCGCTATCACTGCAAGTCCTCGCTCGCAGGGCCGCGCTCCGGGCTTTCCGTTCTATCGCTTACGCAAGTTGCCATTTTCGTTCCGAGCGATAATGAGGAATCTTAATTACACCTGAAGCTGGGAAACCAAAGCCAAATGCAGTAAGTAGGGGAGCGGTTCTTCCATTTTGGGAGTTAGAGGCTGCGCGGAGCAACGGGTAACGGCACCGGTGCCGTTATGTATTTATCGCGTAGCGATTTAAGCTTTGTAGTAAACACACAGGTAGCAAAATGGCGTGCCGTAGGTACGTAACTTTTTAATGGTTGTAGACAGAGTTTACCGGCTTAGGCGAGCGAAGCGGGATGCTGCTGAAATGGTCTAGAGTTAGCGGGAATGGTAGCTTTGAAATTTCTATAAACCTCATGAAAAAGCTTTTATTTTTGAAATAAAAAAAATAATGCGTAGTGGAAATAATTCAATTGCTTTCAGTGGAGAAAGAATTTCTGAACTTTTTACAAGAGCCTATGAAAACATTCAATCTTCTATTGAGCGGGAAAGCGAAAATTACATTTTAAGCGTAAATGAAACAGATTATATAAATCATTTAGAAATTCAGTACCAGTTGAAAGTTCCTGAAATACATTTTGATCAATTTTGTGTAGATAGCTATGAGGGTGATGTGCAAGCAGAACGTTTCCCAATTAGTTTTGATGTATATCCAGGAAAGACTTACAAAAGGGAAATAATTCGATTCTTCATTCCTTGTTCTGGCGATATTAATCTTTTGAGATATTGTCCTGCTTCTATGATGTATGGAAGCAGGGCAAATTTCGAAATTCGAGACGATACACTAGTAATAGAATTTGTTAATTTTTCAAACAAGGCAGACGAAATTACGGGTAATTATGAAAAGCATGCAAATCGTATTCATGGTATCTATAATTCGTTAAAAAATGATATTGATAAGTTTAATAATACATTAAAAGATCAAATCGTAATATTTCTTAATCGCCGAAAGCAAAAACTATTAAGTAAGAATAACTTTCTTTCGTCGTTAGGCGTTCCATTAAGAAAAAAGGACAATGTTGCTACAACATTTGCAATTCCAAAACCCCAATTGAGAGAAAAAATATTTATAAAACCCATCGTTCATGAAAAAAGTTTTAAAGCAGAACCAACACTTGATGACGCAAATTATCATAAAATTCTCAAGTTTATAAATGATGTAGGTAAGAATTTTGAAAGGATGCCAAGCGTTTATGCAGGCAAAAAAGAAGAAGATTTGCGTGATCACATTCTTATGATTCTTGATCCCAATTTTGAACTTGGAAGTGCAAGCGGTGAAACATTTAATAAAAGCGGTAAGACAGATATTCAGCTGAGATATGATAGTTCTGTAGTTTTTATTGCAGAGTGCAAATTTTGGTCAGGTGAAAAGAATTTTTTAGAAACAATCGACCAACTTCTTGGTTACTTAACTTGGCGGGATTCAAAGACAGCTGTAATAATTTTTGTTCGAAACAAGGAAATAATTCCCGTTCTTGAAACTGTAAAACAAGCAACAATAGGCCATAAACATTTTATAAAAGAGTTGCAAAAAAATGATCAAGGTTGGTTTAACTATATATTTTGTTTACCAACAGATAGGAATAAAGAAATTAAATTAGCAGTTCAATTTTTTCATTTACCCCAATAGAGAACCTTCTAAACTTTTCTATCGCGGTTGGCATCCCCGCCAACCGTAAGCATTTTTTTCCCCGCGTAAGCGATAGAACGAAAATCCTTTTTGCTACATGGCTCCTTGCGAGGCGCAAAAAGATTGCAGTAATAGCGCGGCCACCGCCTCGGTGGATACGCCCTGGTGTTTATAGCTTTCAAAAAAACAAATTCCACTATTCCCAATCAAATTAATAAATTAGTTTCGGGCATAGTGTAATGGTTGGTTTAACTAAGGGATATTTATGGGAAAAATTTTATTCGCATTTTTAAAACTATTAAAGGGCATACGTCTGCTGTGGTGGCGCATAACCGGTAAAGCCGAAGCCGATGTGCACGCGCAAAGAATAGTAACCGGTAAAAGCTGGGACGAGTTTTGCGACCATCTTAAAGCCGCAGGTGCCGCGCTGCTATACCCCGGCACCCCGCGCGATGCTTTTAACCAGGCCGAGGGCGTGCGCTATCTTTCGCGCCTTACCCGCGCAGCCTTAGAGGCCTATGTGGAGTATGGCGATGTGGAGTTTCCGGAGTTGTGCCGTATGGTGCACGAAACCATAAAGCTGGGCGCCGATAACCCCGATAATTATTATTTAAACGCCCAAATAAGCGGCCGGTACCAGTACCGCATTACCGGTAGCCGCAATACGATTGATTACATAGGTTTTTTTACACAGAACGGCGTTTACGGCCAACCGGGCGGCATGGCCCCCTGCGGCAAGCTGGAAGGTAAAGACCTGCAACTGGAACCAGACGGCACTTTCGAGATAATAATGAGTAACGAGCGCCAGGGCAAAAACTGGTTGAAGATTGAGGAGGCATCGAGCCTGTTGATTGTGCGCCAAACTTTTTTTAACCGGGCCAACGAAACACCGGCTGCGCTTAAAATTGAAAACATGAACGGCCAAAAAGCCCCCGCCCCGCTTACCGCCGAAAAAGTTGATAAGGGCCTTGATACTGCCGCGTTGTTTGTAGCCGGTGCACCGATGCTGTTTGCCAAGTGGGCCGACGGGTTTAAAAAGCACGCTAACCAGTTGCCCATTTTTAGTCCAGAGGTATCGAACGCGGCGGGTGGCGATGCCAGCATTATTTACCACCACAGTTATTGGAAATTGCAGGATGATGAAGTGCTGGTAATTAGCTTTACCCCACCGGATTGCGAAAGCTGGAATTTTCAGTTGAACAACTATTGGATGGAGTCGCTTGATTACCGGTACTTTCCTGTTTGCATTAATAAGCATTCCGCCATACCGGCTGCTGATGGCAGTGTGAAAATAATTGTATCGAAAAACAACCCCGGCACTCCTAATTGGATTGACAGCTGTCATCACAATGAAGGAACCATGTGCCTGCGCTGGTACCGGTTAAAGGAAAATATTAAAACGGAAGTGCCGGATTGCAGCGTAGTTAAAATTACATCTCTTAAATAAATGAACACCAAGCAAATAGTAACAGCCCAAAATTTCAACAACATGCCTGCGTGGTTTAATGCCATCAACAAGGTTTGGCGGGGTACTTATTTTGTGGGAACCAAAATTGAGTTGAGTAAAGACCGCCTTATAAAACTGGCACGCACCGAATCGGGCCTCCAATCGTTCGGCGAAGATTTTTGGGAAGAACCTTTAGAGCGGCTGATAGCCAGTGTAAATGAAGAATCTCGACTGCACCCCATAGGCAGGTTTATTTCTCAAAAACGAATTGTGAGTCTTTTAAACACCAGGTTGCGAGCCGAGCAATGGTTTAAAAAGCATCCCGAAATTTTGGAACAGGAGTTATATCCAGTAACCGTAATTTGCGGGTTGCAGCGCACCGGTACCACAAAACTGCACCGGCTGCTCTCCGCCGACCCCGATAACCGCGTGTTGTTTAGTTGGGAAGCATTAAACCCCGTGCCATTAAGCGAGCACCCCGCGGAAATAAAAATGCGCAAAGATGCAGCCCGGTTAAGCGAGAAGGCTTTACAGGTAATGGCACCGGGTTTCTTTTCTATCCATCCGGTTGAGTTTGAAAAACCCGAAGAGGATATTCTGTTACTCGACACTACATTTTTAAGCACCACTGCCGAGGCCACCATGCACGTGCCAAGCTATGCTAACTGGTTGGAACAAACCGATCAATCGCCGGCGTATGAATATGTAGTTAAGTTGCTAAAATTTTTGCAATGGCAGCGACCAGCCAAACGATGGATTTTAAAAACACCACATCACATGGAGTTTCTCGGTCTTATTAAAAAGAATTTCGGCAACGTGCATTATATCTGGACACACAGGAATATTTCTGAAAGTCTTCCCTCGTTTCTAAGCATGGTAGCCCACGGTCGAAGTATTTTTAGTAATGAAGTTTCATTAGAAGAAGTAGCAAAGCACTGGGTGAAGAAAACAGCTTATATGCTCTCAAAGGGTATTGAATTCCGAAAGGCTAATCCCGGTGAAAAGTTTACTGATATATTTTATAACGAATTAGTGGCCGAACCGATGAACGTTGTTGAAAAAATATACCGGAACAACGGCGCAATTTCCGCTGAACTGCGCCAGAGATTTTTGGATACCGAAAAGCAAAACACCATCAACCGTTTCGGTAAACATGTTTATAAACTCGAAGATTTTAATCTTACAGCGGCAGAAGTAAATAAGGCAGTTCAGTTCTACACTGATTTTGTAAAAACATTGCAACAATAATTATGGAGCAACATAAAGAAAGATATTCCAACGCATTTACCGCTACACTAAGTGGCATTCTGGACCTTTTCCGTAAACAGAAGAATGTGGTTACTATAAATGATGAAGATAAGCTTACCGGTAAAAATATAATGATTACCGGTGCCAGTTCGGGTTTAGGTTTTGAAGCAGCAGTGCAGTTGGCAAAGCGTGGCGGTAAGGCATATATGGCCTGCCGCAGCGGCATACCGCAGAAAGGAGAGTTGGTGAAACAATTATCGGGCAGCAGCAAGGTGGAAATGTTACCGGTAGATTTATCGGATATGGATTCTATTGTAAAACTTGTAAATACTTTGAAAGCGCAACAGGTTAAATTAGATATACTGGTTTGCAATGCCGCCGTGGTGCCTTTAAAAAGCCGGAAAACCAAGCAGGGATTAGAAGAAATGTTTATGGTAAACTACCTGGCCACCTATATGTTGGTGCGCCTGCTGTTTGAAAATGATTTAATGAACACCGGCAGGGGAGAAGCACCCCGCATAATTTTTGTAGCATCGGAAAGCCACCGAAACCCGAAAGATTTTGATTGGGAAGGCTTTGGAAAATACGAGGAGTTTACCGCCGGTAAAACGGTGGAATACTACGGTTATTACAAATTGCTGCTCGGTACTTTCGCCAATGAATTATCGCGAAGGTTGAACCCCGCGGGTAAAATTAATTGTTCGGTATTCGCGCTTTGTCCGGGGCCGGTAAATACTAATATTGCCCGCGAGGCACCGGTGGTTTTTAAACCGGTGTTGAAATTGGTTTTCGCTTTATTTTTCAGGTCGCCGGCGGTGGCGGTAAGGCCGCTGGTATATTTTGCTACTTCGAAAGAGGTAAACGGCAAATCTATGGATTATCTGTTTTTATTGAGCAGAAAGGAAATGGACGAAAAAACAACGGATGAGAAAAACGGGCAGAAGCTCTGGCAGCTTTCAGAGGAATTGCTGGCTAAGCATGGGGTTGTGTTTAATAAGGCCATGGTAGATGGCGCAAAGGTACAGGCTTAAACTTTAACCAAATACTCAGCCGCCAAATAAGTTTCCATACTACTATAATCTATAAACGACTTGGTATCATAAAGCTCTTTTAGCATGCGCGGTAAAATTACCAAGGGGTTGCCCCAAAACCTGAAAGGGTTAAGCAGGTTGCGCTCTTCGCGCATCTGTTCTTCAACAATACCATCAAACGAAATTGAATCTTCATAGATTTTTTTAGTCACTTCATTTCTTACATAATTCCACAGTGGGTGTATAAGAAGCGAATGAGGGGTATGTATATTTTGCCACAGGTGAATAAAAGTAGGGTAATCAATATTTTTTTTCTTGCTGAATAAAGTAAACAAGCAGGCGCCGGGGGTGGCTTGGCCCGTTTTCCAATCGGGTTTATAGGCTACCGGTATGGCTTCGGTTACCCGGTAGCTGCCGCAAAAACCGGGTTCCAGTTTAATAAATTCAATATTGCCCGGTTGCGGATTGCAAACCGAAATGGCACTCATTTTCTTTTTACTAAAAGGAATAATAGATAAAGCAGGTGGCGCTTTTTCGGTAAGGGTAAATTTTATGGCCTGCGGATTTAACGCTGCTGTAAGTTTTGATACAATGCCGGAAATTCTCTCTTTAAATTGCGCATAGCTTTCATCGTCTTTTCCGCGAAGCAGGTAAATTTCTTTATTCATTACACTAATATAACTTTAAATGTGTATACCCAACGTAGTTGATGCTCTTTTCCGGATGGCATTGAAATTAAAATCCTGCGCGAATTAAATAATGTCAGGGTTTGACTCCCCTCTTCGGTACAAGAGAAAAGCAAGCCTGTAAGCCTGCTTTTTTCTTGTATGGTTTGCAATATTGCTTACCTGTTGTTTATCTTATTCATTAACTCGGCATTTTGTTGTTTTAGTAATTCCACTTCGGTTTGTAATTCCTGTATGGCTTCGGTTAGCACCGGTATCATACCAATATAATTAACCGATTTAAACTGAAACAAACTACCCGGATTCATTTGCTTATCGTAATTATCTACAACTAAATCGGGGTATACTTTTTCTAAGTTCTGCGCCAAAAAGCCCATTTGGTTTCCTTTCGCCAAATTCATTTTGCTATATTCCGATTTAAAATTATATGTAGCGGGTGTTAGCTGCATTACTTTTGCCAAAGCACCGGTTAAAGGTTGTATGTTTTCTTTTAGCCGCTCATCTGATGGCCCGCTTAATGTACCCGAGTAATATAGGTTACCGGAAAAGTGCCCTGCCCATCCGCTGCTGCTTATGCCCGATACAGCATACGCCGAAGTGCCATAATCAGCCTCACCTGTAACCGCATTTCCGCCTGAAATAGTACAGGTAGCATTAAGCACGTAAGCGGCGTTAGTGCCCGATACATCTAATCCGTTATTCATGTTTACAAGCTGGGTAAAATTACCGGTACCGGCAACATCTAATTTGGAGCCTGGCGAAACGGTACCTATACCCACGTTGCCGCTGTTCGAATTATAAATATCATTGCTTGAAGCCAGCCACAAACCCGATGCAGTAGCCGGAAGATGCAGAACTGTATCGGCTACATAAGTACTGCCTGCCTGCAACGCGTAGGGCACGCTTAGCAGTTGCGTAGTGCCCATATCGGTGTAGCTGCTTCCACCGGTGGCATCAAGTTCAACCTGCATGTATTTATCGCCAACGGCCCAATTGATAGCTGAAAAAGTACCGCTAATTACATTACCCGCGCCAACTTTGGTGGTAAAAATTCCCACAGCATTAGTAGTGGCGGTATCGCGTTCAGAATATACTATACCGCCCGATGGAGAGCCATCGTGAATGCTGATGCGTACAGCTATACTTGAATTAAGCAGGGGCAGGCCCGATGCATTGCGCGGCACACCCTGGTAGTTTAATACAGGTGGTACCTGCGCAAAAGCAGCTATAATTATAAAATTTAATGTGGCAAAAAGGATATTTATTTTCATGGTAAATTGATTTATGGTCTGAATAAATGTATTATAAAACTAAGTTAAAACTATTATCTGATTTTACTGTGCCATATTTCTTAAAAAGTTTGCTATTCAGCATTGAACCTTCTGTAAAAGCAAAAAGCCGCAGTTTGCACCGCGGCTTTTGCCTGTTAATTTAAACCAAATAACTATTTAGTTTTTGTATTGTCAGATTTATTGGTGGGTTTCGATTTAGTTATTGTTGTTGAAGTACCATCGGGATGAGTGGTTGTTTTAGTCTTTTCTTTTCTTACCATTGTTTTAGTTTTACTTTTAGTGTTATCGGTAGTACTGGTACTGGCACCACTGGGGTTTGTTGTAGTGCTTTTTTGGCTGGTGCCCGATTGGCTTGTTGGCGTAGTTTGTGCCGAGGCACCCAACATTAAAAATAATCCTGCAAATAATAATCCTGTAATCTTTAAGCTTTTCATACCTGTTTTGGTTTAAGTGAGCTGCAAAAGTGCGCATGTTTAGCAAAATAAGCGTTACATAATTTTGCATATAGTTTACATTATTCACACATTTTTGGCTATCAATATTTTGGCCCAGATGTGTGAATTATGTAATTTATAAATCGAATAGTGTAACGGGCGCTGCTTTAATACACACACCTTTGCTGTAGAATACATTATTCTAATTCATCAATTAAAATATTTAATCATGAAAAAAACGTTTGTAAAATTTATGCTGTTTTCTGCCCTTTTTTTAGGGGCATATTGGTCTGCCTCGGCGCAGATATATGTAAGGGTGCGCCCTATAGCACCGGTAATTGTTAGAACCGAAAGGCCAAGTTCGGCCCATGTATGGATAGGTGAGGAGTGGAATAGTGATGGAGGTAGTTACAGATACAGTGGCGGCCATTGGGATGCGCCACCACACCAAGGCGACAGATGGGGCCGCGGACATTGGAGCCATGATAGAGAGCACGGTAACCATTGGGTAAACGGAAGTTGGAGAGGTTCAGGAAGAAAAAGATAGTATAAAATAGTTTAACATAAAAAAGGGCTGCCTTTACCGGCTGCCTTTTTTATGTTTTCTAAGTTCAGCTTTTTTGGCGGAATAACTTTTAAAATTGGGATGCAGCAATGGGTGCGAATCTGTAACTAGGATTGACAGAGAATATTATTTGAAGGGAAATTGTATTTACGTTCAATTTAAAACCCAGTGCATAGATAAATTAAATTTTAAGCACAATAATCTCCTCCATTTCTTTACAACAAAAACTTTGCTTGGCAATATCCAGTTCTGTGCCTGGTTTTACCTTAACAAAAATGGTGCCGTAGCCGTCCATACCATGAACAGGACAGGTGCGGTATTTACTGCTTACCTGGCGTTCAATTTTATCGCGAATAGCTTGCCCGTATCCGTTGCTTACTAAGTCTTCCTGGTTGATTGCATTCAATTCCAGTAAGTGAACCTTGATCATAATAATAGTTTTTTTATTTTTTGAGGGTTATTTTTTTTTATCTAATTACCAGTTTTTCCTTAAACTCATTTTGCCCCGACCAACCCGCTACCATATACATGCCCGGCAAAACGCCCGAAACCGGAACAGTAAATGTTTGCTTCGCATTGCCATTGCTGCCAGCAAAGTTGGTAACATAAATTTCGCGCCCCTGCATATCATACAATTGCACCTTCACCTGCTCAGCCGGGTCCGAAATGGTAATAAAAATTTTATCGTGGGCGGGGTTGGGGTATAGTTTAATTTGGCTCTGCACACCAAAATTTACCGATTTAATATTTGAAACCGAAGTATTGCCGTTAAAATCGGTTTGCCTTAACCGGTAGTATGAAACTTTTTGCAATGGCAAGTCATCCGTCCAGCTGTAATTAATTGTGGCCGAACTGTTACCGGCGCCATCTACTTTGCCAATTTCTTCAAAATTAGTGCCGTCGGCGCTTCTTTCAATGGTAAAAAAGGCATTGTTTATTTCAAGCGCTGTGCTCCAATTTGTTTCAACGGTATTGCCCACCGGTATCGCATCAAACGAAATTAATTCAATGGGTAACGAATTATTGGTTTTTCCACCAAATGTAAAGGCGCCGAAAGTGCTTACCGCACTATTGGTTTGCAAACTGCCGTTTCCGTTACCGGCGCATGATGAGCCCGCACTTATCGTTGCCGGTTCTTCAATCCATTGATTGGCTAACCAGTGCCCGATAGTAATTTTCGAACAATCATGTATAGTGCTTGTTGCAGCGCCTTCCCAGTAAAATTTTAATACTAAGGGATCTGTGCTTACCGCTTCGCTAAGGGTCCAGTATTCAACACCGCTTACTTTAACTAGGTTACCGGTAACTGGTAGCATATTGGTATAAGCCGATGGAAAATATTCCGCAGTAATTTCAGTAAGCGAATCAACAATTCCTGAAATGGCTGCTCTTCTCCATTTTCCTGCCTTGCCTATCGGGAAAACGAAATCATCATTTCCTACTTTTATCATAGGCCCTGCCACATAGCTTAACGCTGAGCCGCTGCTGGCCGTAGCGCCGTTGGCTACTTTAAGAATATTTTGATTATCCGTAGTAAGTACCCCGGTGCCTAGCGATAGCGAACCGGTAACCACCGTTGCCGCAGCAGGATTTAAATTAAGCGTTACACCGGTAGGGTTATTAATGGCCAGGTAATTGAAAGATGTAGCGTGGCTTCCTTTAATTTGTTGAGCGGTTGTTCCGTTAAAATTAACCAGTCCGGTGGTGGTAAAAGTTCCGCCGTTGTAATTCCAGCCGCCGCTTCCGGTTACGTTAATGGTATTTCCTCCATCATCAATAGCGCCCGATGATAAAGTAAAACTTCCTGCACTTAAATCATCATTCAATACCGAGCTGCCGGTGCTGGCATAAATAAAGCTGTCGGCTACGGTTAAAGCGCTGTTATTAGTAATGGTGGAAGAGTTTTGTATATAAAGATTATTGTTAATGTTACTTACCAGCGATATATCGTACGGCTGCGTACCGTTTAATTTAAGATTGTAAAATGCCTGGTTGGCAACCGTAGCAGTACCAGCAGTTTGATTAAGGGTAACTGTGCCGCCGGTTAATGAATAAGCACCGCTAAGTTCAGGGTAATTACCGCTGGTGCTGCGCTGTAGTTTAAGGCCACCGGTGCCATTCATAACTAAATTTCCGGCTCCGGTTAGTGCATAGGTACTTTCATCCAACGTTGCCGAATCGCGAATACTAATTGCATCGGCAATTGTAGTGCTGGCCGTTAATGATTTGGTACCCGCATTTGCCAAAACCAGGTCGTAATAACCCGATGAAGGTGTTTTTATGTTTTGTGCGCCGCTGCCATTGTATATCACCGTATCGGGGCTTGCAGATGCGCTTAGTGTGCCGGTGGCTAATATAGCACCGGTAACCTGCAATGAAGAATTAGGTGCATTGGTCCAGGTTGAGCCGGATACACTACCGGTAAGGTCGCCGTATATTTTAACCGCACCGTTGTTGGTTATATTAGATGTGCCGCTTATAGCCACGGTAACCGGTTTAGCGCTGGTACCAATAGTTAAGTTAGTACCCGATGAAATAATTTTATCGTTAGTAATAGTTAAAGTGCCACCGGTATTGCTGGTAATATTTCCGGTACCGCTAATTACGCTATTGCTGCCGTTAATATTACTGCTGCCCGAACCTATTGCCAGTGTGCCTGATATGGCTGCATCGCCGCTTAAATTAAGTGTGCCCGCAGTTTGTGTATGCAATGCACCGGTGGGTATAGTTGTTTTTCCGTTTACTGTTAAGCTACCCGAAGCAGTTGTGGACGATGAAGAAGAAAGCGTTAAGCCCTGTGTTATCACCCAGTTGCCGGTATTGGCAAATGTACCGGTGCCATATAAGTTGAAAATTTTATTTACGGTTAAAGCCATGCCCACTTTATCATTTAAAGTGCCGCCGCTATTTACATCAACATAATCTGCCGAAAAATTCTGGTCTACTGTTACAGTATGCCCGTTATTAATAATTACATAACTGGTACTCGAAGGCGTGCAGTTGCAACTTGTACCGGCACCACCCGAGGTGTACGACCACGTGCTGTTACCCGCAGTTACATCATCCCAATTACCGCTTTTTCGCGAGTAATAAAACTGGCGTAGGGGAGTAGTGCCAATGTTTTTACTGCCTATAACCCAAACGTTGGCAAGTTGTGTTGCAGTAAGCGCCGTGCGGATAACGTTAGGATTAATAACCGTACCCGCGGTAACGCCAACCGTACCAACCGAGCCCATAGTGCCACCGGTGTGGGTTTCAAGTTTAAGGTCGGTGGTTACACCGGTGTTGGCAAAGCCGGTAAAACTAACGGTTAAGCCATACGTGCCGCCAGCCAAACCCGAGGTGGTAAGCGTTGAACTCATATCAGAAATATCCTGTATGGTATTGCCTGCATTATCTGTATAGGTTACTAAGGTTATTGAAAGCGCATCGGTATGTGTTGCCATAATGTAACCGGCAGTAGTTGGGTTAGCAGTCGAATTTATGGCCACCGGTCTGTAATCAGTTGCTGTTCCAATTGGAAACAATCCGTAATTAGAGCCCGATGCACTGGTAATTGCAGCCACCGGTATCCAGCGCTTCCATGTTCCACCGTAGGCAATACCGGCAGTGCGGGTAAGTGCTGCGGCAGCCCCATTACCCAGTTGAAGCGTATTTCCGTTCAGGTTAATATTTTCGCCACTCATAGTAAGTGCATTGGTAACAGTTATATTATTTGCCAGCTGCAAAGTTGTACCAACAGTAGTAGCAATAAGATTATAAAATGTTTCGCCACCGGTTTTTGTAATGGTTTGAATATTGGGGCTGGTAGCCACAAATGTTACCGTATTGGTGCCCGGTATAAATGTTCCGTTATCGGTCCAATTTCCTTTTAAAGAAATATTACCCCCAAGGGTAAGCGTATCGCCCGGGTTAATTGCAATATCACCGAAAGTGATGGCTGCCGCGCTGCTAATCGTTCCGCTTCCGCTAAAGTTAGTAGTGCTGGGGTATGCAAGCGTTAATGCCACCGAACTATTGGTAAAGCCGTTTTTAAAATTAAGTACGCAACCGGCAGTTGTAGTAAATACAGGGCTGGTAGCCGCGCCCCCAAAATTAAACGAAGGTGCAGCACTGCCGTTAAAGTTAATAGTACCGGCACCGGTTACCGAAAGGGTTCCGCTACCGGTACCCATAGTAAGAGAATTGCCGAAAGATATGCTACCGGTGCTTACCGTAATTACCTCGGTGGCTATGGCTGTATTGGCCATCCAGTTTACGTTGCCGCTAATTGAAAGCGAACCGGTGGTTACTGCCACCTTGCCTATAAAAGTGGTAGTGTTGGTAACACCGGTAAAATAAGGTTGCCGCCAATAGTACAAGCGCCTGCATTTATGGCAAAAGTATTGGTACCCGCCGCAGCCGGTTGGTTTACGGTAACATCGTTACTTACGGCCAGGGTTGTACCGCTGGCAAGTGTAAAGGTACGCGCCGTGCTACCGGCATGAAAAACTAAACTGCTGCAAGTATTATTATTATTCATGGTGCAGCTTACCACCACGGCACTAACCGGGCTGCCAATTTGCAGAATACCAAAGGCTGTAGATGATGTGCCGCCAATAGTTTGCGCAGCGCCGTTCATCATAAAGGCGTAGGTGCCGCTGCTTACTGTTCCGCCGTTGTTTACCCAGTTACTGGCAATGGTTATATTTTGATTAATTGTAAAGTTTGAACCCGCTGCCAGGGTAAGCGGCCCTGCTACAATAACCGTACCGGTTGCTGCATTTAAAGTATCGCGGGTTGAAGCACTGGTTTGCAAAGTGCCGAAAGTAATATTGGCATTGGGTGTAATTGCCCCGTTACCGGTTAAGGTAGTAACGCTGGTGGCATTAAAAACAATAGCGTTAGTGTTATTAATAAAGCCATTAGCAAATTTAATAGCACAGCCTGCGGTAGTAGTAAATATGGGGCTGGTAGCCGCACCGCCAAAAGTAAATGAAGGCCCGGTGGTTCCGTTAAAGTTGATAGTGCCTGTGCTGGTTACCGATAATGTTCCGCTACCTGTGCCCATGCTGATGGGGCTGTTAAAAGTTAAGGTGCCGGTAGTAACTGTAATCACTTCGGTAGCCACTAATGTATTACTCATCCATGTAATGGTGCCGCCTAATGTAAATGCACCGGTGGTAACAGCAATTTTAGTAATAAATGTAGCGGTACTGGTGGTGCCAACAAAGTTTAAATTTCCGGCTATGCTGCAAGTTGCGGTATTTACATTTAGCGTATTTGAACCCGCAACAGTAGGCTGATTCATAGTTAAATCTCCGGTGGCCGTTAATGTGGTACCGGCAGCAAGTGTTAACGTGCGGGCCTTAGTAGACCCGTTAAAAATAAGATTGGTGCACGAGTTACTATTGTTCATAGTTATTACTACAATTACCGCGCTGGCCGTACTTCCTATTTGCAAGCTGGGGAAAGTTGTTGATGCCGTTCCGCCAATAGTTTGTGCGGCTCCGTTTAAAATTACCGTATCATTAACACCGGTTAGCGTTCCACCGTTGTTGGTCCAGTTGCCATCTACTTCAAAATTATTATAAGCTGTAAAGTTTGAACCGGCAGCCAATGTAAATGTACCCGCTACAATTACGTTACCGGCGCCTGCTTTTAAAGTATCGTACGTTGAGGCATTATTTTTTACAATACCGAAAGTAATAGTTGCATTAGGGGTAATAGAGCCATTGCCGGTTAAGGTAGTTACGCTGGTAGCATTAAAAACAAGGGCGTTGGTATTATTGGTAAAGCCGTTTGCAAAATTAAGTAGGCACGCAGCAGCGGTAGTAAATACCGGGCTGGTGGCTACACCGCCAAACGTAAACGAGGTAGATGATGTGCCATTAAAGTTAATAGTACCGGCACCGGTTACCGATAAAGTTCCACTGCCGCTGCTCATGGTAATGGGGCTGTTAAAAGTTAGGGTGCCGGTGGTGGCTGTAATTACCTCGGTAGTCACAGCGGTGTTATTCATCCAGTTGATAGTGCCGCCTAATGTAAACGAACCGGTAGTAACCGCATTTTTAGCAATAAATGTGGCCGTGTTGTTGGTGCCCACAAAGTTAAGGTTGCCGCTAACGTTTAAGGCGGCAGTATTTACGTTCAGCGTATTTGCCAAAGCTGCAGTGGGCTGATTCATGGTAAAATCTCCGGTGGCCGTTAATGTAGTGCCTGCGGCCAGTGTTAAGGTACGGCTGTTTGTAAAGCCATTAAATATTAAGTTGGTGCACCAGTTACTATTATTCATAGTGCAGGCCACAGTTATGGCTGATGCCGAAGTGCCAAATTGCAAACTGGGGAAAGTGGTTGATGATGTTCCGCCAATAGTTTGTGCCGCACCGTTTAAAATTACGGTATCGTTTACACCGGTTAGCGTTCCGCCATTGTTGGTCCAGTTGCCATCCACTTCAAAATTATTATATGCCGTAAAGTTTGAACCAGCCGCCAGGGTAAATGCACCGGCTATAATAACATTACCGGCCCCTGCCTTTAAAGTATCGTTTGTTGAAGCATTATTTTTTACTATGCCAAAAGTAATATTGGCATTAGGCGTTATGGCACCATTACCTGTTAAAGTAGTTGTACTGGTAGCATTAAAAACAATGGCATTGGTATTATTAATAAAACCATTTTTTATGTTAATAGCGCAACCGGCAGTAGTAGTAAATACGGGGCTACTGGCGCCGCCTAAGGTAAATGAAGGCGAGCTGCCGTTAAAATTTATTATACCGGTACTGGTTATTGATAAAGTACCGTAGGCCAGGTTTACAGGTTGGCTAAAAGTAAGCGTACCGGTAGTGGCTGTTATAACCTGGTTAGCGGCTGTGGTATTAGCATCGTAACTTACTGTGCCTGCCACGCTAAGCAAACCGGTAGTAACCATAGCTTTTGAAGCATACCCGGCGGTGGCCGAAGTACCCAAAAAAGTAAGGTTACCGGTAATAATACAGGTGCCGGTATTAATAGCAAGGGTATTTATTACAGCCGCAGTGGGTTGGTTAAAAAATAAGTTTCCGTTAATAATTAATGAATCGCCGGCCGATACAGTTAAAGTCCGTCCTTTATTATAACCGTTAAAAATTAGGCCGGTACAGGTAACACTATTATTTATAGTTAATGCAGTAATAACGCTGGTTACCGTATTTCCCAGTTGAATATTGCCAAAAGCAGTTGCGCCGGTAAGGGTGGTAGTTCCATTAAAGGTAACTGTATTGCTGCCTCCGTTAAAAACGCCTCCGTTGTTGGTCCAGTTACCGTCTATTTCAAAATTTTCATTAGCTGTAAAAGTTGAGCCCGCACCTATTGTTAAGGCCCCGCCTATTACCACTGCACCGGTACCCGATGTAAGCGTTAGCGATTCCGCCGCAGGCACCTGTATATTAAATAAATTAAGATTGCTGTTGGCTATTATGCTGCAACTGCTGCCGGTAAAGTTGGCAGTGCCCAGCCCGGCCCAGCTGGCATTAGTAGTGCCCACTGTGTACGAGCTGCTAAAGTTAACTACTGCCCCCGCAAAAAGTGTAAGCTTATTATAGTTATCGGTAAAAGATGAATTAAAGTTAACCGTACCCGCACCGGTAAAGGCTATACTTTGGTTGGCATTGGTAATTGCTATAGCAGGGGTAAAGGTAATTGAACCGGTGCTTAATTTTATAGCATCGGTACCGGCGGTGCCCCAGGTATTAAAGGTACCCGCAATATTAATGGCACCGGGGCCTGCATTAAGGGTATAAATATTTGCCGTACTGTTGGGGTTAATACGCAAATTGCCGTTAACGGTTAAACTATTTCCGGCAAGTGCAATGCTTAAAGTAGTGGTACCTGCGGTAGCATCGCCAAGGTCTAGGTTATTACAGGTATAGGCTCCGTCAACCGTTACTACGTTTCCACCATGTATTACTACGTTATCGCCGCTACCGGGTATACCTAGCGGGTTCCACGTTGCTGGTGTACTCCAGTTACCTGCGGCAACCGCCGATGTGTAATTGGTAGCATATCCGGTAAAAGCAACTAACATAAAGCTGCAAACCAGTAGGCAATTAAAAGTGAATCTCTTTCTCATAATTCTCATATATTCACAAACAGCATTATTAATTTCACCGAACCGAACCACTTTTACTTTTAAAAAACTTATCTCGCGTTGTATGTCCTAATAGCATGTTTATACTTTGTTATAACAAACAAGTTTCAACCTTTATCCTATTATTTACAATGCTAAAATTGTAATACCCAATTATCGTAAGCATATTTTTTTTAAAACCGGTGGTTTTTACAAAGGAATATATGTAAGCACAGCTGTCTGGCTTGCACTATAATTTTGTACTTTGAAAAAGATACGTTGTTATAACAAAACGCCTTGAAACCATTGATGTTAAAATGCGTTCAATTATTAAAAGTAAGAAGGGAAATAGTGCGAAAACCTGATTAAATGATGGGTATTGCATTAAATTTTTTCCTTACATTTGATAATATTAAGTGGGCATATTATGGCGAAACTTGAAGAGATTATTAGTGATGAATCGCAGTACAGCGAAAAGCAGCGGGCAGTAATGGCCATTAGTATTGCGGCCCATTTAATAAATGAAAATTACGAAGCAGTTTTAGCTCCGTTTAATCTTACCGTTCATCAATACCAGGTATTGCGCGTTTTGCTTAAAGCTTATCCCGATAGTTTATCAGTTCAGCAAATACGTGGAAACATCCATGATCATAAAAGCGATGTGCCGCGTTTAATTATGCGTTTGCAAAAACTCGGTTTTGCAAAACAGCAAAAACCAAAAGGTGGTGTAAAGGCTTATCGCATATCGCTAACCGAGCACGGCTATGATACGCTCGACCGTATTGCCCGGCAAATGGATTTAAAAAAACCGGTATCTAATATTACCAACGAAGAAGCAAAACAATTAAACCGGCTTTTACTTAAAATTATGAAGCCCTTCATTGAAGAGTAAAAGCACCGCTACCTTATTAATAACTGCACAAATAAGAAACCAACACATTAGTTGTGAATAAGTGCATAGCTTGCCATTAAAATTCGCATACCTTTATTTCAGATTAATATTTTGAATTAATAGTTGTAAATGCGCATTGAACGGTATATTAATATTGGATTTATAGTTGTTGTTCTGCTATATGTAGCCGGAACTTTTCTAACATACAGTACCAATAAAGAAATAATTGAAGCCGGAAAAGAGTTATCTAAATCTAACCGGGTATTATATCAGCTCGAATCGCTGAAAAGAGAAATAATTACCATTCAAAGCTATTCGCGCGCTTACATTATTACTTCCGATACCGAATTTTTCAAAGTTACATCCCGCACCATTGATTCGGCCTATCAGCGCGGAAATGTATTGCGTAATTTACTTGTCGGCGAACAGCAGCAACTTGTATTGCTTGATAGCACCATTAAGCTTGGCCAAATGGCTGCTAAGCGAAATGTGTACATGAACAGTTTGGTAAAAGAAGGCAAAAAAGATAAGGCAGTGCAATTTGTTGAATCTGGCGAAGTAGTGGCTTTAATTACAAAAATTGAAGCCATGATTGATAAAATGAAGGAAGACGAGCAATCTTCAATGGCAGTATCAGAGCAGGTATTAAAAGGCCAGCAAAAAACTATTGTATTTACCTATGGCCTTAGGGCGGTATTGGTGCCACTAATTCTGCTGGCTGTTTTTATTTTAATGCGCAAGGGGTTTCGGGCCCTTTATAAAACACAGGCCCGCCTAACCCAAACAGCCACACTTTTAAGCGGGTTAATTGAAAATGCACCGGTAGCTATATCAGTACGCGATGCCGAAGGAAATATCATTATTATATACGATGCTTTATTAAAGTCTTTCGGTTTAACTACCGAGCAGGTTAAAGGAAAAAACATTTCAGATTTTTTGCCAGCTGCCGAAACCGAACGAATAAAACTTAAAGATTTAGAAGTACTCAAATCCAACATTAAGCGCGAAGCCGAAAATACCCTAACCGTTAATGGCTTAACACAAACCATATTTTCAGTTTCATTTCCGGTTCGCGATGAGGAGGGGATAGTAAATTACGTATGCAACATCGGTATTAATATTACCGACCGCAAAAGCAAAGAAGAGATTATCAGGAAAATGAATGAGGAATTACAGCAAAAAATGAAAGCCGTAACCGATTACCAATATGCCCTCGATGAATCGGCCATTATTGCCGTAACCGACCAAGCCGGAAAAATTATACATGTTAACAATAACTTTTGCCGAATATCTAAATACACCACGCAGGAATTAATCGGGCAGGACCACCGCATTGTAAACTCCGGCTATCATTCAAAAGATTTTATCAAAAATTTATGGACCACCATTGCCAGCGGAAAGGTGTGGCGCGGCGAAATGAAAAATAAAGCCAAAGATGGTACCTATTATTGGGTTGATACCACCATCGTTCCTTTTTTAAATCTTGTTGGCAAACCTTTTCAATACGTAGCTATTCGCAGCGATATTACCAAACGTAAACTGCATGAAGAATCTATTTTGGCCCTAAACCAACAGCTTGAAACAACCATCAGCGATTTAAAAGAGGCCAATAAAGAAATGGAAATATTTACTTACTCGGTAGCGCACGATATGCGTACGCCGTTGCGTGCTATAAGTGCCTTTGCAACTTTATTGCAAAGCGAACATGCAACTGGCCTTAACGAAGAGGGAAAAAGATTTCTGGGCATTTTAGATGACAATGCGCAGAACATGGGCAAACTTATCGATTCGCTATTAAAATATGCCACCATAGGCCAAACAACACTTTCGCTTGCCCAAACCAATATAACAGCGTTAGCTTCTAAGGTTATCGACGAGTTAAGAGTTACCGACCCAACCATAAAAGCCAACATCACCATTGGCAATGCCAAAACCATTCAATGCGACCCTGCATTAATGAAACTGCTGTTACAAAACCTCTTTTCCAATGCTTTTAAGTATACTTCGCGCACAAACGCCCCAAAAATTCTGTTCGATTCTTATCAGGATAACGACGAAATGATTTTCTTCGTAAAAGATAATGGTGCCGGTTTTGATATGCAATACATAGATAAATTATTTCTGCCCTTTCAAAGGCTGCATGCCGAAGAAGATTTTGAAGGAACCGGTATAGGCCTGGCCATTGTTCAGCGCATTATTCAAAAACATGGTGGCACCGTATGGGCCGATGCCAAAGTAAATCAGGGGGCCACATTTTATTTTTCATTGCCTTATATAAAGAACGATAGTTATGTCGAAAATTGATTTGTTACTGTTAGAAGATAACGCTACCGATGCCGAGCTAACCATTAAGGTATTACGAAGCCAGGGCATGGCTAAAGATATAGTACACGTTAAAGACGGTGCCGAAGCCATTGACTTTATTTTTAGAAAAGGAAAATACGCCGAACGTGAAAACATTCTTCCCGAACTGATTGTGCTCGATTTAAAAGTGCCTAAAATTTTCGGTATCGAAGTGTTAGAGATATTACTATCGAATGAGCTTACCAAAAACATACCGGTAGTTGTGCTTTCTTCATCATCGCTCGATTCGGATAAAGATGCCTGCTACAAACTTGGCGCCAAAGCATACATTGTAAAACCCATCGGGTTCGACGCTTTTACCGAAGCTATTTCGCAACTAGGCCACTACCTTAGCCAGGGCGACCAGCCTACTGAATAAACCAATTTGAATAAAATTTATCCCCTCCTTTTTTTAAGGAGGGGTGTCCGCCTTTTCGGCGGACGGGGTGGTGGCTGTTCGGCACACTTAAACAAACATTCAGGCATTCTCACCAATCCCATAATAGTTGTATTCCCTTCTCCACAAAGTGGAGAGGGTTGGCGAGCGAAGCAAGCCGGGGTAAGGCTATGTGAAATACCCCCCCAGGTTGGCGTCCCCGCCAACCGGAAGCCACCCCCAAAAATAATTTTCAAAAACCGAACAATATCGCATATAAGCCCGCGTTTTTATCTGTAAATATATGATATAAGAAATTTTCCTCCTATCAAATTTGTGCGTTTTAAAGAATGAATGCATTGGTTTGAGGCAATCAACAACAGGTTTAAAAAGGTATTTAAGTTTTTTTTGAATGTTACCCTCCCTGAAAGGCAGGGGCCGGCCTTCGGTTCTTGTCCCCAAATTGATCTTACCTCAGAAAATTCATTAGCTGGCAGCTTGTTTTATGCAATTTTTGGTTTTTGCATGGCAATTACGAAAAATAAATAACTACCGATATTGATTTTTTCTACATTTAACTACCACTAACATTCAAACCAACCCCTTCATGAAAAAGAGAGACTACCTGATAGCCGGTATAATGGCTATTGCTTTGCTGCTAATTGTAAGTTACATTGCTATTGCAGGCCACAAAAAGCATCTTGTCGACCCCGCCTTTAAAGCCTACATTACCGCCTACACCTCCGGCACTATATCCCGCGAGGCCAACATCCGCATTCAGCTATCGACCGAAGTAATTAAGCAAAACGAGGTAAACACCGCCGTTAAAGAAAACCTGTTCGAGTTTTCGCCATCGGTTAAAGGCAATGCTTTTTGGATTGATACCCGCACCATCGAGTTTCGCCCCACCGAAAAAATGAAATCGGGCGAGGAGTACAGCTGCACATTTAAGCTGGGCAAAGTAATGCAGGTGCCTAAAAAATTCGACCAGTTTGTTTTCGATTTTAATATCACCAAACAATCGTTTGATGTAAGCATTGCCGGTTTGCGCGCCTTAAACAACCAGCATTTCGACCGGCAAATGCTGTTAGGCGATTTAACCACCGCCGATGTGGAAGATGGAGAAATAACCGAGAAGGTGCTTACCGCATCGCAAAACGGACGCATGCTGTCTATCCGGTGGGTGCACCAGGCCGATAGGCTTACCAACTCCTTTACCGTAGATAGTATCATTCGCGGCAAAGATTCATCAAGCGTTACCCTTACCTGGGATGGAGCGCCCATGCAGGTAAACCTTAGGGGCAGCAGGCAAGTGTATGTACCGGCATTGGGCGATTTTATTTTGCTCGATTCAAAAGTAGTGCAAGATCAAAACGACCAATACCTGCTTCTTACCTTCTCCGATCCATTACTCGAAACCTTAAACCTGCACGGCCTTATAACACTTACCGGTGTAAACGATTTAAAATATGTTATTGATGGCAACACAGTGCGCGTATATCCGCCTCAAAGGCAGGCGGGCAGCTTAACACTGTTCATTTCATCGGCGGTTAAAAACGGCATGGGCAAAAGTTTAAAAGCCGATATTACGCAGGAAGTGTTGTTTGAAGAACTAAGGCCCGCCCTGCGTTTGGTGGGCAAAGGCGTTATTCTGCCTAGTTCTAACGGTTTAATATTTCCGTTCGAGGCTGTTAGCTTAAATGCGGTTGATGTACGCATTGTAAAAATATACGAAAACAACATTGCACAATTTTTGCAGGTAAATAATTTAGATGGCGAGCAGGAGCTGGTGCGCGTAGGCAGGGTGCTGTTTCAAAAAAGCATTAAGCTCTCATCCATTAAAAAAGCCGATAACAGCCGCTGGAACCGCTACGCGCTCGATTTAAGCGAGTTTATAAAAGTCGACCCCGGTGCCATATATAGAGTAAGTATAGGCTTCCGCAAAAAATATTCAACATACCGGTGTACCGAACCCGACACCGGAAAAATGAATGAAGATGATGATGTGCTTAAAGCAGGCAATTGGGATGATATGCACGATGAGTACGAAGCAGGCAATTGGGATTATGTAGAAAACTATTATTACGACGGCGACTACAATTATAACGACCGCGAAAACCCCTGCAAGCATTCGTATTATTCTTCGCAGCGCTTTATTACCCGCAATATACTGGCCTCAGATTTAGGGCTTATAGTTAAACGTGGTAGCGAAGGCTCCATGCTATTGGCCGTTACTGATTTGAAAACCACTAACCCGCAAGCCGGTGTTACGCTCGAGATTTACAATTTACAACAGCAGCTTTTACAAAAACTGGAAACCAACGGCGAGGGGTTAGCCGAAATTAATGTAAAGCAAAAGCCTTTTCTGCTTATTGCCAAAAAAGGAAGCCAGCGTGGCTACTTAAAGCTGGATGATGGCAGCGCCTTATCGCTAAGCATGTTTGATGTATCGGGCGAAAAAGTGCAGCGCGGTATTAAAGGGTTTATTTATGGCGAGCGCGGTGTGTGGCGCCCCGGCGATTCGTTGTTCCTTACATTTATATTAGAAGATAAACAGAAAACACTGCCCGAATCTTATCCGGTGCTGTTCGAGCTTTTTAATCCGCGCGGGCAATTGGTAAAAAAGATAATGAAAAACCAGGGCTTAAATGGTTTCTATTCTTTCAACACCTTTACCGATGCCGAAGCACCCACCGGTACCTGGATAGCGCAGGTAAAAGTGGGCAACGCCACCTTTACTAAAAGCCTGCGTATTGAAACCGTAATGCCCAACCGGTTAAAAATAAAATTCGATTTCGCTAAAAAATATTTGGCTAAGGGTGCCAACGATGCCGGTAAAATGGAAGTACACTGGCTAACCGGTGTTACGGCGCATAATCTTAAAACCAGTATAGAGGTGTCATTAACCACCGGTAGTACGGCATTTCCAAAATATAAAAATTTTTGAATTTGATGACCCTACCCGCAAGTTTAGTGCCGATAAGCAACTGGTATTTGATAAAGCGTTGGACGAAACCGGCAAGGCCACCGTACCGGTTGATATTAAAGTAAGCGACGCCGCACCCGGTGTATTGCAGGCCAACTTTGTTACCAAAGTTTTCGAGCCCGGTGGTGCATTTAGTACCGATAGGTTCACTATTCCTTACCATCCGTACAATGTATATGCAGGTTTACACATTCCCGGTAGCGATAAGTCGCACAACATGCTGTTGGCCGATAGTAACCATCAGGTACGCATTGTTACGGTAGATAGAGATGGCAACCCAACCACGGGTAAGCGCAAAGTAAAAATCGAATTGTATTCGGTTGAATGGCGCTGGTGGTGGGATATGAGCGATGAAAACCTGACCGATTACAACAACCGGTACTACAACAAGCTGGTTACTTCGCAAACTATCGAAACCACAAACGGCGAAGGCGCCTGGAATTTACGTCTTTCCTACCCGGAATGGGGCCGCTTTTTATTGCGCGTAATCGATTCGGTATCGGGCCATGCAGCAGGCAAAACATTTTATTTGGAGTGGCCCGAATGGGAAGGCCGTCCGCAACACGATCAGGCTGCCGGTGGTGCCACCATGCTCAATTTCTCTTCCGATAAAGATAATTACAAAGTAGGCGAGGAGATAAAGCTTAACATCCCATCAGGCAAAGGTGGCCGCGCCCTGGTTACTGTTGAATCGGGCAGCAAGGTGTTGAAAGATTATTGGTTAGAAACTAAAGAGGGAAAAACACAATTTAAAATACCGGTAACTGCCGAGATGGCGCCTAATATTTATATAAGCGTTACCCTGTTACAGCCACACGCACAAACGGTAAACGATTTGCCTATGCGCCTGTACGGTGTTATTCCTGTGGGTGTCGAAAATCCTGAAACGCATTTAAAACCCATTATAAAAATGCCTGATGTGTTGCGCCCTAACGAACCGGTGCAAATAACTGTAAGCGAAGAAAAGGGCAAGTCCATGACCTACACCGTTGCTGTGGTAGATGAGGGATTGCTGGACCTTACCCACTTTCAAACACCCAATGCCTGGGATGCTTTTTATGCCCACGAAGCACTGGGCGTAAAAACATGGGATATGTTTGATTTGGTAATTGGCGCCTGGGGTGCGCAGTTGGAACGCATACTGGCTATTGGCGGCGATGAGGGCATTAATAAACCTAAGGACGGCAAAAAAGCCAATCGCTTTAAACCGGTGGTAAAATTTATGGGTCCGTACCATTTAAACAAAGGCGAATCAAAAACGCAATCGTTTATAATGCCCGAGTACGTAGGCTCGGTAAAAACTATGGTAGTAGCCGGTGAGGATGCCGCCTATGGGTTGGCCGATAAAGCCACACCGGTGCGCAAGCCGTTAATGGTATTGGCAACCTTGCCGCGCGTGCTCGGCCCTAACGAAAAAGTTGACCTGCCTATTAGCGTTTTTGCCATGGAAAAACAGGTGAAAGAGGTAAGCGTTCAAATAATACCTAATGATTTTTTAGAAGTTGACGGCCCCGCCACACAAAACATAAAATTTTCCGAGCCGGGCGATGATGTGGTTAGCTTTAAGCTTAAAGTAAATCCTAAATTGGGTATAGCACGCGTAAAAATTATTGCCACCAGCGGAAAGGAGCGTGCCGAAACTTCTATCGAGTTAGATGTTCGCAACCCTAACCAGCGGGTTACCGAGGTAATAGAAACCGTAATTAACCCCGCGCAAACCTGGAACCCAACTTACAAACCGGTGGGCATTACCGGTACCAATAAAGTTACGCTCGAAGTTTCGAACGTTCCGCCTTTAAACCTGGGCCGCCGGTTAGAGTATTTGATACATTACCCCTACGGTTGTGTCGAGCAAACTACTTCTTCGGTTTTCCCGCAGTTATACTTATCCGATTTGCTGGATATTACACCCGACCAAAAATTGCAGATTGAAAAAAATGTGAAAGCCGGTATTGAAAGATTACGCGCATTCCAATTGCCATCCGGTGGTATTTCGTACTGGCCCGGCGATGGCGAAGAAAGCGCATGGGGTACCAACTACGCCGGCCACTTTTTAGTTGAAGCCGAAATGAAAGGCTACGCACTGCCAGCAGGATATATTGAGCAGTGGAAAAAATACCAGCGCAATAAAGCCGGTACGTTTTCAGGCTCGAACCAGGAAGCATACCTTACACAGGCATACCGCCTGTTTACACTGGCCCTTGCCAAATCGCCCGACTTAGGAAGTATGAACAGGTTAAAAGAAAACCGCGACCTGCCGGTAATTGCCCGGTGGAGTTTGGCAGCAGCTTATCAATTAGCCGGACAGCCAGAAGTGGCTAATCAAATGATAGCTAATTTGCCTATGTCGGTAAAGCCTTATTTTGAACTGTCAGGTACCTTTGGCTGCGAAACAAGAGATAAAGCAATTATGCTGGAAGCATTAACAGCAATGGGCAAGCGCGATAAAGCGGCACCGTTGTTGAAAGAAGTTTCAGCCGCGCTTTCAGGAAATGAATGGATGAGCACGCAAACCACAGCTTACTCACTGTTAGCCATGTCGAAATTTATTGGCAAGGCATCAAGCCAGTCGTTTATGGATTTCAATTATCAAATCAATAGCGGGGCTGCGCAAAATAAAAACACCCAAAGCGCCGTCAAGCAAATTGATGTACCGGTAAAAGGCACTGCACCGGGCACTGTAAATGTAAAAAACAACGGTCGCAATTTACTTTACGCCCGCATTATTGAAGAAGGCATACCGGCAGTAGGCGATGAAAAAAGCCTGCAAAGCAATTTGATTTTAAAAGTTGAATACCACAAAGCCGGTGGCGAATCCATTGACCCAGCTAACATAGAACAGGGTACCGATTTTTATGTGGATGTAAGTGTAATCAACCCCGGCCTGCGCGGAAAATACGATGAGATGGCCATCAATCAAATATTCCCTTCCGGTTGGGAAATACTTAGCTCGCGGCTTGATAGGACAGAGGAAACTACCAAACTCGCCCAACCGCAATATCAGGATATTCGCGACGACAGGGTGTATACTTATTTCGATTTGCGCCCCTACGAAACCAAAACCTTCCGCATTTATTTAAATGCAACATACCTGGGCAATTTCTTTTTGCCACCGGTATATGCCGAGGCTATGTACGATGCATCTATCACTGCAAGACAGGCTGGGCAATGGATTAGCGTGCGGCGCGAAGGCGTAAAATTAAGTACGAAGTAGAAAGCAGATTTTCTTCCGGTTGGCGGCAACGTCAACTGGAAGAAAAATATTTGGCTGTTTCCTTCTCCATGCAATGGAGAGGGTGGCCGAGCGAAGCAAGGCCGGGTGAGGCAACAGGAAATGCAAATTTGAATGAAAAGTATGTTGGCAGGTTTGGGCGAACAATTATCAAAACTAAAATTATCGCGAAGGCGGCTGGTAATCGCATTGCTTTCATGTGTAATTATAATGCTGATTGCATTTTGGTTTTGCCTGCCTAAAAAGC
Source organism: uncultured Bacteroidota bacterium (assembly GCA_903919075.1). Classification (GTDB taxonomy): domain Bacteria; phylum Bacteroidota; class Bacteroidia; order Chitinophagales; family LD1; genus Bog-950. The sequence continues at coordinate 1,495 of CAIXGR010000032.1, read as the reverse complement.
TTTTTACGCAAAGCACCTCAACCGTATTGCTGGATAGAAAAGGAGAACTGCTGGATGCGCAGGTAGCCGCCGATGGGCAATGGAGGTTTCCTTATAATGCTGACGTGTCAGACAAATTCAAAAAATGTATTACACAATTTGAAGACGGGCGCTTTTACCACCATCCCGGTGTTGATCCTGCTGCATTGTTTCGTGCTATATGGTCTCACATCACCCACCGCAAGGTGCGCAGCGGCGGCAGCACCTTAACCATGCAGGTAATACGCCTGATGCGCAACAACGAGCCGCGCAACGTTCGCGAAAAAATAATTGAAATTATTATGGCGCTCCGGTTGGAGTGTTCGTATTCTAAAAAAGAAATTCTTGCACTTTATGCCTCGCACGCACCCTATGGCACTAACGTAGTTGGTTTAGATGCTGCCGCCTGGCGCTATTTCGGAAAAAATCAACAACAATTATCGTGGGGCGAAACCGCTACATTGGCTGTGTTGCCTAACAGCCCCTCGCTTGTCCACCCCGGCAAAAATCTTGTATTGCTGAAAAATAAACGCAACCGGTTGCTGGATAAATTGTGCGCCGCAAAAATAATTGATGCCACCACCTGCATGTTGGCCAAAGCTGAACAGCTACTCGATAAACCGGTGCCCCTGCCACAATACGCCCCGCATTTAATGACGCGCCTGTATGTAGAAAAATTCAGAAAAAATGCCGATGCGCTTACCGTTGCCAAATCTACTATCAATAAAGATTTGCAGTTACAGGTAAATAACATTGTGCTTCGCCACCACGAAGAGTTGAAGGGTAACGGCATACACAACGCAGCCGCCATAGTAGCCGATGTGGAGACCGGTGAGGTGCTGGCATACGTTGGTAATATTTATTCAACCATACAGCCCGAAGAGCAGGGCGATGTTGATGTGGTAACCGCCCCACGTAGTACCGGTAGTATTTTAAAGCCCTTTCTTTATTCGGCTATGTTGAACGAGGGCGAAATATTGCCCAACACATTAGTGCCCGATATTCCCACACAAATTGCGGGCTACTCGCCACAAAATTTTAGCAAAGATTTTGATGGGGCTGTACCCGCTAAGCGTGCCTTAGAGCGTTCGCTCAATATTCCCGCAGTGCGTATGCTACGCAGCTACGGCACCGAAAAATTTAATTTTTTGTTGAAGAAATTAGGCATGACCACTTTAAATAAACCGTCCGACCATTACGGCCTGTCCATTATATTAGGAGGGGCGGAGGGAAGTATGTGGGATATGGCAGGCATGTACGCCAGCATGGCGCGAACACTCAATCATTTCAGTAATTTTCACGCCAAGTATAGTGCCGCCGATATTCACCCGTTAACATACTTACCGGTAAAAGCAAAGAACCAGGCTACCGGTGCCAAAGAAAACAGCAGTGTGTTAAGTGCCGCATCTATATGGTGCACCTTTAATGCTATGGAAGAAGTGAACCGGCCCGATATGGAAACCAATTGGAAATTGTT
>CAIXGR010000031.1 GCA_903919075.1 uncultured Bacteroidota bacterium | reverse complement strand
GTTTTTAGGTTAATAAAGTTAGTAAACACTCTCTTTATTTTAACCCTCTATTAGTCCACTTTGTTCTGAAGGTTTACAGGCGGTATCTTCATTTCGCTCAATGCTTTTCTCATAGCCTTTTCGTCAAATTCAATAGACATAAGAGTAAGTTTTTGGCTCCTGGAAGCCCTGGCAGGAAGGTTCTAAACGAGGCGTGGGCTAATAGCTAAACCCACCAATCGAAGGTACTGGTATACCCTTACTGCATGAATAAGCTACGCCCACGTTGCCGGGACGTTGCATTATTCTTAGGCAGTGTGATAAATTACCAGTTTCTCGATTGCCAAGAATAGCTAACGCTATGTCTTAATAAGTCAAATGTAGGAATGAATATGTGAAAACAAAAATGCAAGTTAGTTCACCTGCTTTGGCTCATGTTGTTTAGCTAAAACATGGTTAGCCGGTTGGGGATTAACTTCGTTTGGTATAAACTTTACTTTCGGTAGCCGGGGTTTCATTTGGTTAAGTCCTTCGGCTTGTTCAAAGAATTCAATATCATCATCAATAAAGGCCGACCAGTAATATTTACGGAGCAACCCGGTGTAAACCAGTTTACCCTTGTACTCAAACTTAAAATAGTTGTACAGCCATAAATCCTGTTTAATAATTGGCGAAGTGTTCCAGCGTTCAATATCAAAATGCCGGTGCATTGTTTCAACAAACAGGGGGCCTGTTATTCGTTTGAATTTAAGCAAATCATCCTCAAAGGCTCTGTATTCAGCTTTAGTAAGGTATCTTGAAATAACTTTAAGAAGTATGTACCGAGGAATGCACATTAGAACCGATTTTTTGCTTTGATGAAAATAATAAAAACACCCGCAAATATTTTTTTTGTGCGCTAACAGCAGTTTACTTATTGCTGTTTCCGGCGGGGGCAGTTCGCTCAAAGGGAAAATGAAAAATCAAAGGCCCGGGGCGGGTGCGTTCGATTCAAAAAATTATTTTAATAAACCCCTTTTTTTATTGAACTATGCGCATAAGACAAAGTAGTTACTTTTTCAACCTGTTTCCCGTTTATAGAATAACTTTGAGCTATGCTATAAGTACTGCAAAAGAATATGGTAAAACGCAATAGGCTAACAGTGGGAAATGCTTTACACCCCGATTCAATAGAACACCTTTTAAGCGGGTTAACTACTTTAAAGAAGTTTGGAAAAGGATCTAACCTACGTATTTCTGACTTTAACATTTTAGTTGCAGTGAATGAGTTAAGCACGTCCCCCGCCGTCCCCGCCCCCGGCAGACCGTATCAAGCAGGTACCATTAAAACAATTCACTTGTACACATCGGAAGGAAGAGAAGTAATTGAGCGCCGGATAAAGATTTTAATTGAACGCGGGTATATTTTGAAGATGGAGCCGGGGCGATGGAGCAGTGCCAACCCCAATACTTACCATATATCGCAAGCAGGACGGGAAGTAATTAATGCCTATTATGAATATGCAGAGGAACAACAAATATTAAAGCGAAAGATATATAGGTAAATCATTCAGATTCTTTCGAACTATATATAAAATAACCGCACTTCAAAAATCATATAAACACTGAAATAATGCCCTATTTTGGGCAAATCTAAGGCAAATGAAAAAAGGTTACGAAGTATAAAACCTCATAACCTTTTGACTTTCACTGTGGGAGCTACAGGGTTCGAACCTGTGACCCTCTGCTTGTAAGGCAGATGCTCTGAACCAGCTGAGCTAAGCTCCCTTTTCCTGAACGGAGCGCAAATGTATAAGACTTGGGCAATTTTTCAAACTGCAAGCCCATTTTTT
>CAIXGR010000030.1 GCA_903919075.1 uncultured Bacteroidota bacterium | reverse complement strand
TGGGCCGTTGCGCTACTATCTTTTTGCTTAGAGCCGGTTAAATTGTTCAGTTCTTTAGAAAGCTCGGCTATGGGTTTTTCGAAATCCAAATAGTTCATTCTTCAGTAAATTTGATTCAAACCTACATGTTTCGGCATACACTCCCAAATTTCTGTCGTTTTTTAAAAAATAATGTGTTTTCGGCTTTTATTGCCTGATACTGAACAGTTAGGGAAGCCCATCAAATTAACACTGTATTTTTTACCTTTGCGCGCTCATGTATTACAACCGTAAAATTGCTTTACATACCCTGGGGTGCAAGCTCAACTTTTCCGAAACCGCTTCCATTGGAAGAATATTGACAGAAAAAGGCTTCCAAAAAGTTGATTTTAGTGAGCGTACCGACTATTATATCATCAACACCTGTTCGGTAACACAAAATGCAGATAAGGAAACCCGCTACATTGTAAAAACCGCTTTGCGCACCAACCCTGATGCAAAAATAGTGGTGGTGGGATGTTTCGCTCAGTTAAAGCCGCAAGAAATAGCACAAATACCGGGAGTAACACTGGTATTGGGTGCCAATGAGAAATTTAAGATTCATGAATACCTTGATAAACTTGAAGAGCAAGAGCGACCGTTGGTGATAAGCGGAGATATTGATGATGTAAATTTTTATACCGATGCTTATTCATCGGGCGAACGTACTCGTAGCTTTTTAAAAATTCAGGACGGCTGCGATTATTTTTGTTCGTTCTGCACCATACCCCTGGCGCGCGGACGGAGCAGAAGCAATTCGATTGCCCAAACAGTTGAAACCGCAAAAAAAATAGCCACCACCGGTGTAAAAGAAATTGTTTTAACCGGTGTAAACATTGGCGAGTACGGAAAAACTACCGATGGCAACACCCGCACCGATGAAAATTTTTTCATGCTTATTACAGAACTGGAAAAAATAGAAGAAGTATCACGTTGGCGCATTTCGTCTATTGAGCCCAACCTGCTTTCTAAAGACATTATAAATTTTGTGGCTGATTCTAAAAAATTCATGCCCCATTTTCATATTCCCCTTCAGTCAGGTTCCGATAAAATATTGAAACTGATGAGGCGCAAATATTTGCGTAAGCTATATAAGGAAAGAGTGGAGTGGATAAAAGCCCGCATGCCCCATGCTTGTATTGGCGTTGATGTAATTGTAGGTTTCCCCGGCGAAACTGAGGAGCAGTTTCTTGAAACCTATAATTTTATTAACGAGATAGATATTTCGTACCTGCATGTATTTACCTATAGCGAGCGCGCCAATACCCGTGCATTGAATATATCTCCGGTAGTTCCAATTGCCGAAAGAAAAGAACGGAACAAAATGCTCCGCATTCTTTCAGAAAAAAAGAAAAGGAATTTTTATTCCGAGCACGTAAATACTGTACGCGACACTCTGTTTGAAGTAGAAAATGATGGCGATATCATGTATGGATTTACCGACAATTACATCAAAGTTGCCGTGCCTTATCAGGAAGAACTGGTAAATACTATTCAAAAAATTTCATTAAATCAGATTTCAGACTTCGGATACGCTAAAGGCATATTGAATTTATTAGAGGAACCAGTAGTTAGTTAATATTTTTTCGCTCCTTAGCGGCAGTTTAAAAAAAAGTGAATGCTATTACGTTGTTATCCTAAAGTAACCGATTGGATTTTTCAGTTTTTCAATCAAAACCCTTCTGCCGATTTTCGCTTTTTGCCTGTATACAGTTATGGCTTTTTTGTAGCCGTGGCCTTTTTCGCGGCTGCTACCTTAGCTGTAGCCGAAATGAGAAGGCGCGAAAAACTAAATCTGCTTACCGGCAAAGAGACTGAAATAACTATTGGAGGAGGGCTTAATATTTATGAACTTCTTTTTTATATTTTTTTCGGCTTCACTGTTTTTTATAAACTAATAGGCATTTTTACTTTCGGCGAAGTTTTGCGCAATCACCAACTGGCATTTTCCGATTACGTTCTCTCGGCAGATAATGTAAATATTCTTGCTAAAATTCTTTCCTTTTATACTTATGGCAGCTGGGCCGGTGGTATTATCGGTGCATTGGCACTGGACGGCTATTACTACTACTCTAAAAACCAACAAAAGAATCAACCTGTAGAAACTAAAAAAATAATGATCTACCCATCCGAAAGCATAGGCGATCTTGTTGTTATAGCTATGGTGCTTGGTGTACTAGGATCCAACCTTTTTAATTTTCTTGAGAACCCATCTGACTATGCCGATTTTTGGGCCAACCCTGTTGGTTCATTGTTCAGTGGCTTGTCAATTTATGGTGGTTTAATTTGCGCCGGTATTGGCTTCGGAATTTACGCTTACGTTAAAAAATTCAACTTCGCACATTTTTTCGATTCGGTAGCACCGGGTTTTATACTTGCCAATGGAATAGGAAGAATAGGTTGCCACGTAGCCGGTGATGGCGATTGGGGCATAGCGAATTTACATGCTAAGCCATCATGGTTTCCACAATTTATATGGAGCAGCCATTATGAGCATAATATTATTGATGCCGACCCTGCCAATATTATAGCCGGTTGTACTGAAGAACATTGCCATTTTTTAGCTAACGCAGCTTACCCTACACCTATTTACGAGTTTTTAATGTGCACTTGCATTTTTCTAATTCTATGGGGGCTAAGAAAACGGCTTACTTACAAACCCGGTATGGTGTTTAGCATATTTATGATATTAATAGGCATTCAACGCTACAGCATTGAACAATGGCGCGACCGATCGGGCAGAGAACTTTACCATATCTTTGGGTTTGCACTCCGCCAAAGCGAAATAATTTCAATCACTCTGTTTTCGCTGGGAATTATTTTAACCGCTTTTCTTTATAATAAATATAGGAAACAAGTAACTTCATAATAAATATATTTAACAGACTGTATTTATAGCAACCCGCTTCAAAGCCTTAAAATACTATGACCGGCCAAAGGAAAGCATATATCGTAGGGGCTATTGTTTTATTTATTACTGCCCTTTTTTCAAAAGGCTATCACCATTTCGATGAACACTTTCAAATTCTTGAATTTGCCTCATTAAAGTTGAGCATCGCAAAACAAAGCGATATGCCTTGGGAATATTTTTACAAAATGCGCTCTGCTGCCCAACCGGCAATGGTAATTATCATTTATAGGTTTTTTAATCTTTTCTCTCCACCCGATCCATTCATTGTAGCAACCTTAACAAGAATTCTTTCGGCACTAATTTCCTTTTTAGGCATCGCACTTGCGCTTAAAACTTTTCTCCCTCAAATACAAAACCCGCGCCTTAAGCAGATTATGATTTTACTTTCATTTTTTACTTGGTTTATTGTTTATAATAATGTAAGGTTTTCTTCAGAAAACTGGTCGGGGAATTTATTTCTTATTGGTCTTTGCATCTCATTAAGCAAAACCGAAAATAAGTGGAAACGTTTTTTCTTCGCCGGGTGTTTGATGGGCCTATCTTTTATATTCCGCTTTCAAAGCGCATTGCTTATTTTTGGTTTTCTGGTATGGATGACTTTTATTCAAAAAGAGCGAATTTCTAACATAACCCAATTATGCCTCGGCATTTTTCTATCCGCCATTACGGGGTTTTTAATTGACCGGTGGTTTTACGGCGAATGGACATTTACAGCCTGGAACTATTTAAACGAAAATATCATTCATAATACAAGGGCCGCCGGCTTTGGAATACAGCCCTGGTATTATTATGTCACCGAGGTTTTTAGCAACTCCTTACCTCCATTCAGCATCATATATATTCTGGCAGTGGTTCTTTTTTTCTTTTTCTATCCCAAACATATCGTTACGTTCATTTTATTCCCGTTTTTGTTTGTTCACATTATAATAGGACACAAAGAATTGCGTTTTTTATTTCCAATAATGTGCTATTTGCCAGTAATGATAGTTATGGTTGCTGAAGAAGCTAAAAGAAGATGGCAGTTACCTAAATTATTGTTGCCGTCAACTCAAATTTTTGTGTTTGCATTTTGGATAACTAATGTGGTGTTACTGTTAGTAGTTATATTCCGGCCCGCTGATAGCTTGAATCCACTTTACGAAAAATTATATCACCAATATAAGGAGCCTGCAATATTATATTATGTTAATGATAACCCTTACCACCGGGTGCTCGATATTCATTTTTACAAAAGGCCGGAATTAGAACTATTACAAACAACATCAATAGACAGCATTAAACCGGAGCATAATAAAAAAATATTGTTTTTTACTACTCAATACATAAACCCAGGCAACAATCGCTGGCACATAGTTTATTCCCGCATGCCTGCATGGGTAAGAAAATTTGATTTTAATAATTGGCAGGAAAGAAGCAACCCGGCAAATTTATACGAGCTAAAAACTGATTAGCAAAGAATTGCGTTAAGAATGTCTTTATAACTTTATCAGTTTAAAACAATAGCTGGCATTTTTCGATATTATTCTCATCAAATACACACCTGGTGCCGCAAAAAAATCGATTTCTGATTTTTGATTTATAATTTCTGATTTATAAACTATCCTTCCCTCAAAATCAATTATCTCCACAATACCGCCAACCACATTTTCTTCTGCCTGCAACGTTAAGGTTCCCCTTTCAATAGGATTGGGGTAAACTGTAATTAAATTATTGCCTGGTAAATTATTTATACCTGTTGAAATATAAACCACACTCGACATTGCCATGCATCCGCTGGTATCTGAAACCAAAACACTGTAATTGCCCTGCTGTGTGGCAATCCAGATATTGGAAGTTGCGTTGGCGATTATATTGTTATTAAAATACCATTGATAAGTTGCGGCGCTGTATGATACAAGAGTATCCCCTTCTACGCTAACCGATACTGAAGGAAGTTGGCGAACATCAAGAGGCAGGTGATTGGAAATAGCTTTACAATTGTGAACATCAGTAGCTGTTACGTAGTAATTACTTGCTGCATGAGTGTATATGCATGAGGAAGTATCACCAGTATTCCACTCGTACGAAACATATCCGGAAGGCGCACAAATATGTGCACTATCGGTGGGGCAAATTGCTGGCTTATCAGATACAATAGTTAAGCTGCCAACACTAGATGGATTTACTGTAGCGCAGGCCGAAGCCGAACAACCAATTAAATCGGTTACAGTTACATTATATGTTCCTGCAATAAGATTTGAAATAGTAGTCGTTGTATCATCATTACTCCATATATAAAAATATTGCGAATGTCCACCAAGAATATTCGCACTTGCAGAACCATTGTTATCTCCACAATTAGTATTTACAACTAACGTAGAAAGATGAATTGAATCGAAACCTATAACAATTGTATCTTTTGCCAGGCATCCGGTTGAATCGGTAACTTTTACAGAATAAACACCGGGCATAGTAACCATAATATTAGGTGTGGTATCTCCGTTATTCCACAAGTAAAAAGAATTGGGCACTGCCGCGTTCAACTCAATCGTACTATTGACACATATAAGCGTGTCGCTTCCCAGATTAACGATTGGAGGGACAATAACAGTAACTATTACTGTATCGGTTACGGCAAATGTTGCTGTAATAGAAATATCATCTATAGCAAAATCATTCCCGTTTACCGAAATATTTGGATCCAGTATACAGAATGTAGCAACGGTATCATTACCGGAGTTCCATGTTGCACTAAATTGCGACCAAACACAAGTAATATAAGTACTGGCAATATTACCAATGGCACTATCATTAACCAGCCATCTGGCCTTTGGCAAATTGTACTGATTTAAAGTTTGTATATACCCTTTTAAATTGTAAGTAGTATTAGGATAAACCGCCATAGACTCACACCAAACTGGAATATTAGGATTTTCAGCACCATCGGCTACAAGCATATTACCGGAGTTTCCGGTATGGTCCGGGCACGAACTCATACCTCCACTGAATGTGCTAGGATCGGGCCCCACCCAATATCTTTGCGTTCCTATAGTATTGGGTGCTGGTTGATAAATATACCCTGATGTAAAACCGGTATCACCGGCACTAAAATCGCCGTTTACAACAAGATTTCCTGTTTGCACCGTTGAGGTAACAACATATGCTGTTGTATGCGTTGGCGTTGATATTGGATTGGCTGAATGCTGGTTATTGAGAGTATTAGACGGTGTCCATGTATAACTTGAGCCACCGCTAGCATGGAGTTGAGTAGACCGGCCTTTACAAATGGCGGTGTCGTTAGAAACATGAAAGGTGTTTTGAGCCGGCAAGCTGCATATAAGTACAACAGCAATAGCCGCTAAACACATTTTTTTTCCCATCACCAAATTACATTGAAAATGCTGCCGTAAAAACATACCCATTTTTATTCCGGACCACAAATTTACGTAAAGCGGCAAGAAATAAAACAGGAATTTACCAGTTAGTGTCTGTATGTTAATAAGCCCTGCCGTAAAAAACAACTGGCAATAACGAATTACGTTATTGCCAGTTACAAAACTGTTTTTAAAAATTAGAAATAAGTATTTCTAATTGGCTTTTATAAACTTAGCCTCAGAAGTATTTCCGCCAAATTTTATGTTTATAATATACATACCGGCAGCAAGCTGGCTTATATCTATGGTATTTGTCAAGCCATGAAATTCCATCTCTTGCACCTTCTGCCCATCAATAGAATAAATTATTGCTTTATCGGCCTTATTACCAGCCACCGATATATTTAATTCAGTATTAGCAGGATTAGGATATACAGCTATAACAGCCTGCTCCTTTATATCCTGAATACCCGTGGTAGTTGTTGGGGTTGCAACCTGAACCGCATGCATATGGCTCATAGGCCCGCCGCCCATTTTGTACGAATAAAATATCGAATCACAATACGAGGATGAACAATTATTCGAATCTGTTATAGTTAGGCACACATCGTATGCTCCCGGATAGTCATAAGAATGATCAGGTAATGAATCAGACGAATAATAACCATCTCCGAAATCCCAACTGTAACTTGCCGGCATAGCGCCTAAATGGTATATATCTACGTAATACAATCCGGGTACATTTCCATCCGGATAAATATAGAGATATGTTGCGCACAAAATTGTATCAACAACATACTCATATTGCTGGCAGGCATTTGCAATACATCCTGTATTGTCAGTAATGGCTACACAAAAAGAATCGGGCACATTTTGAGAGAGAACAACCAACGGATCGGGAGAAGTTTCCAGAAACGAAGTGTCGTTTGGTGATGTCCACAAATAAGTATACGGGGCAATACCAGTAATATTAGCATAAAGTGTATAGTTATTGCCTATGCTGGTATTACCTATAGATACAGTACAATTAGAAATATTACTTATAACCACCGTATCGTATACAGTAACATTACAATTAGCGCCTGAAGTATCAATAATATTTAAACTTACTACAAAAGTTCCGGCATGCAAAAACGAGTGCATTACCGAAGTTCCGGCATCTGTACTGCCATCGTCAAAGTTCCATAAAACCTGGGCATCAGGCGAAAAATTACCCATAGCCTGAAAATTACGGGCGGCATTACTAGCAAATACACCCGTAATAGTTGCATCGCATGAATATGGGGCCGTGCCCGGGCCAAAACGCCAGAAAGTTTTTACGATAGGAAACTGGAACCAATTAGTGGCACCCAAGCCCATAAATCCTGCACCGCCAGCTGTAGCGCTAGCACCCAAAAATATTGACGTATCGGGAAATAAACCCCAGTTTGACCATGTATCTGTTGATGGAGAATACTTGGTAACCCCGGTTGAAGAACCAACCGAATATGTTATGTTGCCTTCATTAAGCCCACCCGCTAAATATACCTCGCCATTTAAAATAAAGGTATAGCCTGCCTGAATAGGGTCTCCTGGAAAATTATTTAAAAGAGTCCAGCTATCGGCTGTCGGATCATATTTATAAAAATCGCTTGCAGTGTATGAACCGCCGTTATCAGCATCATAAGTTGCTCCCATACCTACATAGCCATAATTATTAACACTAAAAGCTATAGGATTTTCACGAGGCGTTCCAGGTAAGCTTGCTTTTTGACTCCAGGAGTCACCCGCAGGATCGTATTCATATAATTCATTAAGATAAGGCTTAAACCCGCAGGAAATGTAGGCTTTGTTATTTGCGGTAAATACACCACATGCATATCTGGTTGAGCCGGTAAAAGATGCTTTCGTTGTCCATGTATCCGTAGAAGCATCATAACGCCAAAGCGTACTTGGGCCACTACCCGAGCCGGTTGAATCCCAGCCATTTACAACATATCCAAAAGTATCTATTGCAAATCCGCTTGCACCATATACCGCCACACCGGGGAAATCATTTTTTTGTATCCAGGTATCGGTTGTTGTATTGTATTGCCATACACTATTTGTAAGCCCTTTTGGGTTTACCTGAGCATGTGCTGTTGCACCGCTAACCATATAAATATTGTCACCTATTGTAAAACTTGCCGGCGCATAAAGCGGCTGGGGGCAATTGGTCATTTTAGAAAAGGTGTAATTTTGGCCAAATATAAAACTGGGGATAATGGCCATAAAAAGTAAAAATTTGTTTTTCATATGCTTTTTTTATTAAAGAAATTAAGAACCATTCTGTAAATATAGAATTTAATTACTAATAAAATAAATTAACATTAGAACGATTTTAATCTGTATATTAAAGATCAGCTCTATTTTGTCAATTCCATTTTTGATTTTGCAAATTGAATTCCCCACTTTAACAGCCCTGATATTTCATTTTTATAAACCAGGTAAGTAAGCGCAAAAACAACAAAAAGTTCAACCAAATGAATTAGGTGCATGTAAATGCCATATTGATTGATAAACAATTCAAAAAAACTAAAAACCATAATCACTACAATAGGCAGCCAAATCAATTTCTTTTGATTAATTTTTGTCACCGTTAAATCACGGCAATAAAATATAAATAAAAACATGGTTAAGACTTTAATAGCGTTCAAAGTAAACGATGCTCCATATAGTTTAAACTGCCTTACCATCAGGTAACAAATTACTACTTGAAATATTGCCGTTATGCCATTAATAAATATAAGGCGCGAAGTTTTTTTAAATGCGTAAATCGGATATAGATATACATTAAGAACACTGCGCGTAACAAACCCCGAACAAATAATTCCGAAATAGAAAAAGGCCTGTAAGTATTTTTCATCACTTATAAAAAGGGGCAACACTATTGGCAATACAAAAATGTTTATAGGCACAAGTATTAATACTATCAAGTTAAATCCGCTATATAATTTATTCATTTCACGCGCACTTTCGTCAGTTGTTGGTCCTTTAAGCAAACTGAATATTTTAGGCGCCATTGCATTACTAACCCCATCTAAAATAAAACTAACCAACAACGTAAACCTTACGGCAAGGTCAAATACTGCAACTTCCTTATTATACAACATCGATTTAATAATGTAGCGATCAGAGTAGGCCAACACCCATTGAAAGATGGTTGTAATCATTAAAGGCAGGCAAAATTTCCAGGTGGCAGTAATAAACCTTTTACTAAGTGCTATTCCATAAACAAATGTGATTTCAAAAAACGAAAGAAGGAAAATACTGAAACACGAAAGAAGCCTACCCCACATCGGTCCTTCAAGCGTTAAAGGGTATTTATATAGAATAAACAATGAAAAGAAAACTGTAGTAACAAAATTCAAAATATTCGACCAGAAGTAACGCTGCGGCTTTTCAAGATGCGTAAGCAGGCTGTTATAAAATTTAAAATGCGCAGTAAAAATACCGGTAAACACCGACATCATAATATACCGGAACGAATCCGGGTTAGGATTATCAATGAAATTCCGAATAATAAAATCTCCGCTTACATAACATAATAAAATTACAGCGCATCCAATAACAATTAAATAACCATTTAGCGAAGCAATTTTTGCCTTTAATTCAGCTGGATTATCCTTTAAGTCATGATAAGCTACAGCCACATAAAAATCAAGGCTAAAGCATACCACAATTTGTATCAGCAACGACAAACTAATATATAAAGCAAGCGCGCCATAATCGGCAACTTTAAGCAGGTGTGTATTGGTATAAAACGGCAATAGTATAAACGAAGCAAACGTAGAAAGCGTTGATGCAGCGGTATATAAAATGGACGATTTGAGAAATTTTTTTGAAATCATGAGCAGGTTAATACGCTAACTACTGAAAAATCGAAAAGCCATAAGTTCAGGTCAAGAAATAAAATTTCGACGTATAAAAGTGACATTAAATCAGGTTCAATAATACAAAAAATGCAATTAGGCCAAAGCCCAATTGCATTTAATAGTGCATGATTAAACCATGCAATAACAAGAGTTTGAAAAACTATTGTATAACTAACTTGCCGAAAGCAGATGGTTTTGATCCAATCAAAATTCGATAGAAGTAGACACCAGATGACAAACCATCGCGATGCAATTCAAATTGATTACTTGTAACAGATGGAACTCTATTCATTAATCTACCCGTTACATCAAATAATTCGAAATCATATTTCACGTTTATCCCATTTACAACTACATGCGTTAAGTCATTAAATGGATTAGGATAGGCTTTAACAGAAATTCCATTCTCAATTTCATTATTTGATATAGAAGTAACATTTCTACGAACAGTATCAGAAACCGTGTTGGTAATAACGGCATCATAATAATCGAAATAAACATACGCCGTATTGCTAATAATAGAACCCACAGGAATGGTGGCTTTTTTCTTAACAGTAAAGGTTATAAAGCCTTCACTACCATGCGGGTTTGTTATGCTGTCAACAAGTCTTAGCGGATTAAATGTCCACGTAAGTATTCCATTGCCAGAAATTTTAAAATCTGTATAAGGATGGCTGGATGCTATATTTTTAACGCTCTTAGGATCAAGATTATCTGAAAGTGTGTCCTTTATAACAATGAACCAGGTAGAATCTGTACCCGTATTTTGAAAATAAATAGTGTAGGTTAGAACAGAATCATTTACAAAAATATTATCGGCAGGTTGCACGGTTTTTGCATTAGGATCGTGAGAACCTATAACCGTTTCCGAAAAATGTAAACGGTTATTACTGCTGTCACAATCACCCTCAGTAGGAGTTATATAAAAATCACTTTGCAAAAGATAACCTAAACTCAGATCAACAGGCACTTGGAAAAATGTTTCATATCGGTAACCATACCAATCCCATGACGGAAAAGGAAGGGTAGTATCCATACTCCACGTTAAAGTATGATTAACAGGGTCATGAACTGGTATGGGCGGCAAACTGTATTGATAAACCAGATTCGAATCATATGTAAATGTTAAACTAAACGCTCCTGTAAAAGGAACACTTGACTGATTAAATGGCATCACCCAATATTCTTTTGGAAATCCCGGATCTGCCGCAGTCCATCCTGGGTGTGTTGTTAAATCAAATCCTGGGTTAATAGATGCTGCAAAATTGTTATTAAACGAAGAATCCCCTAGGCCGCTTATAGTAATAGTTTGGTTAGAACTACCACATAAAGAAAAGTTAGCGCAGTAGCCATCGTATCCTGAAGTAGCCATAAAATACGTACCTGTATCAGGTACCGTAATACTATACATACCGCTCCAATCGGTGAAACCAAAATAATCCTTTCCATTTGACGAAGCTGCCACCCAAGTAAAAGCTTCAGCAACATCATTCGAATCAGGAATACAATTATTGTTAGCATCTACAAAAACATAACCGCTAATGATACTTTGGCAACTCATACTAATTTCAGTAAAACCTTTTCTACGGCAACCCGCAGAATCAGTAACAGTAATATTATAAACCCCGGCCCCAAGGCTCATCAAATTAGCAACGGTATCGCCTGTATTCCATAAATATGAATACGGCGGCACACCTGAATAAACACCAGCCATGATAGCGCCATTATTAATGCAGTTTGCATTTGTTGGATACATATAAACATAAAACCCACCAATATCATTTGCAGGGTTTAAATTATAGTTAAACACCGTGGTACAAGAATTCACATCTGAAACACTTAACGAGTAGCTGCCACCCGGTACAGTTACTAATGAATCTAAAGCGGAACCATTACTCCAATGAAAACTGTAAGGATGCACACCGCCTGTTACATTTACAAAAATTGAACCGGTAGTATCGCCAAGGCAAATTGGTTGAATGGCCTGTACCAGGTTTACAGCTATACCAGTATTAATTACAGTATCAAAGGCCGAAGTGATACACGATTGCGAGTCGGTAACTGAAATAACATATATACCCACTTGTGTATAAGTATGAACTTGTGGCGAAGACCCTAATTGCGAAGTTCCATCCCCCCAATAAAAATCAATCGGCTCTGTACCATTGTTAACAAAAGCATAAGTTGTGTCAGCTATATGGTTGCAGTCGATATTATTAGGAACAACCAAATTCATTGTTAGCGGATTATTTATTCCGGAAACGGTATAACTTACCGTATCAACCGCAGTTTTGTTATTTACATCAGTTACAGTCAATATGTAGGTAGAATTTTGAGTAACCGTAACTGATGGGTTTTTACATGTGCCACAACTTAAAGTATCACCAATTGAGCCCCATGAATAGGTATATGGTGGAATAGCGCCATGGACATATGGGTTCAAAATAAGATTACTGCCATTACAAATAGTCTGGCTGGCGCCAAGGTCAATTTGTATAGTATAGTTAACCGGTGTTGCTGCAATTTTATCAACTATGCCTGCATCAAGTGTTTTAGGCCCAAGGTTTATTGCAATACTATCATAATGACAAGCTAACCCTTGTGCATTTGGAAAATCAATTCTGCCAATTTTGTTGCTAAAAGTTTGCGCTACGTAAATTTTATCATCAGGGCCCAAAGTCATATATCCTCCAGTATAATTAGCCCATGTTGCATTGATAGTGCCCACAACTTTTGCCGATGCAGTAATTGCAGAATCATTATATACACTAAGATCGAATTGAGTAAGGTGAGAATCGTTAAGATCAGTAGCATAAAGCTTTGAACCATCAGGAGAAAATTCCATGCCTATTGTGTTATTATACCCTGATATAGATATAGCGTTACTTAAAACACCGCTCATGTTATTAAAATTAAAAACTTCAATTTTCCCACCCTGAAAAATAGGACATGCAACTCTATCTCCTGAACGTGTAGCCGAAAGTTCTCCAATAGCACTATTAGTATTTCCGCCACTACCGTGTATAGAACCAATTATAGACGGCACATAATTAGGCGACAATCCATTAGATGTTAAAAGATATGCGCGGAAGATATTTGTATTCCATTCGTGTATCAAAATCCATACATCATATCCATTTCCATGAACAATAGGGCATACTTTTTCGGTATTAGGTGAAAGAACAAGAACATTTTTGTGCGTAGTATCTACATCACCTAATCCCCCGTTCAAACTCATATCAACAATAGAGTATCTAAATCCCTTTGGGCCTGCAAAATTAGTATTTGTAAATAGGTAATACAAATTCAAGCTGCCCGGTTTCCTAACTATAGTTGCCGCCTGCCCACCAGAAGTATCTCCCAGTAAACCATTTCCATTTGGCATTAAATTTCCATTTCTGTCGTATACATGCATTCCCTCCGAAAAGAACAACAAACCTCCACTCGAATCAGAGATGCTCGCACAGTTGTCCCATCCATCAATTGTACTACTAATTACTGCAGGCGCGCCGCCAGTAAAGTCCAGTCCAACCCCATTTCCAAAAATCCATTTATCAAATTCATGCTGAGCTTGCAAAAATGAGGCGGCTACAAAAACAAAAAACACAGAGAATACTATTCTTTTCATAAATATTTTTTTGAACTAAAATGTAAATTAAAGCAATTTATTATAATTATATATTTTAAATCGCTTTTTCAGGTAAGTATTCTTTCAATTCCAACTGCGGAACCACAATTGAAACAAAAACAAATAGCTAAGTCGTTGAAATTCAGTTATTTTCCCTTGCAAATAGCTATCCCGAATTTTTAACACTTGGGCGGTGTCAAAAATATTTTGTTGCTTAAGGGTGTCCTCATTCACCACATCCAACAACAATCCCTTCAACTCCTTCCTCAACCAACTTTCAAGTGGCACGCCAAAACCCATTTTGGGCCTTTCCATTATTGTGCGGGGCACATACTCATGCACAATGTCTTTTAAAATAAATTTACCTATTCCATTTCTATATTTAAAATTAGTTGGTAACCGTGAAGCAAATTCTATAATACGGTGGTCCAAAAACGGCTCTCGGCCCTCTAAACTTACATGCATAGTGGCTCTGTCAACTTTTTGGAGGATATCATCCACCATATAAGTTTTATACTCTGTTGCCTGAAATTTCGAAAGCATATCATTAGCATTATTCAAGCTATTTCCTTCGTCGAAAGGAGTATTTAAGTATTGAATCTCGTTGTTAAAAAGCTGCTGCGTTTCAAAAAAAGTCATAGCCTGCGAAATGATATCGAATTTTTTCACTTCACTTCCTGCGCACAGATAATCTTTAAACTTGCTCCTTTTATTTTGGATTGAAATATCATGGTCAGCCGAAGCTGGAATGACCTTTGCCAGCAAATGTTGCAGAAAATGAGGCAGTTTTTCTATTTGCCCAATTCTAGCCATAGCATTAAAATACTTTGGGTAGCCGGCAAAAATTTCATCGCCTCCATCTGCCGAAAGCGCCACAGTAACCTGTTCTCTCGCAATTTTACTTACCAGTGTAGTTGGTATTCCAGAAATATCGCCAAACGGTTCATCATAAATATCAGCCCATTCGGGCACAATATCTAAGGCATCTTTATAGGTACAAATATGTTCGTAATGTTCTGTACCAAGATGTCGGGCAACTTGGGCAGCATGTTCGGCCTCATTAAATTTCGGATCTTCGAAACCAATGGTAAAAGTCTTTATTTTTTTCGAGGAATGCTTTTGTAATAGTGCTGTTACAGCAGTTGAGTCATAACCCCCACTCAAAAAAACCCCCACCGGAACATCCGCAATCATTCGATATTGAAAAGCTGATAGCAAAAGTTTTTCCGTTTCACTCTTCGCATCTTCGTACGAAATATTCAACTTGGGTTGATTGTAGCAATCCACTACATCCCAATATTTTTTCTCGTCAACATCTTTCGTTTTCAAATCAATTTGCAGAAAATGGCCCGGTAAAAGCTTACGCGTATTTTCGAAAATTGAATACGGTGCTGAAATATAACCACGTTGAAAATAAAGTGAAAGGGCATTATAGTTTATATCCTTTCTAAATTCCGGATGCTTCGAAAATATTTTCAACTCCGAGCCGAATAAAATCAAGTCATCCTTCCAATACCAAAAAAAGGGCTTTACACCTGCCCTATCTCTAAAAAAAACTACCCGGTCATTATTTTTGTCGAAAATTGCAATGGCAAACATGCCTATAAACTTCTCTACACAGGCTGCCCCCCATTTAGCATAGCTTTTCAAAATAACCTCGGTATCGGAACCCGAATGAAAAGAATAACCGAATCCCTCCAGTTCTTTTTTGAGCTCTCTATAGTTATATATCTCGCCATTAAATATTACAGTAAGCCCCGCCTCCTCAAAATGCATAGGCTGATGGCCAGCGGGCGAAAGATCAATAATAGAAAGTCGCCTGAAACCAAAGCCAATATTGGCAAATGGGCTGGTCAACATCTCGTAACCGCTATCATCGGGCCCCCGATGCCTGACGGTGTCCGACATTTTGAGCAGCGTCTCTTTATCCGAACGTTTTTTGAAATCAATAAAACCTGCAATTCCGCACATGGTGCTAATGTAATAATTGAAAACTTATCTCTACGAATTGGCAAATTAAATAATCATAATGCCGCGGAAAAAGTTTTATTTCGCTGGTCAAATTGATAAAATGATAGATTTCGTTTCTCCCAGTAGTGCAGAAAAACTTAACAGGGTAGATAATTCTCTGGTATCTTCAAACGGTGAAAAATTTTCAATAGTAAATGAAATCCCCCGGTTTGTTGCTGCCAATAATTATGCTCAGGCCTTTGGTCTGCAATGGAAAAAATTTGCCAAAACCCAATTGGATAGTTTTAGCGGTATGCCTATTTCGCAGGAAAGATTGGAACGCTGTTTAGGATTTAGCATAGATAAATTAAAAGATAAAAACCTTTTAGAAGTAGGCAGCGGTGCCGGAAGATTTACTGAGTTATTTGTAAAGGGAGGCGCAAACGTGCATACCGTTGATTTAAGCGCTGCGGTTGAGGTAAACAAAGAAAACATAGGCGCTGCTCCTAACTACGCAATTGCGCAGGCAAGCGTATATGAATTACCCTTCCCAAAAGAAAGTTTCGATATTGTAATTTGTATTGGTGTTATACAGCACACCCCATCCAGTGAAAAAACCATTGAGGCATTATGGGAAATGGTAAAGCCCGGTGGCTTAATGGTAATTGACCATTATATATGGCGAATTAACTATTATTTTAATCCCGCAACTTATTACCGGTTAGTTTTGAAAGAATTATCCCCTCCTACTTCAAAAAAAATTGTTGATGGGCTAGTCGATTTCTTTTTTCCCATGCATTGGATGTTTAGAAACATGCCTCCTTTAGAATGGCTATTGAAGCGGGTTTCACCTCTTATTACTTTCATGAAAGAATACCCTCAACTTGATAGGCAGCAAAATTACGAATGGGCTAAGCTGGATACTTACGATTCGCTAACCGATTACTACAAACATCTGCGCACCCCCGCACAAATAAAAGCTAAGCTTGAACAACTGGGTGGGGAAAACATATGGATAAACACGGGTGGAAACGGAGTTGAAGCACGGGCCACTAAACCAGCAAATAAAAACATACTGAATTGAGCAGCGAGAAAAAAATATTGTTCTTCTATAAATATCCTTCCTCCTTTATTAAAAAAGATCTGGATATTTTAAAAACCGAATTCAATAACCGCTCACATGATTTCCATCCTTCAAGAAAAATATATACCGTATTCAGTTTCATATCGCAAAAATTATTTCTGCTAAAAAATATCTGGTCGGCTAATTTAATAGTGTGCCAGTTCGCTGGCTATCATTCTTTTTTACCGGCTCTGTTCGGGAAAATATTTAATAAGCCCTGCGTAATAATTGTTGGTGGTACCGATGCGCACTATTTTCCCGGCATTGGTTATGGCAATTGGCAAAAAACAGGGCTACGATTATTCACTTCGCTTTCTTTCAGCCTATGCTCGCACATTGCACCTAAGCATAGTTCTTTAATGTTTTCAGATTATGATTATGACAACCAAGAGCCCAATAAGCAAGGCATTAATGCACGAATGCCCGGATTAGAAAAGCCTTTTACCGAAATAACTAATGGCTACGATATTGAGAAATGGAAGTGCACAAAAGAGAAAAAGAAAAACACTTTTATTACAGTAAGTGGTGCATGGGAATATTCCTTTCAACAACAATTAAAAGGCATTGATTTAATATTAGAAGTTGCTACTTTTTACCCTGAATGCGAATTTGTAATTCTTGGCGCACCCGACCCTAAAATCATTCCCGTTAAGTCCGCCAACGTAAAAATTCTTCCTCCCGCAAACAATGAAGATTTAGCTGCAATCTTTAGCGAATATGAATTTTATCTTCAACTTTCAATGGCTGAGGGCTTCCCAAATTCCATATGCGAGGCCATGCTTTGCGAGTGTATTCCGATAGGTTCAAATGTGTTCTCAATTTCTGAAATAATAGGCGGCAGCGGGTTTGTACTAAAACATAGAAGTGTTGATGAGCTAAAAGATGTTATTAGTAAAGCAATCAACGCAGATAAACCTAACCTGCGTAAAAACGCCAGAAAGAGAATTGCCGAAAATTACACCTACTCTTTACGAAAAGAAAAACTATTAGCCCTTTGCAACAAGCTGATAAAAGAGGGGAATTGACACCTATTCCGCTCAATACCAGATAAATTATAGAATTATTTTTTTTTTTGTATTCTTATTAGCTAAAGCATTATTAAAACGATACAATGAACTTCAATTTTCAAAATATTTTGGTGCTTGCGCCACATACCGATGATGGCGAGTTGGGTTGCGGGGGAACGCTATCTAAATTTATTAAGGGCGGTAGTAAAGTAACTTACGCTGCGTTTTCAACTGCCGAGGAATCGGTTCCCGAAGGCTTGCCTAAAGATATATTGAAAACAGAGGTGCGAAGCGCCACCAAAAAACTTGGAGTTAAAGAAGAGAACCTTATCATCTTCAACTATCCTGTCCGTAAACTTAATTTTTACCGGCAAGAAATATTGGAAGAATTGATAAAACTGAGAACGAACAATTACGATTTAGTGCTTATCCCTTGTTTGCATGATGTACATCAGGATCATGCCACTGTTGCCAATGAGGCTCTGCGGGCGTTTAAAAATATTTCTATACTAGGCTACGAATTAATATGGAACAATCTTTCGTTCAACACTACTTGTTTTGTATCACTCGAAAAAGAACATATCGAAAATAAAGTAGCGGCACTAAAAGAATACAAATCGCAAAAACACCGCGATTATATGTCGGATGAATTTATTTTTTCGCTGGCAAAAACCCGCGGCGTGCAAGTAGGCAAGGCCTATGCCGAAGCATTTGAAGTAATACGATTGATGATATGAAAAAAATAAACGTATTAATGACCGGTGCCGGTGCCCCCGGTGGGCCAGGTATTATCCGCTGCCTTAAAAAAGATGAGCGAATAGAACTGACTGTATGTGATACTAATGAGGATGCGTCAGGCCGGTTTTTAAATAAACAGTTTTTTAAAGCCATGCCCGCTTCTGATGCAGGTTTTGCAGATTTTCTATTGAAGAAATGTATTGAACTTAAAATTGACATTCTTTTCCCCTTAGTAACACGCGAGTTGTTTGAACTGGCAGCAAAAAAACCGCTCTTCGAAAAAAATGGTATCCGAGTAATTGTATCAGACGAGGAGGCTTTAAATATAGCCAACGATAAAAGCAAACTGCATTTGCATCTTGCAGCAAATAACATATTGACACCGAAGTTTAAAATTGCGCAAACACTTGATGAACTTGATGCAGCTTTTACTGCTTTAGATTATCCACGCAAAAAACTTTGCATTAAACCTTCTGTTTCCAACGGTAGCAGAGGGGTGCGTATTGTTGACCCAGCGGCGGATGAGTATGATTTGCTGTTCAATCAAAAGCCAAATTCGCTTTATACCACCAAAGAAGATTTATTCAGAATATTAAAAGGAAGGAATTTCCCTGAGTTATTAGTAGCCGAATTTTTACCCGGTGAAGAATATACGATTGACACCTTAATGAACAATGGCAAGCCAAGATTGATTGTTCCCCGCATTCGAACCAAAATGAATGGTGGCATATCAGTAGCCGGTGAAATTGTAAAAAACGAAGAGATAATCAGCTATATTGATAAAATAGCCAATACTATTTCCATGCATGGGCCTATTGGCTACCAGGTTAAAAAAGCTGATGACGGTGTGTTTAAAATATTAGAAATTAATCCACGGATACAGGGTACCAGTGTATCATTAACCGGTGCCGGTGTTAACCTGCCATTGCTTGCTGTGTTACAAGAAGCAGGAATTGAATTTGAAATACCCGAAGTTAAATGGGGAACAAAATTTGTGCGTTTTTACGATGAAGTTTACTACTAATATATGCCCGATAACACATTTAATATTCCAAATAAATACCAATACATTATTCTTGATTTGGATGACACGCTATACGATGAAAAGCTCTACTTATATCCTGCTTACAAAAAAATAGCAACTTCTCTCTCGCAAAAACATTCTGTTAATGCGACAGATATTGAGCATTATTTAATTTCAGAATTTGAAAAAGGAAACAGAAAAAACCTGTTTAATAAATTATGCAAACAATTCCAGATACCGGAATTGGAGATAGATAAAATGCTAACTATACTTAGAACAATTCAATTACCCAAAATTGAGTTGTTTGATAAAATGAAGGGGCTATTGGATAAACTTATAGGCGAGAAAAGAAATCTGTTTGTAATTACCAACGGCAACCTTGAACAACAAGAAAACAAAGTTAACTCCATCAATTGGGAAGGGCGAGACAAAGACATTCAATTCGTATTTGCAGCCAATCATAAACCTAAGCCCGACAACGGTTCTTACAATTACTTGGCTAGCAAATCTGGTATTATTGCAAATAGCGCAATCTATATAGGAGATACAGAGGTTGATGCAATTTTTGCAAAAAACTGTGGCATAGCATTTTTAAATGTTGCCGAAATATTAAACCATAGCGCTTAATAATTTCCTACTTCTTCTTTGCAACTTTTGTAACCGGTGGCTGAACAGGTTTCGGCTCCGGCTTTGGTTCTGCCTCTATCTCTTTCATTTTCTTATAGCCCGAAAAGCCAAGCGTTCCAAACACAAAAATGAATAGCAGGAATGAACCGGCATAAGATATTTTATTGCCTTCAACTATACTCTTAGGCTCAAACTTAAATTCAATATTATGGGCACCTGCTGGCACAGCCAGGGCACGTAATACATAATCTGCACGGAAATGCTCAACCACTTTACCGTCTAAATATGCATTCCATCCTTTTTTGTTATCATAAAATATTTCAGAGAAGACTGCAACTTGATTGGCTGAAGAGTTTGTTGCATACTTCAAATGATTAGGCGTGTATTCCAACAGCTTAATCATTTTAGCCGAGTCGTTGCCAATAGCATTGTCCGGTATTTCTTTTTTATACCGCTCATCAACAACCAAAGTATTTTTAGGGTCGAAATTTGTAAGTGCCGCCATTTCTTCATCGGCATTTTTTACCCACTTAATTTCGTTTACAAACCAGGCATTACCTAAAGCACCGGGGTTGCGCTGCACCATAGGCTCTTTAGTTTTAGGGTCCGCAACCATTATGTATTTGGTATTCAACATATCCAATACGTGCATGTTGTATTTCGATATTTGGTTCTCAATCAAATCCTGGTAGCGTATCAATTTAGCCGCATGGTAACCACCTACAGATTTGTGATAGTAAGATGTCATCGCATCATTAAACGGGTCGCGCGTGGTGTTAAATACCCGGTACTGGTTTTGAGGAGTTAACGCATCGTGATCAAGAATTTCATGGTCAGCCTGTGTTTCGGTATGGTTAGTTGCATACTTGCTGCTTTCCACAAAATTATCGTTGTTTAAATAACGCTTGGCAACCATCCAGCCATCTATTAAAAACATAACTGCTACCGCACCCACAAAAACTTGTGTGTTCAATTTTTTCTTTACATAAAACCATACTAGCGCAAAAACCGTTGCAATAAAAAACAGCGACCTTATTGCATCTGCATGTAATAATGATGCACGGTCTTTTTTCAATGCATCAATCAGCCAACCATTGCCTTGTTCGTAATATTGCTTATCACCATCCGAGGTAAAGCTTACAAACATACCACCCAAAAGCCCGAACAGAATTACAATTCCGGCAGTAATACCACCGGCTATTTTTAATTTTTTCAGTATGTCATCTTGTTTTACTTGCCCATTTATTATTTCGTTTATGCCCAACATAGCAAGCAGCGGCATAGCCAATTGCGCAATAACAAGCCCCATAGCCGGTGTGCGGAATTTATTAAACAGCGGCAATAAATTGAACAGCATTTTATAAAACGGCGTGTAGTGCCCAAACGAAAGCAATAACGAAATGGTTGTTAATGTAAGTAAGGCCCACTTAATATTACTGCGCACTATAAGCAGAGAAAAAATAAAAAGGAAAACAATAGCTGCACCAAAATATACCGGCCCCGAAGTAAAAGGCTGAGCACCCCAATACAAAGGCATTTGCTTAATGTATCGCTCAGCCATATTTTGCTGAACACCTTTATTCAACATTTCCTTATAGGTGTACGAATCTTCATCCAACGACCCGCCCGATACACCACCTTTAATATTTGGAATGAGAATGGATAAAAATTCTCCATCGGTAAAACCTTCGCTCCATCTTGTGGCATAATCAAAATCAAGGCCGCCACCGGCTAAGGCTTCTTTTTTACTACTAAGTTCCGATGAGCCTCCACGCATGGTTTCTTTGCCATATTCCTGTGTAGTCCATAAATTAGCTACGTTGGGTAGCACCGCCAATAAACCCGCAACAACCAATACGCCGGTTGCTTTTGCAAAATGTGGAATGGTTTTTTCGAGAATAGCGTTAATGAAAAAATAAACTCCGGTTACTCCAAGCATCATCAACAAATAATAAGTTATCTGCATGTGGTTGGAATCAATGGCCATTGAAAGAAAAAGCGCTGTAATTGCGCCTCCTATTATTATGTTTTTCCGGTACGCCAGTATAACGCCGCCTAAAGCCGGTGCCATTAAACTCATGGCTTGCACTTTAGTATTGTGCCCCGCTTCAATAGATATAATTGTAAACGACGAAAGCCCATAAGCTATTGAACCCGCAATACTCAGCCATGGGTTAACATCTAAGCACAACAGCAAAATGTAAAACCCTAAAAACATCATAAACATAAATGCCGCAGTAGATGGAAATAGAGCACTAATAACATGATACACTTTTGTTACAAAATTGCCCGAAAACAACATTGATATTTGCACTGCCGGCATACCACCAAACATAGCATCGGTCCACAAAGCAGGGTCTTCAGGGTGGGCTTTGTTCCATTCCACAATTTCGTGGCTCATGCCTTCCCATTGGGTTACGTCACCCTGGCTTAGGGTCATATCCTGGTAATAAGGCATAAAATAAACAACGGTAAGCGAGGCGAAAACGGCAATCGCTATAAGGTGGGGCAAAATTCTTTTCAGCATGTTAGTAGCTTAGGTTTAATTATCCGGGTTAAACAGATACCGACGAAAATATGAATTATACAATAATTACGAAGCGTTCTATTTCTGCAAATTATCATAAATACTCAATTTGGCCCATTCCCAACTTCTCTCAATTTACCAATTTTAGTAACTTTCCGCCCACTTAAAAAAACTATGAAGAACGATACAATATTGGTTACTGGCGCTTGCGGGCAAATAGGCTCCGAACTTGTACTTTCGCTTAGAAAGATATATAAAAATGTTATTGCATCTGACCTGAAGGAGCCTTCGGCTGAATTAAAAGAATCGGGCGAATTTATCCGTTTAGATGCCTTGTATAAAAACGGATTAGCCGATTGCGTAAAACGCTTTAACGTAACGCAGATTTACCACCTTGCGGCTATCCTTTCGGCTACCGGCGAGAAAAACCCCGAAATGGCTTGGCGCATTAACATGAAGGGCCTGCGGACTATATTAGACGTTAGCGTAGAGGCTGGAATTAAAAAAGTATTTTTCCCGTCTACTATTGCCGTATTTGGGCCCACTACACCTAAAATAAATACGCCGCAGCTTACTGTTATGGAACCAAATACCATTTACGGCATATCGAAACTGGCCGGTGAGCGCTGGTGCGATTGGTGTTTTCAGAAAAAGGGGCTTGATGTAAGATCGCTGCGGTACCCTGGTTTAATAAGCTATAAAACCAAAGCTGGTGGCGGAACAACCGATTATGCGGTGGATGTATTTTTTGACGCAGTAGAAAATAAAAAATACGAATGCTTTTTGAAAGAAGATACTATTCTACCAATGATGTATATGCCTGATGCTATTCGCGGAACAATTATGCTGATGGAAGCCCCGGCCGAAAAAATGTCAATGCGCTCAGGCTACAATTTTTCGGGAACCAGCTTTGCACCTAAGGATGTAGCTGCTGAAATCAAAAAAACAATTCCTGACTTTAGCATGAGTTACAAACCCGACTCTCGTCAGGTTATTGCTGATAGCTGGCCGCAAAGTATTGACGACGCAGTGGCACAGAAAGACTGGGGCTGGAAACCAGAGTTTGATTTACCGCTTTTAACCAAAGATATGATTAAGAATATTGAAGCGATGCACCTGGTTTAAATAGAATTAAAGCTGTATCAGTCAAACATAAAAAAGCCGCTTCTGTAATCAGAAGCGGCTTTTTTATGCCTTATAAATTTATTGATTATTGAATAACCAATTTGCCGTTTGTTGCAATGCTATTGCCATCAATAATTTGATACAAGTAAATTCCGGGTGTAAGAGCTCCTTTATCTATTTGATAATCTGCATTGGTAAGATTTGTTTTAACCATTACCTGTTTACCCGAAGTTTCATACATTTTAAAAGTAACCTCATTACTTGTTCCGACAATATGTATAGTTGCGTTATACATAAAAGGATTAGGATAGATATTAACGTTAACGCCACTTGAATTTATATTCATCATATGGTGCTCACCATGTCCACCGTCGCCACCTCCGCCTCCGTTTCCGCCACCACCGTTTCCACCACCATTTCCGCCGCCTCCGCCATTCCAATTGCCCCAGCCGCCATTATTCCAGTTACCCCATGTTGAATCGTTCCAATTGCCCGAACTTGAATCATTCCAATTTCCCCATGATGAATCATTCCAATTTCCCCAGCTTGAGTCGTTCCAACCGCCATCGTTCCAATTTCCCCAACTTGAATCATTCCAGTTCCAGTTACCCCAGCTCGAATCATTCCAATTTCCCCATGATGAATCGTTCCAGTTACCCCAACTTGAGTCATTCCAATTTCCCCATGATGAATCGCTCCAATTACCCCAGCTTGAGTCGTTCCAACCGCCATCGTTCCAATTTCCCCAACTTGAATCATTCCAGTTCCAGTTACCCCAACTTGAGTCGTTCCAATTGCCCCATGATGAATCGTTCCAATTGCCCCAACTCGAATCGTTCCAGCTCCAATTACCCCATGATGAGTCATCCCAGTTGCCCCAGTTGCCATGCCAAGCCGAATCATGCCCTTCATAGTGATGTATCGAATCATTATGCTGATGATTAATAGTATCGTAATCGTGGCCATTATCGTTCCAACCATGATCGTGGCCTGCATAGCTTTGCGTTGTAAAAAAAATCAACAACAATGCGGGCAAAAGCCATCGAAAAATCAAGCCTTTGTTTGAATAAATTTTTGTTTTCATTAGTTTTTATTTTTAAAGTAATAATTACGAAATCCTACATTCAAAAAAATACAGACGCTGAACTCTGCGCTTTTTTGACCATGTGAATATACAGTTACACTTAAGCTAATTGCAAATATTTGTATGTTAAAAAAATAAACCGCTCTTCTCCAATCTATCCTTTTTATATTATTAATAGCACTAAATGAAGCAAAAAGTGACCGTTTATGTCCGGCAGTACCATAAATAGGCGTGGGCTAAACAGGAGAACTACCCTATTTGCACAATCAATATAAATAAAAGATATCTTATTGAAAGAGTGTAACTGTTAATTAGAATTAAGGATAGCTTTTTGCTTATTCGTTTCCAGAAGACAAAAAACTGGAATGTACTAAAAAAGAGTTCAAAACCTAAGGAGGAACCCGGCTGGCATTTTCCAGTCCGGTAATGACCATTTTTATCTTTTCCTTACTCTATAAATTTTCACCTTAGCAAACCCATCTACAAAACTTTTAAGCAAAGTAACCTCATATTTATCTTCGCCAATATCCACTGTTGTACCCGGATCACAAAGAAGGAAATAATTTACATCCATATCTGCCACAGTTTGCGCGTTCATTTTTTTATTTGTTAAATATCCGGCTTGCTGGAACCCAATGGCGTAGTACGAAGGGAAATTTCCATTCATTATTTCACCAGGTTTTGAGACTTTTGATACATAGTCCACCGCTCGCTGAAGGCAATGTACCTGCCGCCGATATCCAAGATCACTATCATATTGAAAATTTACAGCTTCCATATATTGCAATGCAATGAAGCACAAAAACAAGGTTGTTGCTATTACAAAAATCTTATTCTTCCAAATGCTGGTTATTGAAACAGCCACTATAATAAATGCTGGAAAAAGAACGGCCATTACATACCGCTCCATATAAAAACTTAATGCACTGAACGAAAAGAACGCCAACATAAATATGGCCGCTAACGTTAAAAAACTATTTCCAACATTCCTCCAATTTAACCTATTGGTGAGCATAGAAATACCTATCGCAATAAAAATTATTTTTTCACACCAATATCGGCCTTGGTGCCAGAAAATAAAATCGAAAAACTTACTAAGCTGTTGCCAAAATTTAAGAGGTTCGAAAGATACCGACTCAATATGATAAGGGAAAAAATACCATCCATTCTGCTGCTTTTGTATTAATAAAAAAACACCAAAAACACAATACGGTAATAACGTGAGCAGTATATTGCCAAGTCTGAACGCACCGGGTCTGTTTCTTAAAATAAGCCACTGAACCAACGAATATGCCACAACAGTTGCCGGCAAAACAATGGCGCTTTCTTTAGTAAGAATGGCCATAGAAGCAAATAATGCAAATTGGAAATATTTTTTTTCGTAATAAGCTGTTAAGCTTAAAAAAGCGAAAAGAGAAAGCATTATTTCGGGCAGAACTAATGATGATTGGGCTAAAAAAACCGGCTGTATAGCAAGCAAAACAACACAAACAATTGCTGATAGGGGATTAAAATACCGGGCTGTTTTTATATAAACAAGCCATAACAGAAACAATGAAACTAAAATGGAAAAAACATGTGCAACATAAACCTGGTTGCCAAAAATTTTATAAACCAAGGCATAAATAAATGTAAATAAAAGAGGGTGCCCGCGCGAAAAATCAGCCGGAACCGATGAAGGCATTAAGCTAATTGTATGTTCGTATTGATAATTTGCGGCTTGTGTATAAACCCCTAATTCATCCCAGAAATAGGGTAAAAAAATATCATTGAATTTAAAAGCAATTACAAAAACTACAACAGCTACAAACAACACGTCATAAAACCGCCTGTTTTGCTGTGCAGGAAAAATCAGCCTATCCATGAACGCTTCTGGTTTTGTTTATCTCGTACATTATGATGCCAGCGGCCACCGATACGTTAAGCGACTGTGTAGCACCTTTCATAGGTATGCCTATAGTCTCATCGCACAACTTTAATATGTCTTTCGAAATGCCACTGCCTTCAGAACCTAAAACAATAGCACATGGAACGCTAAAGTCTACACTTGATAAAACATTACCTTTCTCCATTTCCGAACCAAAAATTCGAATGCCGTTGGCGCGTAAAAATTTAAGCGCAATAATCAGGCTCTTTTCGCGGCATACTAAAATATTATTTAGCGCACCGGCACTGGCTTTCATAGCCTCGGCATTTATTTGCGCCGAACCCTGTGCCGGAACTATCAAGGCATGCGCGCCTAAACATTCAGCCGAGCGAGCAATAGCACCAAAGTTACCTACATCAGTAATACCATCCAGCACTACTAAAAGCGGCGTTTCGCCGCGCGCGTACACCTGATGCAATACATCGTCAATAGTATGATATTCTATCATTGAAAGAAAACCCACCACACCCTGGTGATTTGCCTCGTGGTATTTTGCATATTTCTTTACAATGCTTTCAATTTTTTCCCGAGGCACATTTTGTATAGGCGTTTCGACTTGCCGTGCAAGTGTTTGTATCTCCTTTATTTCATCAGATACAATATTTTTAAGCAAAAGAATTTTATCAAAACGTTTACCCGCTCTTAAAGCCTCTATAACCGGCTTGCGCCCAAAAATGCAGAATTTACTTTCGCTCATAATTATATAGTGTGAATATCAAAAAACCATCCGGTTTTTAGTAATGACATAGCATTACCAAAACCGGATGGTTTAAACAGTTTAAAAATATTATTGATTCGGTTGTTGTGCATTTGGCGGCAATTTTACAAACGCCATCCGGTATTCATTAAAATCTTTGTCAATTTTGGCGCTAAAGTCTGCAGTATCGTATTTTTTTGCGGCAACGCTAAGCTGCTGCATAATGTATAACTGCTCCCTAACTTCCCTTCTTTCCATAAATGCGCCTTGTTGTAACTGGGTTACGTAACCCATATCTTCCGATTCACGCGCTTCGTTTAAAACAAAGGCATAAACTGTTTTGTAATAATTCAGTTCGTCCTTAGCTTTTTCAAACATTTCGGTCAGTAACTTCTCTCCTTTTTCTTTTTGTCCAGCCTGGAAATACAATTCCGGGTACGAAACATCAAATACTGAGTGAGGCACCTTATCAGCCGGCATTACACTAAGCGAATAATCAATAACTGTAACAGCCTTTTCTTTTTCACCTTTAGCCAACAGGCTTTCAGCCAATCTTCCAAAGTTGCCGCGTATGTTTACTGTCATTCGCAGTATGTTCTCATCCAGGTAAATATTTGGATTTTCTTTAATACCCGCAAACTTAAATTTCTTCATCATATTCTCATACATAGCATCAGTTCGTACCGGTGCAGAGTATGGCGAACCACTCTGATTCAATTTAGGCACAACCCGGTAGCTTAACCCTTCTAACTGAAAGTACTTTTCAAGGCCCATATAGGCATCAGGCGCTACTGATACGGCAAAATAAATTGGGCGGTCCATAAAGTTATTAGCTACAATATCAAGCGTCATTAAATCATTCTTCAACACAGTACCGTTTTCAATGCTCCATTGCATACGCGGCACCATCTGCGAATAATCTTCACCGGCAAGCATATTCATTTGCTTTACCTTATTGGTATCAACATCTAAAAAGAATATTTTTGTTGGCAGAAAATTTTCCGATTCGCCTCCCTGGTATTGCACTTTATCGTGCGGGTCGTCGCTGGCAATAAATTTCATTACCCGCTTCAAATCAAGTGGCATTCCTTCTGGTACACGGGGGTCTGATTTATATCGCGTCACATCGCGGTTATTACCCACATATTGCTCAGGTGTAAAACTTAATTTCAAGGGTGCTGCTTCATTCATTTTGTAACGCAATTGGTCAATGTACCAATCTACCCCAAGCAACGAAAGATTAATAATGCGTATATCTGGCCGCACTCCTTCCACTTCCTGTGCATACCATAAAGGATAAGTATCATTATCACCTTGTGTAAATAGTACTGCATTGGGAGCACAACTTTGCAGATAATCAATGGCGAAATCCCGTGAAGCATATCTTCCGTGACGGGTGTGATCGTCCCAACCCTGCGAGCCCATTAAAATAGGCGCCGAAGCACATAGCGCAATAACGCCTAACGATGCAGGAATTTCAGGCAATTTAAACCGGTTCTTTAATTCTTCTACCAGCGCAATTACACCAAAGGCAATCCACATGGTATATGCAAGAAACGAACATGCCGTTGCATAATCTCTGTCGCGCGGTTCAATAGGTGGCTCGTTTTGATATATAATTTGCAAAATACCGGTAGTGCCAAAAAACACTAACAGTATCCAAAACGTTTTTTCATTTTTAAAGAAAGTATAAATAAGGCCAACTAAGCCTAGCATAAAAGGAATCATATAAAATTTATTCCTTGCCTTATTCTTCAACATTGTTTTCGATAAATTCTCTTGCGGCCAATCGGGTGTGAAAAACTTATGAGAGTTATCAATAAAAGGAATACCCGAAATCCATCTACCGTTATCGTTTTGGTAAGTACCCTGTATATCATCTTGTTTACCCGCCAGGTTCCACATAAAGTACCTGAAGTACATGTAACCAATTTGGTATTTAAAGAAAAACACCACGTTATCTTTAAACGAAATTGCATCTCTTACATAATATTGATTGCCACCTGTTTTATTTAAGCTGGCGGCATATTCTTCAGCCTGTCTTTGGCCCGATGAAGGAAAAGTTTTCACCACTTCATGCTCCCTAGTTGTTACATTAAATTCAGGTCTTAGCCATGAGCGGTAAGCTGATTTCTTACTATCATCCATATAAAAACCCATGCGCGGAAAAAGCATGTTTATATCATCAACAAACTTGTATTCCTGTTTAGGCCCTTGCGAAACGTATTTATTTTGTTTCGCATCCTTAGCCCAGCGCTCACCGGTTTTTGTGTAATCAATAATGTCGTAATTAGCTGCCGTGTAATCCGGGCCCCATACTAAGGGCCTGTCGCCGTATTGTTCACGGTCAACATATCCTTTCAACGAAAAAGGATCAACCGGACGATTCATATTTATAGGCGGATTAGCTGCAGAGCGGATAGGAACCATAAGGTACGACAGATACCCGATATACGAAAAGGCTATACATAGCACACCAATATTAAAGTACCGGCGTATTTCATAACCATACTCTCTCGATAGCCACAAGCCTGACGGATAAAGCAACCTTATAAATTTAGCAGCCCAGGTATCGGCAATAATAAAACCAAAAAACACGTAAAAAATACTAACACCCATGGCTATATTAAAATCTCTTTCGGTGCCCGTATGGGTATACCTTAAAACTGCAGCAATAAGAATTACAATCATTACAGCTCCTGCTAAAACCCCGCTGTTAAAAGGCATGCTCAAATTATTTACAAAAAACCGGTCCATGCCGGCCATGTATGAAAGCGTATATGAAATAATATACTTCATATAAAAGCCAAGTATCATAAACCCTATAACCACAGCCATAAGCCAACCAAGAAATGTGGTTTTCTGAGACTTTTTGTAATAAAATACCAGTGCTATAGCCGGCAAAGCAAGCAAGCTAAGCAAGTGAACACCTATTGAGACACCAGTCATGTAGGCAATTAGTATTAACCAATGGTCGGCATATTTGCTGTCATCGGCATCCCATTTCATAATAGCCCAAAAAATAAAAGATTGAAAGAATTGAGAAGTTGCATAAACTTCACCCTCAACGGCACTAAACCATAGCGAATCCAAAAAAGTGCACGAAGTGGCAGCTATTAACCCCGCACCAATTACAGTTATAATTCTTCCATTGGTATAGTTGCCATCTCTAAAAACCCATTTACGGGCAAGTGCAGTAACAGTCCAAAAGGTAAATAAAACCGCTCCAGCAGTCATCAGCGCACTCATAAAGTTTACGCTTTGTGCCACATGGGCCGAGCCGGCGCTACCGCTTACCAAAGGGTCGGCCCCTGTAAATAGAGAAAATATTCTACCCAGTATTAAAAACCATGGCGAGCCTGGTGGGTGCACCACCTCTTGCTTAAAGCAACCCGAAACGAATTCACCACAATCCCAAAAACTGCCGCTGCTTTCCATGGTCATGGTGTAAACAACTGCGGCAAAAATGAAGGTGGCCCATCCAAAGATGTTATTGAGCAACTTATATTTCTGCATTAAACCTTTAATTTATAAGGGGGTAAAAATATATTTTTTAGTGAATAGTGGCTAGTTAATGTTTAGCCGGTTTTCACCCTGCATTTTCGTGCTTAAAATTTCATTTACAGCATAATCTGCTAACCTAACTTGCATTTATTGCGCGAATAATTATTTTTGCAGCCTCTTATCCTAAACAGGTAGGTGGTAATTGGCCCATCGTCTAATGGCAGGACTACAGATTTTGGTTCTGTGTGTGTTGGTTCGAATCCAGCTGGGCCAACAAGGTAAAGTTGCAGCGCATTGATAACCAATGCGCTGCTCTCATTTTATAAACCCTCAATCGCAATTTCTCACGCATTATGTCATGTAAATTGTAACCGGACACTTCCATCAGCATATAATACAAAACATGCGATGGAAAATAATAATCGGCTTATAGGTATTGAGTTGAACGAACTCGAAGCTATCATTGAACGGGCCTTGGAACGCAAATTGCTGGAAATATTAAAGCAAGATAATAGTATCCCTTCGGTGAAGTGCATCTTGCCCATGGCGTAACCGGTCGCTAAATTTGCGCGCAAAACATACACCATGCGCGAAGTCTCCGAAAAATACT
>CAIXGR010000029.1 GCA_903919075.1 uncultured Bacteroidota bacterium | reverse complement strand
GTTTTTTTCAAAAATATGGAGGGTCGAAATGGGGATATTAGGTAGCAAATATAATTTACTGAAAGCCTTGCAGGGCTACTAAAATGTGCTTATAGGCGATGGAAAATGTTGTACCTATGTTGTACCAAGTCAATTTTTAGGAACAAAAAAGGGCTTCAACAAATCTGCTGAAACCCTTGCTGTGCTTAGTACCGCGGGCGGGAATCGAACCCGCACGACATTTAAGTGTCACAGGATTTTAAGTCCTGCGTGTCTACCAATTCCACCACCACGGCAAACAAAAAAAGTTACTCGTTAAAGTTAATCGTTATTAGATAAATTACTATTAACGGATAACGGATAACAAATAACTTTTTCAGTGAGCGGGAGACGAGGCTCGAACCCGCGACCTCCACCTTGGCAAGGTGGCGCTCTACCAACTGAGCTACTCCCGCATTTTTCAAACTTTTATCGACAAAATTAGTCATCAAAAGCCTGCTTTTTAAAAGAACAAATTCCCAATTGGGACTGCAAATATAGAAACAAGCGGAAATTCTCAAAACGGAATCGTATATTTTTAATCGTATAATGCAGATTATCTTACAGTTGAGGCATTTCCTGATAGAAACAGTGGTTACTCCATCAGCTTTTTCAGCTCGTGGAGCTTCATCATCGCCTCTACTGGTGTCATGGCGTTTACTTCTATTTTTCCTATTTCCTCGGCCAGGCGTTTTAGTTTGGGGTCGTTCATATCAAAAAAGCTAAGCTGAAAATTTTGCACAGGTAGTTTTTTTACGGTCTGTTTCACATCATCATGTTGCTGGCGCTGGCTTTCAAGTTCATGCAGCATTTCGTTGGCGCGGTCAACAATGGCTTTGGGCATACCGGCCATTTTAGCTACGTGTATACCAAAACTATGCTCGGTGCCGCCTTCCATCAGCTTTCGCAGAAAAATTACTTTGTGCCCCGTTTCTTTCACCGCCACGTGGAAATTTTTAATACGCGGATATTTTTCAGCCAGCTCATTCAATTCATGATAGTGTGTAGCAAACAGCGTTCTCGGTTTCGATGAGGGGTTATTATGCAGATACTCTGCTAAGCTCCAAGCTATCGAAATACCGTCGTAGGTTGAAGTGCCCCTGCCAATCTCATCTAATAATATAAGGCTACGGGCGGAAAGGTTGTTCATAATGCTGGCGGTTTCATTCATCTCCACCATAAAAGTCGATTCACCGGCGCTCATATTATCGCTGGCTCCTACCCTGGTAAAAACTTTATCTACCAAACCAATTTTAGCCGCCGCTGCCGGAACATAACTGCCCAACTGCGCCATTAATACTATTAAAGCCGTTTGCCGCAGCAGCGCCGATTTACCACTCATATTCGGGCCGGTAATAATTAATATTTGCTGTGTTTCATTATCAATAAAAATATTGTTGGGTACGTACTTTTCGCTTACATCTAATTGCTGCTCAATCACCGGATGGCGGCCTTCAGTTATTTCAATAGCAAAGGCATCGGTTATTTCGGGCTTTACGTAATTATTGTTCGTTGCCACTTCGGCCAGCGATAGCAAACAATCTACCCGCGCAATAAGGCTGGCGTTAAGTTGTATGGTAACCACATAATCTTTGGCAAAGCGCAGCAGCTCAGCAAAAATGCGTTCTTCTATTACCTGTATCTTCTCCTCCGCTCCTAAAACTTTTTGCTCGTATTCTTTCAACTCCTCGGTAATATACCGCTCGGCGTTCGAAAGCGTTTGTTTGCGAATCCAATCGGCAGGCACTTTGCTTTTATGCGAATTGGTTACTTCTAAAAAATAACCAAACACTGAGTTAAAGCCAATCTTCAACGAATTAATACCGGTGCGCTGAATTTCTTTTTGCTGTATACCGGCAATATATTCTTTACCCGAGTTTTTAATACTGCGCAGTTCATCCAGCTCGGCGTTTACCCCGTTTTTAATAAAGTTGCCTTTGGCTATTACCGGGCCTGCCTCGTCAAAAACTTCGTACTCAATTTTATCGGCCAGTGTATTGCAAGGATTTAGCTGCTCGGCAGTTTTTTGCAAAGTAGCATTACCGGAGGCTGAAAGAATTTCCTTTACCGGTGTCATGGCGTTCAGCGAACGTTTCAACTGCGCCATTTCTCGCGGATTGGCTTTTTCGAGCGATACTTTTGATATCAACCTTTCCAAATCACCTGTTTGGCGGATTAGTTTTTTCAGCTCTTCCGATGGGCCGGTGTTTTTAATAAAATATTCAACCGCCACCTGCCGCTCTTCTATTTTTTGAATATCAATCAAAGGCATTACTATCCACCGTTTCATTAAACGCGCACCCATGGGCGAGGTAGTGTGGTCCAGCACATCTAGCAAAGTTTTGCCGCCCTGGTGTGGCGAATAAATTAATTCGAGATTGCGGATGGTGAACCGGTCCAACCAAACATGCTTTTCATCGCTTAACTTGCTTAGCTTGGTAATATGCGCCAAGTTATTGTGCTCGGTATCCTTTAAATATTGTATAGCTGCACCGGCGGCAATTACCGATAGTTTTTCTTCTTCAAACCCAAATCCTTTTAATGAATTTGTTTCGAAAAGTTTGAGTAGAATATCTAGTGCATTTTCGTAGCTGTAAACCCAGTCGTCTAATTTATAAGCATAATGCTTACTGCCAAACTGATGAATAAACTCTTTCTGCTTCGATTTCTGGTAAAGTA
Source organism: uncultured Bacteroidota bacterium (assembly GCA_903919075.1). Lineage (GTDB taxonomy): Bacteria > Bacteroidota > Bacteroidia > Chitinophagales > LD1 > Bog-950. The sequence goes on along the minus strand of CAIXGR010000029.1, from coordinate 70,789 downwards.
TTTCGGAAGGCGAAAGGCTTTGTATCATTTTTTCAATGTACGATGCGCTGCCCTCGGCCACCAAAAACTCGCCGGTAGAAATATCAATAAAAGCAATGCCATATTGGTTGCCTTCAATATATAACGAGGCTAAAAAATTGTTCGATTTTGTACTGAGGATATTATCAGCCAGCGCCACACCGGGTGTAACCATTTCGGTAACGCCGCGCTTTACTATACCCTTGGCAAATTTAGGGTCTTCAATCTGGTCGCACACGGCAACGCGCAAACCGGCACGCACTAATTTAGGCAAATAAGTATCTAACGAGTGGTGCGGAAAGCCCGCTAACTCAATCGAACTGGCTTTACCGTTAGAGCGCTTGGTAAGCACTATGCCTAAAACGCCGGAAGCTTTTTTAGCATCCTCACCGAAAGTTTCGTAAAAATCGCCCACCCTAAACAGCAATATGGCATCCGGGTACTTTGCCTTAAAAGCATTATACTGCTTCATCAGCGGAGTTTCCGTTTCGCTCATAGCGCTTTTAATCATGGTACGATGAACAGCCATTTTATTACAATTAGTTTGTTGTTGTCCGGCGAAAGCTTTGGGGGCCTGCGCATTTATAGTGCGTGAAAATAATAATTACTTTGCACCATAAAATTTTCGAAAAGCAAAAATGCGCAAATTATTAAACGAAGAGCTAAACCGATTAAGTAAAGAAGAGTTTGCACAGCAGACAAAAAACCCTTTGGTAATAGTGTTGGATAACGTGCGCAGCCATCTTAATGTAGGCTCGGTTTTTAGAACTGCCGATGCATTTTTAGTGGAAAGCATTTATCTGTGCGGTATTACAGGCATACCCCCACACCGCGATATACATAAAACAGCTCTTGGCGCGACCGAAACCGTAACCTGGAAACACTATCCCACAGCCTTTGATGCTATTGGCGAATTAAGAGCAGGCGGCTATAAAATAATTGCCATTGAGCAGGCCGAAAGTGCCGTAATGCTGGATGAATTTAAACCCCTGAAAGGCGAAAAATACGCCGTAGTTTTCGGGAACGAAGTTGATGGCGTAGCGCAGGAAATAGTTACTGAAGCCGATACAGTTGTTGAGATACCCCAATACGGAACCAAGCACTCCTTAAACATTGCAGTAAGTGCAGGTGTGGTAGTTTGGGATTTGGTTGTGAAGATGAGGAAAGGGTGATTTTTAAAGAGTGGGCGGTTCTACATTTTTTTGAACCTGTCCGCCGGTAGGCACGGATCTTAATCGATTACGCAGCGGCTACCAAAAAAATGTAATCTTTCACTACATATCTAGATGACACTTTTTTGATGCTCTACATAATTAACACCCGGCTCAAATTCGCGGTTTAATATTTCTATTACCTTTTCGTAATCTTCCTGATTATCGGCAAAGTTAAGGTTAGTAGTATCCAGCAATACTATTTTAGATTGTTGTTGCAGCTTAAAATAATCGAGATAAGCGTTTTGAATTTTGGTTAAATATTCTGCTTTAATATTTTGCTCAAAATCTCGCCCCCGCCTTTTAATATTGGCCAATAGCTTTTCAACCGGGGCATACAGGTATACTACTAAATCGGGCTTGGGTAGGGTTTGGTTAATAATATCAAATAGGGTGCGGTATAATTTGGCCTCATCTTCCGTTAAAGTATTCATGGCAAAAATTATACTTTTTTGAAACAAGAAGTCTGACACCGTAAACGACTTAAAAATATCGGCCTCGCTCATTAAAGTTTTTAAATGGTAGAAACGTTCCGCCATAAAAAACAACTCCATCGGAAAAGCATGGCGCTCGGGCTCTTCGTAAAATTTAGGAAGGAAGGGATTATCCTCAAAGCGCTCCAATATAATATGACCATTAAAATCGTGGGCCAGTTTTTGGGTAAGCGTGGTTTTACCCGCACCTATGCAGCCCTCTATGGTAACAAAATTATATCTCACGCCGCAAGTTTACATTTTACAGTTCATTGCCCCTAAAACTATTATTCCACATAATGTTAACCAAAAATTAATGGTATAAAATAGGTAGAGTAAATAAAAATGTGAAGTAGGTTATTGTGGGTGGCTCTGCCTCACCCTGCCATCACTTCGTTCGGCATTCTTCTACACTGCTTGGAGAAGAAAAACAGCCCATAAAAAATTTGTATTCCCTTCTCCATGAAATGGAGAGAGGTGTCGAGCGGCAGCGAGATGGGTGAGGCGTTTTCATTTGAATTTCTATTTTAGCACAGCAACCCAAACCTAATGGCAGATATTTTCAGAAAAAAAGATGTAGCGAAGGTACTTAAAGATGCCGCCGAGGGCCACAGCGAAGCCGAGCTATCGGGCGAGCTAAACAAAACCCTGGGCGTGCGCGATCTTACCGCTTTTGGTATTGCGGCCATTGTTGGAGCAGGTATTTTTTCAACCATTGGCAAGGCCAGCTTTGATGGCGGGCCGGGCATTATTTTCCTTTTCATTTTTGTGGCTGTGGCCTGTGGCTTTTCGGCTTTTTGCTATGCCGAGTTTGCCAGTTTGGTACCGGTTAGCGGCAGCGCCTATACATACTCGTATGTAGCCTTTGGCGAAATTATTGCCTGGATAATTGGTTGGGATTTATTAATGGAATACGCCATTGGCAATATTGCCGTAGCTATTTCGTGGAGCGATTATTTTACAAGTTTACTGGATGGCATAGGCATACACATACCCGAGTACCTAACCATGGATTATGCCACCGCGCACGAAGGCTTTCTGTTTGTTGCCGGTAAGCTGCAATCGGGCATAGCGCTTACTGCCATCGACCCGGTTTTAAAAGCACAGTACTTAGCATGGCTAAACGCCCCCCAGCTGGCTGGCATACATTTTATATGCGATTTGCCCGCCTTCGGCATTACTTGCCTTATTACTTACATAACTTATATAGGTATTCGCGAATCGAAAAACTCGGCCAATATTATGGTGGGAATTAAGTTACTGGTAATTCTGCTGGTAATTGTAGTGGGTGCATTTTATGTAAAGCCTATGAACTGGCACCCGTTTATGCCCCACGGTATTAGCGGCATATTAAAAGGCACAGCGGCGGTATTTTTTGCTTACATAGGTTTCGATGCCATTTCAACCACAGCCGAAGAATGTAAAAACCCGCAGCGCGATTTGCCGCGAAGCATGATATACTCGCTTATTATTTGCACCATTATATATGTATTGGTAGCCCTAACGCTTACCGGTATGTTGAAATACGACCAACTGAATGTGGGCGACCCGCTATCATTTGTATTTGCACGTTTAAATTTAAACTGGATGGCGGGCATTGTTGCAGTAAGTGCGGTAATAGCTACCGCCAGTGTGCTATTGGTGTTTCAAATTGGCCAGCCCAGAATTTGGATGAGTATGAGCCGCGATGGTTTGCTGCCGCCTATATTTTCGCGAATTCACCCTAAATTTAAAACGCCGTCATTTTCAACCATACTTACCGGTTTGGTGGTGGGTGTGCCCGCACTTTTTTTAAATCTTGATGTAGTTATCAGGCTTACATCGGTGGGTACTTTGTTTGCCTTTGTGCTGGTATGTGCCGGTATTTTGCGTATGAGCCTTAACCCCAATTCCCCCAAAGGTAAATTCCGTACGCCGTACATTAACGCTAAGTTTTTTATGCCTGTAATTTTTATAGTTACCGGAGCTTTGTTATGGAAATACAACCACTCCGCCGTTGTCAATTTCTTTTCTATGTTGAGCGATAATCCTGAAATGGGGCCTATGGAGGTAATACTGCATAAAGCAGCTTACACCGGGTTTTTCCTGCTCTTTTTAGGGCTTACTGTTCTTTCGGTTTTAAAGAATATTTCGCTCATCCCCACGTTAGGATTATTATCGTGCACCTATCTGCTTTGCGAATCGGGTGCCACCAACTGGGGCAGATTTTTTGTTTGGCTGTTGGTGGGCTTTGCAGTCTATTTCCTATACGGTTACCACAAAAGTAAGCTGGCTAAGAAGGTTTAAAATTTCAAGTTTCAAATACAAATTCTAATAAAGGTATGTATTCAAAAAGAAGAAAATACTGGCTTCCTCTTTATGTTCTTGCATTTTGTATACTAACATCAATGCATTTAAGTGCCCAAGATACCGTTACCCTTACCCCCGAGCCAACCGCCTTAGTATACCCTACCGACCTAGACCCTTTAAAGGTAGATTCATTTTACCTGCAACGCACTATCGACCTTCACCAATCTAATAACCCTAATTTGTATTTCGAAGTTTTCCGCTGGTACAAAACCTGCTACCGTTATGGTGGCAATAGCAATAAGGGTATCGACTGCTCGCACTTTGTAAACATGCTTTACGAAAAGCTATACCAAAAAACATTGGGCCCAAGCGTAGGCGCTATTATAGAACAATGCCATATTATTAAAAGGGGATTAAAAGATGCCAGAGAAGGCGACCTCCTTTTTTTCAAGATTAGAAAAGGGAGCCCATCGCACACTGGCATATACTTACAAAACGGCATGTTTGCACATTCCTCAACCCACAGCGGTGTTATCATCAGCAGCATGGAAGAGCCTTATTATAAGAAACACTTTTATAAGGTGGGCAGGGTAAAGTAGCCTTGCCTGACAAGCCTCTAATTCATAGTAAACTTATCGGTCTTAACCTCCCTAACAGATGTGCGTGGCAGCCTGCCGAAGCGCTGCATCCACCAAATAATAAGCACCATAATTAAGGCGTAGGTAATGGCTACGTAAACAAACGAGTGGTTAATGGTAAAAATCGTTTTCCGGAAATGGATAAAAGTTTCGCATACAAAAATTAGCCGCAGCAAATTGATAAGCGATACGATAATAACCCCCATAGGGATAAACCACAGTTTGTTTAACCAGCTGCCACGGTACAACAAAATGCTGCCTATAAAAATAACAGTAGCCGGAATAGCAAGGCAGTGTTCGGCGGCAATTACATACTTTAATTCTTGGGGGTAGTAAATGTAAATGCCTATAGGTACGGTGTGCTCGCGAAAAACCAGGTTTAGTATAAAACTGGTTGCCTTGGCGTACTGGCTGCCCAACCAATAAATAAAGTCGGTCCACTGGGTTACTACTGTAGGGGGGCCACTTGTCAAAAAATACTGATGTATGGCTTTCCAGCCCACATAAATCAACACCATTTTTATAACAAACAGGTTGGCCTCATCTTTAAAAAACGACTTTATTTTTTTCACTTTTTCAGCATCCATGGGTGGTACTTGTATGGTCAAATATAAACCAAAACGGGAATTAAAAAACTGAGTGGAATTTCTGTGCCTCACCCTACCTTACTCCGCACAGTTAAACTCTCCATTTCATGCTGAGGCAACAGCCCTTGTATTCCCTTCTCCATGAAATGGAGAGGGGTGGCGAGCACAACGAGACGGTGTGAAGCAACGTTAGATTTCCACTTGATAGGTTACCTTAAAACCATTAAAACAACTAAACTGCTTGTAAGTTTTTTTAGCCCTTTCACCGGGAAAATTTCCTACGGTAGTTGCTAGTAACCATTATTCTGTTTAATCTAAACACCTTATTTAATAAAAACACATAACTATTTGATTACTAATTTAAATAACCCAACTTAACTAACGTCTTACTTCAGTTAAACAAAACTTAAAAACTGGGACAGATTGCTTCTCTTTTTAGCTTTCTAATTAAACTACTCAGTTAACCATCTCAACATAATTTAATTCTCTCCACTGCCACTCTGTCAGGTAAATATTTATCTTTGCTGCCCGTTTATGAATAGCGAATTATACAACAACGAAACCGCCTTCGAACTTCAACCCAAAGTGATTGACGAAACCCGTCAGGGCGAGGTATTCCAGTCCGAAAAAACCGTTCAAAATCCGACCGTAAAAACCAAGAAATTTTACATTGAAAGTTACGGTTGCCAAATGAATTTTGCCGACAGCGAAGTGGTAGCTTCTATCCTATCCAATGCGGGGTTTAATTCAACCAACGAGTTTACCGAGGCCGACCTTATTTTGCTAAACACCTGCGCCATACGCGAAAACGCTGAGCAGCGAATTAGGCACCGTTTACAACATTTTAACCGCGTTAAAAAAAGAAAGAAAGGTGCCTTAATTGGAGTACTGGGTTGTATGGCCGAAAGGTTAAAAGAGCAGTTTTTAGAACAGGAAAAGATAGTAGATATTGTAGCCGGCCCCGATGCCTACCGCACCCTGCCCGACCTAATTGAGGAAGCCGGAAGCGGTCAAAAAGCGGTTAATGTGCTGCTATCGCGCGAAGAAACCTATGCCGAAATAAACCCAGTGCGTTTAAACAGCAACGGCGTATCGGCCTTTATTAGCATCATGAGGGGTTGCGATAATATGTGCTCGTTCTGCGTAGTGCCCTTTACCCGGGGTCGCGAACGCAGCCGAGATTGGCACAGTATTGTTGCCGAAGCCAAAGACTTATATGATGCAGGTTACCGTGAAGTAACCTTGTTAGGTCAGAATGTAGACTCCTACCGTTTTTCCGACGACCCTAAACTGGTAGGCAAAAAACTGGTTGATGCCAAATACGATGAAAGCGTTGTAAACTTTGCCCGCTTAATGGAACTGGTAGCACAGGTAGCAACCGATTTGCGGGTTCGTTTCAGCACCTCGCACCCCAAAGATATGACCGATGATGTGTTGCACACCATGGCCAAATACCCCAACATTTGCAAATACATTCACCTGCCGGTACAGTCGGGCAACAGCCGTGTGTTGGAAATGATGAACCGCACTTACGACCGCGAGTGGTATAAAAACCGCATTGCCGCCATTAAACAAATAGTGCCCGAGGCGGCTATATCAACTGATATTATTGCAGGCTTTTGTTCGGAAACCGAAGAAGAGCACCAGGATACTTTAAGCATGATGGAGCACGTTGAATATTCAATGGCTTACATGTTTGCATACAGCGAGCGCCCGGGAACCGTAGCCGCCAAAAAATATAAAGACGATGTGCCCGAAGAAGTAAAAAAACGCAGGCTGCAGGAAATAGTAGATATGCAACGCAAACACTCGCTGCTGCAAAACAAAAAAGACGTAGGCAAAATATTCGAAGTATTAATAGAAGGAATTTCGCACCGCAGCGAGGATGATTTGTTTGGCCGTAATTCGCAAAACACAGTCATCGTATTTCCGAAAGGAGATTTAAAACCCGGCATGTATGCAATGGTTAAAGTTACTTCATGCACTTCGGGAACTTTGCTGGGCGAGCAGGTTTAGAGGATAAGTATTCAGACGACTTCAAGTCGCCCGAATACTAAACACACTTTAAGAAATTAAAATCCCCTCTCCTTCGGAGAGGGCTAGGGAGAGGTTATGGAAATTCAATCAATAAAAAATCGTTTCGGCATTATAGGCAACGCGCCAGCGCTAAACCATGCCATTAGTATAGCCGAGCGCGTAGCCAATACCAACCTTACCGTACTTATTACCGGCGAAAGCGGGGTAGGTAAGGAGGTTTTCTCGCACATTATACATCAGTTAAGCCTTCGTAAGCACAATCCTTTTATAGCCATTAACTGCGGCGCCATACCCGAAGGCACTATCGATTCGGAATTGTTCGGGCACGAGAAAGGTTCGTTTACCGGTGCCAACGATGCCCGCAAAGGTTACTTTGAAACCGTAGCCGGTGGTACAATATTTTTAGATGAAATAGCCGAACTGCCCCACGGCACACAGGCCCGCCTGCTGCGCGTGTTGGAAACCGGCGAGTATATCCGCGTAGGTTCATCAAAATCTTTAAAAACCGATGTGCGGGTAATAGCTGCCACCAACATTAATTTACAAGAAGCAGTACGCAACGGAAAATTTCGAGAGGATTTATATTATAGGCTTTCAACCGTGCCTATTTACATACCGCCTTTGCGCGAACGGGGCGAGGATATCTATCAGTTGTTCCGCAAGTTTTGTATTGATTTTGCCGAGCGCAATAAAATACAACCCGTAAAGCTTACTGATGATGCCAAAGAACTTATTTTAAAATACCCCTGGCCGGGCAACGTTCGCCAGCTAAAAAACGTAGCCGAGCAGGTTTCTATTCTGGCTATGGAAAAAGATGTTTCCGCCAAAGAACTAAAACAGATAGTTACCGACATAACCGATAACCGATTACCGGCACTGGCAGAAGCAAAATTCCAAAGCGGCGGAAGCGGATTTACCGAGCGCGAAATTTTATACAAACTGATATTCGACCTGAAAAAAGATTTGAACGACCTGAAACAGTTTGTTTACGATATTACTAAACACCAGGTAAACGGCGAGCAAATACCGGTATTTCGCGAGCAGATTACAAACAATACCAATACCGAAAAACCGTTTATTATTACCCAACCGGAAAACAACCACCCGGTGGTATTGCAGGAGAAAAAAGAGTTCGACGAATCGGAAACAGTGGAAGAATCGCTATCAATTGCCGATAAAGAACGCGAGTTGATTATAAGAGCATTAAGAAAACACCGCAACAAACGTAAAGATGCAGCAACAGACCTCGGCATTTCCGAGCGCACACTTTACCGGAAGATAAAAGAATATGGGGTTGAGATTTGAGAAGAAGAAAATTAAATAGATCTGTGTAATTGAATAACAAATTGAAAAAGCCAGCCACCACCTTTACCATATTCCTGGCACTATGCCTCCTCCTCTCCAACTCGGGCTGCAAAGTATATTCCTTTACCGGTGCAAATATTCCTTTAGATATTCATACCTTTTCAGTTGAGCTTTTTCAAAACCGGTCGAACAATGGCCCGGCATCTTTACCGCAAACCATTACCGATAAAATAAAGCAGAAGTTTCAAAACGAAGCCAACTTAAAGCAGGTAGCTACCGATGGCGATTTAGAAATAAAAGGCTCCATCACCGGTTTTACATACACCAGCGAGGCACCCGTAGCCGGTGCCACAAGCGCGCTCAACAAACTTACCATCACCATACAGGTTGATTACGTAAACACCAAAGACGAAAAAGACAAGTGGACCGAAACCTTCTCGCGCAATGCCCAATACTCGGCCGGGTTAAACGTAATTACGGTTGAAGACCAACTGGTAAACGATATCAGCAATCAGCTAATGGATGACATTTTTCAGAAGGCATTGGTGAAATGGTAGATTTTTTGACATAATTTCTTTTGTCATGTCGAACGATAGTGAGATATCTTAATATATATTTAGCGCTACCTGTTCCATCAAGATTCCTCCAAAAGTCGGAATGACAATCCCTTTTTTATTCCTTCACAAACCGCCGGTTCAAACTCCCCTCCTTCGATACAAAATTTAATATGTAGATACCAGCTTCCAGTTGGCTTACATCTATGTGTTGTGTGTAATTTCCGGTAGATGATTTATCATAAGCTATGGCCTTTAGTTTTCTTCCTTGTATATCTAATACATTAATGCCAAGGTTAATTGTAGAATTTAAGGTATAGTTAATATTCAAACCCTCGCTGGCCGGGTTAGGATAAATGGTAATATTTGAAAGCGCTGAAATTTCGTTAATGCCGCCATAACCCCAACAATTTTCGTCAACCGGCAACCATGCTGAAGTATCAACACATCCTGCCAATGAAACAATAACCCTTATGCTATTGTTAGAAGTAAAAATTGTATCAATTACTATTTCTCCTATAACTTCACAACTTACTTCAATAGAATCGGCATCAGGTGAAATGAAATTGTAATATGGATAATACGAATAACCATCTAATTGCCATACATAAGTACCGGCAGTTGCCGGATAAGCATAAATCATGTTATAAGTTACAAAGCCAGTAGGTGGCAACTGAACTAAAAGAAGTGAAAGAGAATCGGGGAAGAAACTCACCACAACCGGCGCGGTAGCCATGCCGGTGCAACCTATTGAATCAGTATAGGTGTAGGTAATTGCACTTGTTCCTCCACTGGTATTGGCGGGGTTAAATTGGTTACCGGTTACGCCGTTTCCGGAATAAACCCCTGCTGCCGGGCTGCCTCCGCTTAAAGTAATTATACCTCCATGGTTGCAAAAAGTATCTTGCGGAAGGTTGAAAGTTACGATCGGCAGATTATTAATGGTAATAGTAATATACGATGAATCTATTGCCCCCAAGGAATCGGCAACAATAAGCAGATAGGTAGTTGTAGTATCCGGAAAGGCAAGAGGGTTTGGAATAGTGTCGCTGTTTAAGCCACTTGCAGGTTGCCAAAGGTACATATATGGCCCTACACCGCCTGTGGCAGTAGGGCTACCCCCAATGATGGTACTGTCGTGTAGGCAAATAGCTGTGTCAATACCAGCATTTACGGTCAGTTCAGGCGATGCATATACGCCGCTCACAATGGTTTGAAACAGGAAAAAAGCAATAGCTGCAATTAAATGTATATTTTTTTCCATAAAGCGATTTTTTGTATAAACTTAAACTTTACTATTGATACATTTGAAAAAATTATGTAATATTTCCGTCATAATTTACTATCGTTCGGGTGACAATCGCCGCATTAGATGAAACGGCAATTGAAGAATTAAAAAAACAATCCCCCCAATACTGTCAACCGTGTCAACCCGCATTCTTTTCCAATAAATTCATTTTCAGTAACTTATAAAACAATATGGTTGACAGTTGACACTCTAAAAACTACATGTTTGAAAATCAACGTTTTACATTACGAAAGTGTCAACCATTGTCAACCGTCATTGCTTATTAATTAAATTCATACTACAAAAATAACATTTATTTATTTGAGATAAAATTTATTTTTTTGATAATTATAATACAGAGCTTATACCGTTTCAATATTCAAAATAGCCAATTGAATTTGGATATGAACGCATCGCGCAGCGAACATTTTTTATTCCATTCTCTACGCAAAGCGTGGAGAGGGGTGGCGAGCGAAGCGAGACGGGGTGAGGCGCGGGAAATTGCTCTACATGACAACTTCTACATTTCCATCCGACCAACTTAAAAACCAGATAACCTCTTTCCATAAAAAATATTTTCTTTGCACCAATGTTGCAACCCATTACCAAACAAAACTTCAACCAAATGCTGGGCAGGTTTACCACTGCACAATTAGAGCATTTGGTCGAAAAATTCCCCTCGTTCCAACAAGCGTATTTACTACTGGCAAAAAAGTATCAGGATGAAAACAATCCTAAGTTCGACCAGCAACTGCAATTAGCCGCACTTTATACTAACGACCGCGAACTGCTTTACAGCATATTCCATCAAAAAAACATACTGCCCACCGATATAGCTGCCGAGCCGGAACTATTGGAAGAAGAATATATTGAACCACCACAGGCCGAAACTGTTTCCATACAATTTAATAAAATTAATGCCGAAGAGGCTGTTGAAATAGAGCAGCTAATAAAAGAAACAGAAAAGGCCCCGGCTATAGAATTAGTTGAAGAAACACCACCAACACCAATAACCGAGCCCGCTAAAGAAGAAGAACCCGCTATCGAAACTTTTTCGCCTGCCGAGCCACATACTTTCGGCGACTGGCTAAAGGCTTTCGGGCAAATGCAGGTTACAACCTTTGCCCCTGCAACTGCTGAAACCCCGCCGGTAATTCCCCCCGAAGAAGCCGATGAGGAACTAAACAAGGTAATTATGCAAAATACCTCAGTAGGTTATTTGCATGAGCAAATGGAGGAAGAAACCCGCTATTCGAAGGGCTTGGATAAGTTTATTGAAGAGCAAATAGAAAAGCATAAATACGAAACAGCTCCGGTTGAACCACCCCCTAATGCCGAAAATGACCTTGATTCTGAACTAATTACAGAAACAATGGCCAAGGTTTACGAAATGCAAAAAAAATACGCCCGCGCAATTAAAGCCTACGAAACACTAACCTTGAAATATCCGGAAAAAAGTAGTTTCTTTGCCGCCCGAATTAATTATCTTAAAAATATCATTTAAAAATTATGTACGCGTTTATAACCATTCTTATAGTAGTTGTTTGTGTGTTAATGTGCTTTGTAGTGCTTATTCAAAACCCAAAAGGCGGCGGGCTTAGCTCATCGTTTGGCGGTGTAGGCCAGCAATTGTTGGGTGCAAGGCGCTCAACCGATGTAGTTGAAAAATTAACCTGGGGCCTTGCCTTCGCTTTAATTTTCCTTTGCCTTTCATCAACCTTTTTTGTCGATAAAAAAGCAATGACTAAAAAAGAACAAGCTCCTAAATCCGAAATTGAAAAGAACGTAGCTGGCAAAACTTTTAACGGCCCTGCCCCTACTACTCCTGCACCTCAGGCTCCGGCTCAACAACCAGCACCTGCTAAATAAAAAATAGTTTACCTAAACATATTTGCCGCCATGCCTTAAAAGCATGGCGGTATTTTTTTGTAAAAAAACCTATGTTTAACTATAATCCGAATATAATTTGGGTATTTTGCAATAGCGATAAAGAATAAATCCTTTTATGAACATGGACCAAACCGATTGGACTTATAACGAGTTTCTGGCCTTTGTAATGGTATACGGTGCCGGCATGAACGATACCCTAACCAACGAAGAGCTTGATTTTATAAAAGCACGAACCGGTATTACCGATATTGAAAAAATAAAAATTAAAGTTGAAAGCATTTCCGATGCCGAAGCTATGGAGGTAATAGACAGCTACAAAAAAATGCACCTGCCCACACAGGAAAGTAAAAACAAAGCCAAGCGCGACATTGAAGAACTACTAAAAACACCCGGCACACACAGCCAGTTAGAAAAAGTAGTAGTACACTTAATGGAGAAATTAATTTGATTAGCTACCCGTACTACCTCTCCCCAAAAATCAAACTCCCTAATCGTATTAAAGTGGCGCCGCAGTTAAGCGCAATTTTATAGTCCGAGCTCATACCAATAGATAGTTCCTTAAAGTAGGGCTTATCCGCAAAGTAGTCCTTCTTTATACGGGCAAAAAGCTGGTGCAGATGCTTAAATTCATTTTCAATTTTTTGCTGGTCGGGTGTGTTGGTGGCCATGCCCATTAAGCCGCAAATGCGAATGTGTTTCAAATCCGTAAAAATCTTGCTTTCCAGCAGCGAGTTCAATTCATTTTCGCTTAACCCGAATTTTGTTTTTTCCTCGGCAATAAAAATTTGCAGCAGGCAGTTTATAACCCGGTCGCTCCTTTGCGCCTGCTTGTTTATTTCTTCCAGCAACATCACGCTATCCACCGACTCAATCATCGAAATAAAAGGCGCAATTTGTTTTATTTTATTGCTTTGCAAATGCCCAACCAGGTGCCACTCAATATCTTGGGGTAGCGAGTTATACTTGGGCAATAGCTCCTGCACACGGTTTTCGCCAAAAATTCTTTGCCCTTGGTTATACATTTCCAAAACAACTTCAATAGGCTTGGTTTTCGATATCGCAACCAGCCTGGCCCCGTAAGGTTTTATTTCATCAACAATTGCTTTATAATTTCCAGTGTCCATTTATTTTTAACTCCTATTTTTGACTGTAAGTTACATGAAGCATTTCACTATCATCATTCTTATTTTTCTGGCCTCTTGCAGGCCTGCTGTTCCAAGTGTTCCTTCTAAATACATTCAGCCTATTAAAATGAAAATGGTTTTAAGCGATATGTTTATTGCCGATGCCATTTCGCACACCCGGGCAGTTGCCGGCGTTGGCGAAAAAGATTTTACTTCTCAATATTACGCCACCATTTATAAAAACCACGGAATTACCGAAGATGATTTTAAAAAAAGTTATAAGTTTTACGAAGATAATCCCGGCTTGTTGAATAAATTGTATGAAGAAACATTAAGCGAAATGAGCAAGCGCGAAGGAGAAGTGGGCAAATGATTTGAAAAAAAAATGCAATTTTAAATCTGTGAATCTAATCATATGAATAAAGTAGTAGCCAATGCCGATGAGGCAGTAAAAGATATTCCCGATAATGCAGTATTAATGTTAGGTGGTTTTGGTTTATGCGGCATACCCGAAAACTGCATTGCTGCGCTAATACGCAAAGGTGTAAAGGGCCTTACCTGCATATCCAACAACGCCGGTGTAGATGAATTTGGAATTGGGCTAATGCTCAAAACAAAGCAGGTTAAAAAAATGATATCGAGCTACGTGGGCGAAAACGCCGAGTTTGAACGCCAGTTGCTTTCGGGCGAGTTAGAGGTTGAACTACTGCCACAGGGCACCTTAGCCGAAAGGATTCGCGCCGGTGGTGCCGGTATACCCTTGTTTGCCACACCCACCGGTTATGGAACTGAAATTGCCGAGGGCAAAGAAACCCGCGAGATTGGTGGCAAAATGTATGTGTTCGAAAAATGGTTGAAGGCCGATTTTGCGATAGTAAAAGCATGGAAGGGCGATACGTTGGGCAATTTAGTTTTTAAAGGCACCGCCCGCAATTTTAACCCCATGATGGCAACCGCCGGTAAAATAACCATTGCCGAAGTAGAAGAATTAGTTGAACCAGGGCAGCTTGACCCAAACATGATTCACACCCCTGGTATTTTTGTAAACCGCATTTTTAAAGGCACCAATTACGAAAAGCGTATTGAACAGCGCACCACCAACAAAGTGTAATATTTTACAGCAATGGAAAAAATAAACAACAACATTTTAATGCTAAAAATTCAACTGGCAATTGCTATGGAAAAGCTGGTTGAAAAAGGGCAAATGAATTTTGCAAAACGTTTATATGCTTCGCTTCAAAAAATGTATGCAGTTTTAAACGAAATGGAAAAAATTAGCGATGCCGAAATACTGCAACTAAAAACCGAAAGAATAATAATTTACTTAAAAGAAGTTGAAGATATAATGCTGGCCTGCAAGGTGGGCATTAATTTTCCTAATGCTGATAAAGTTTTAAGTTTGATAAAAGAGATAACTCCCGATTTTGGTAAGGAAGTTTTTAATTACGATATGTTCGGAAAATCATAAAATAAAATATGCCACTAGATAAATTCGGAATAGCTAAACGTATTGCAAAAGAGTTGCGCGATGGTTACTATGTTAACCTGGGCATTGGTATACCCACGCTGGTTGCTAATTATATACCCGCCGGTATGGATGTAATATTGCAAAGCGAAAACGGCTTGTTGGGCATGGGCCCTTTTCCGGTTGAAAGCGAAGTAGACCCCGATTTAATAAACGCCGGTAAGCAAACCGTAACCATGTTGAAGGGTGCCTCACTGTTTTCTTCAGCCGATAGCTTTGCCATGATTCGCGGTGGCCATGTTGACCTTACCGTACTGGGCGCTATGGAAGTAGCCGAAAATGGCGATATAGCCAACTGGAAAATACCCGGCAAAATGGTAAAAGGCATGGGCGGCGCTATGGACCTGGTAGCCTCTACCGATAATATTATTGTAGCCATGATGCAAACCAACCCCAAAGGCGAATCGAAATTGCTACCGGCCTGCACACTGCCGCTTACCGGTAAGCATTGCATTAACCGCGTAGTTACCGATTTAGGATATTACGAAATTAAAGACGGTGCTTTTCATTTAATTGAAATAGCACCGGGTGTTACCGTTGATGAAATAAAGGCTAAAACAGCAGGCAAACTTGTAGTAAGCGAAAATTTGAAAGTGATGGAAAGTTAATATTCCCCTCCTTGATAAGAAGGGGTGTCCGCCTTTTCAGCGGACGGGGTGGTGAGGCACATTAAAATAAAAGCGCTAAGTTTAAACTTATACAATCAACTTAAAACATAGCAGGCACACCAAACAAACCAAATGCGCAATATTAAACCATCAATACTATTTGCTATCTGCGCTTGGAGCCTTCTTATTCTGCGTTTCGGTTACCGGTATGGCACCGGCGACCAGGTTGAACTGCTCCCCTACACACTTTTCCTGCACAACCCCTCGCTTTACCCGCACGATTTTTTTATACAAGGCCTGCATGCAGCCATACCTAACGAACGCACAGTAATGGCTACTTTGCTACTGCCCTTTATTAACCACCTCGAAATTTTCTGTTTCATTTTTCAGTTTCTTGCTACAATATTTTTGGTACTTGGATTAGAGCGATTGGCTTTAAGATATATACACAACAAATATTTAGCGTGGCTCGCAGTACTAATAGCACTTATACCCCTCAACGATTTTGCGCTGGGCAATGTAGAGGCTTACTCCGAATGCTTACAGGCCAGCGGCGTGGCAGTAGCCATTGTAGTATGGGCCATCAATTTTTTTCTCGACAGAAAATTTATGCTGGCTTCTGCATTAATATCCATAGCCACTTTTATACAAGTGTTGGATGGGCTGGATGTAATGATGGTGCTTTGCGCCATTATGCTGTTTATGTTTATTGTTAAGCAGGTGCCGCTAAAAACTGTGCTGGGTTTTATGGGCATTTATGCTTTAACCGCCGGTGTGTTTTTAATTTTTGTTCTGTACAAAAAATCTGCAGCGGCCTTGCCAGGTTGCACACCAGCCAGCCATGCTGATTTATTTAAAATACTTTTTGCATTCCGCCACCCGCACCATTTTATTTTTTCAAGTTTCCCCAAAATAAAAATGGGGGTGTATTTCATGCTTACCTTATTCGCCCTTATATTTTTTGCCGAGCACTCATCTAAAACATTCGAGTTTGTACTGGCCGGTTCAATTGGGCTTATTATTTATGCCTTTGCGGTTGATGATTTTCAGAATATTTTTATTGGCAATTTTCAATTTTATAAAATCACCATCTGGATAAAATTTTTAGGGGTAATAGCCGCCGTTGGCCTGGCCGAAGAGCTCTATCTTTCCAATATTAGCTTACCGGCTATGCTGAAAATTGAAAAAGGTGGTTTACTAGCATTAATATTAGTATGCTGGATTATTATTTTTAAATTTAACCAACTGCTGCCATACCAAGTGCCGTTTCAAATATTCGGCCTTAAAGAAAAAGATGATATGATTGCCATTTGCCAGCAAATTAAAGAAACAACACCAGCCAATGCGGTATTTATTCAACCCTTTGATAATACCGAGTTGAAATTTTATGCGCAGCGTTCAAGCTTTGTTGAGTTTAAAGCCAACGTGCGCCACACCTGTTATGTTAACGAGTGGTACCGGCGCATGCAATTGGTTTACGGTATTTCGGCGGTTGATGCAGCAAAAGGATTTGCCCTGCAACAAAAAGCCGATGACAATTATTACACCGAAAACCTTTGGAAGTTTAATAACCACAGTGGTTATGGCATTACACACATGCTTGTAAAAAAAGAATATAAGCCGCCGTTTGGCACATTAATTTTATCTAACAACAGCTATGCCGTATATAAACTTTAACGGGAACATTTACCCCGAGCACGAAGCACTTTTACCGGTTTCCAACCGCGCCTTTAAATATGGCGATGGCTTTTTTGAAAGCATGGCCATGTTCAACAAAAAAGTGCCTTTAATGCATTACCATTGGAGCCGCATGGAATTTACAGCGCAGGTACTATCGGCATTTTTGCCCTCTAAACTCGATGCCGATTCGCTGGAAAGCATGTTGCTTGATTTAGCTTCGGTTAATGATGTTGCTAAAAACGCGCGCGTACGTATGCAGTTTTACCGCAAAGGCAGCGGCCTGTTTTTACCCGAAGAAGACGAGCTGGGCTACGCCATAACGCTTGATAAAATCGACTACTCGAAATTTGAACCCGGCGACGGGCTTACCGCCGGTATGCGCGATGATTGCTACAAAGCAGTTTCAATGATTAGCGATATTAAAAACTCTAGCGCATTAGCGTACGTATTGGCTACACAATTTGCCCGCGCCGAAGGGTGGGACGAATGTATACTTACCAACCATTACGGGCAGGTTTGCGAGGGGCTTACTTCAAATATTTTTTTGGTAAAAGGCGATAGATTGATTACACCCGATTTAGATAGTGGCTGCGTAAACGGTGTAATGCGCAGCTATTTACTTTGGATGATGGAAGACAAAACCGAAGAGCGCGAAGTAGATGTTGCCGAATTACTGGATGCCGAAGAAATTTTACTGGTTAACGCTGTAAAGGGCATACAATGGGTTAAAGAATTTCAACGAAAAACTTACCCAGGCAAAAAAGCCGCAGAGCTTACCGCCATGCTGAATGAGAAATTGATGATTGGCAAATAAGGAGGAAATAGAATGTTTTTTGTCATATCGATTTTAGGAGAGATCTTAATATTATATGTAGCGGTAAATAAATATTAAGATGTCTCACTATCGTTCGATATGACACAGCTTATTTTGAGATGTCTAACAATATCATTAACTAAAAAAACAATAAACATATGCGATTTATAAAAATATTTATACTGGCTGCTTTTTCAATTTACTTGCTGCCTGCGTGCAAGCAAAAACAATATCCCAAACTTATATTCAAATTTAAGTTCGACCCTACGCAGGCCAGGCTTGGCAGCACCGGACAACCCGACCCTATGCCATCCAACCACGCCGGGCAGGACCCATCCATGAATTTTATGAGCGCACATTATATTGAAATATCACCAAGCGCACTTACTCCGCTTGGCAGCGGTCCCATATTATACCAAACTGCCAACACCACCGCCGGTGGCGGCAGCGCCATAGATTTTCAGCACGAGATATTAACACCCGATAGTGGCATATTTTTTCAAACTGCACTTAACAATGTAGTACCGGGCACTTACCCATATCTACGCATATCACTGGCTTACCAAAATTATGGCGTAAAACTATATATCGACACCACCATTAGCAGTATACCCATACAGCAGGAAATTCCCTGCACGGTGGCAAGTTTTATAGGGGTTAATACCTATATCACTTCATACAAAGTAAATACCGAAAACATTGCCGTTAATGCCAACCGCGCACAGGGATACTGGGGTTTCGAAGCAACCGGTAGTATAAATGGTTACCCGTATAATTACTTAACCAGTGGCCAGGCGCCTCCCGGTCAAACAACTGTTGTTAATCCTTTGTTTGCCACCTCTCCTATCCCCGCCGGTTCGTGCGTGGTAACTGCTGCATTTGATGGCGGCCCGCTAACAATAACCGGTAACGAAACCAAAGATATTGTGGTTACCGTTTCACTTTCCACCAATAAAAGTTTTGAATGGATTGAAGTAAATCAGGATGGTAAATGGGAACCAGCCAAAGGCGAAGATATTGTGAACATGGGCATCCGGGGGATGATTCCGTATGTTCAGTATTAGTAAATAATTTGATGTCCTTCATATAGAGGTTGGTTAGACGTCAACGAGTAGCAACATAGAAACAACTTCCAAACTCGTATTTGATTATATGTTCAGCACAAATAAACTGACTTTCCATGAAGATGATTATAAGCAAACAGAACTTATACCTCGAGAAAATTTCTTTAGAGTAAAAAAAGAGTTATCCAAATTGGACATAAAATCTTCGGAAAATTTTAGTAAAAATGGATATAGTGAAATGCACTCCAGAGAACCGTCTTACGTACCTTTAGAAGTTAAGAAAATACCAAAGGAAGGTTTTTATTTAGCTCTAAAAGAGGAATCTATTATTTTTTTTGATGAAATATTTAAGGGGTATTCTTCGCATGCAGAAAAAATAAATAATTGCGAGGGATTTGGTTACGAAAACTACGTTATATTATATAACTATAATAATAATTGTATTTTATCATGTTGGATTATTTATCAGAAAATTTCAGACACACTAAACACTTATCCTGTTCATTTTAAAAGTGTTTTAGAAAAACTAGGAATAAAATGGGATTTATTATTAGTTGATTGGAATGAATCCATCTTAATTGATTTATCTAACACCGAGGGCTTAAATAACTACATTAATATATTGCATACCTAAGATTCATATAAAGGTTGGTCCTCGTCAACCCAATGATAAATTATTATTTTCACGCTTTAAAAAAGAACCTATAAACCTGCAACCTGTAACTTGCAACCTGTAACCCTATGGAACAACTACAATCATACCTCGAAGCCAATAAAGAAAGATTTTTAAATGAATTGATAGAGCTGCTGCGCATTCCATCAGTAAGTGCCGATGAAAAATTTGCACCCGATGTAAACCGCGCTGCCGAGTTTGTAAAACAACAATTAATAAACGCCGGTGTAGATAAAGCCGAAATATGCCCCACCAAAGGCTACCCGGTAGTATACGGCGAAAAAATAATTGATACCAAACTGCCCACTGTTTTAGTTTATGGCCACTACGATGTGCAACCCGCCGACCCATACGAATTGTGGAACTCCCCTCCTTTTGAACCGGTAGTAAAAGATGGCAACATATACGCCCGCGGTGCCTGCGATGATAAAGGACAAATGTACATGCACGTTAAGGCTTTCGAAATGATGATGAAAAACAATACGCTGCCCTGCAACGTAAAGTTTATGATTGAAGGCGAAGAAGAAGTAGGCTCGGTTAACCTGGGCAGTTTTGCCGAAGCCAATAAAGAGAAACTAAAATCGGATGTAGTTTTAATTTCCGATACATCCATGATTGCAAATGATGTGCCTTCTATTACCATCGGCCTGCGCGGCTTAACTTATTTAGAAGTTGAAGTTACCGGCCCTAACCGCGATTTGCATAGTGGCGTGTACGGCGGTGCAGTAGCTAATCCTATTAACATTCTTTGCGATATGATTTCTTCCTTGCATGATAAAGACAGGCGCGTAACCATCCCTGGTTTTTATGATGATGTGCAGGAAGTATCAAAAACCGAACGCGAACAAATGGCCCGCGCCCCTTTTGATTTGAACGACTACAAAAAACATCTCGACATCAATCAGGAACTGGGCGAAAAAGGATATTCAACATTAGAAAGAGTTTCCATCCGCCCAACACTTGATGTAAACGGAATATGGGGCGGTTACGTTGGCCAGGGCGCTAAAACGGTTCTTCCGTCAAAAGCGTTTGCAAAAATTTCCATGCGTTTGGTGCCTAATCAAAAGAGCGATAAAATTATGAAGCTATTCGAAGACCACTTCAAAAAAATTGCACCACCCTATGTAAAAGTAAAAGTAATGCCCCACCATGGCGGCGAAGCTGCTGTTACCCCTACCGACTCGGTGGCTTATAAAGCCGCTGCAAAGGCTATGGAAAAAACTTTTGGCAAAACACCCATACCTATGCGCACCGGTGGCAGTATTCCTATAGTAACCATGTTCGAGCAGGTGCTTGGGGTTAAATCAGTGCTTTTTGGCTTTGGTTTAGATAGCGATGCCATCCACTCGCCAAACGAAAAATATGGCTTGTTTAATTACTACAAAGGCATCGAAACCCTGCCTTACTTCTACCAGTATTTTTCTGAAATGAGTGCGAAATAGTTAAACTAATAATTAAACCTATTATTCATAACCGGTGCAGCGTACTACCGGATAATCGCCAGGGCTGGTGTTGTTGCCGTTTCGCGCCCATTCATCATGGGTTGTCCAGCAGCTACTGCCACTCCACCCCTGAATGTAAGCCTGATTGCCCGATTCGGTATAATTTGTTGCACAATCGCCATAGCCCGCAATTGTTTTTCCAAGCGCAGCTGCTCCGGCATTTGTAATTTGATAGTAAGTTCCCGAATATCCAGCAGGATAACCGCATAATTGAGCACCGGAGGTTGTATTATCTGAAGCCACACACCAAACAGTATTATCCGAAGCATGGGCACAACCCGCCGGCAAAGTAAATGAAATATTTACGGTGTCTGAAGCCGTGCCGCAATATGTCGATGAAACGGTCCAACTCAATACACATGAAGCCGTGCCGGTAAAAGTACTGGTAGGGCTATTCGCATCAGAAAAACTAGTGTTTAATCCGCTAATAACATTCCATGTTCCGGTTGTACCGGAAGGGGGCGTGTTAGCGTTTAAATATACAGTACTAAGGCCAGGAACATTCGATTGATCGGGACCTGCATTGGCGGTGGGCACTGGTAATATATTAATATAT
The DNA here is from genome assembly GCA_903919075.1 of uncultured Bacteroidota bacterium. Classification (GTDB taxonomy): domain Bacteria; phylum Bacteroidota; class Bacteroidia; order Chitinophagales; family LD1; genus Bog-950. Next base: position 48,953 of record CAIXGR010000029.1, on the reverse strand, counting down.
TGCGATACCATTGAGCTGGTGCCGCAACCATTAACCGCAACCACACTTACATTACCCGAAGTTGAACCGAACGTAACGGTTATAGATACAGTACTGGCACCTGATGTAATAGTGGCATCGCCGGGAACGGTCCAGTTATAATAAGTAGCCCCTGAAACACTGCCCACAGAAAAAATATGACCGGTAGAGTTAGCGCATATAGCCGTATCGCCCGAAATTACACCCGGTGTAGATGGAATAGGGTTTACTATCATGGTAATTGAATTGGATGTAGCTGGCGAACCGGTAACACACGGTGCATTCGAAGTTAAAATACAGTTTACAACATCTCCGTTAGTTAAAGCGGTAGTAGTATAAGTGGTAGCGTTAGTACCCACATTACTACCATTAACCATCCACTGATAGTTTGGCGCATTAATACCAGCTGCCGGTGTGGCGGTAAACGTTACACTGGTTCCACTGCAAATAGCACCCGATGGGTTTGCCGCGATACTTACCGAAGCTATTAATGAAGTGGAAGAAGTTAATGTAGCCCAGTTGGGTGATTGGGGTGTACCGGCGTTATAATTAAACACATTGCAATCGGTGTTGTAAACCTGCAAGCCCTGTGCAGGGTTAGCTATAGCGTTACGTTGCAAAGTTGTCATCCGGGGTATTAGAAAACCTTTGTTTATGGCATTAATATCCATCATTGCCGAATTATCAGGTGGTGTTCCCGATACATTTACCGCAACTCCCTGCGCGTTTATAAACGAGTTTGAATAAAGCGAATTAGCTATAAGCGCAATGAAGAAGTAGTATAATTTTCTCATATCATTTGTGTATTGAAGAATTATTGATTGCTGTCCTGAGCTACAAAAGTAAGGTAAATTATTTTGACACCTATATAAGCACAAATACAGCGTTGTTTTAAGTCTAAAATGATAGCCTTCAACAATTTACCGCTGTAAAATAAATTCCCCTATTTCAAACCACTTTCTTACATTTTGTATTAAATTTTATTATGTTCGTTTAAACTAACCTTTTAACCATGGAAAGATTTACAGGGCTTATTGGCGTAGCGTTAATTTTAGGAATTGCTTTTTTAATGTCGAACAACCGCAAAGCAATTAACTACAGAACAGTATTAAGCGGCATGGGCCTGCAACTTGCACTGGCTCTTTTTATTTTAAAAACCGGCGCCGGCCAGGAATCATTTAACTGGGTAGGGCAAAAAATACAGCGCTTGTTGGAAATGGCTAACCAGGGCGGCGAATTTGTATTTGGCGGCTTAATGCGCCCCGACCTGTTGCATCCTATATTTGGCGACAAGTACAGCTTTCTTTTTATGTTTAGAATTATGCCTACCATCATATTTGTATCGGTACTGGTAAGTATTGCTTATCAAATAGGCTTAATGCAATTGGTGGTTTCATATATAGCAAGGGCGGTGCATTTTTTAATGCACGTTTCGGGCAGCGAGGCTCTTTCCAACGTGGCATCTACCTTTGTTGGGCAAGTTGAAGCACAAATTATGATAAAACCCTATATCTCTTCCATGACTATGAGCGAGTTGCTTGCTTCAATGAGCGGTAGTATGGCCTGTATAGCCGGAGGTGTGATGGCGGTATATATATCTATGGGCGTACCCGCCCCTTATTTACTTGCGGCCAGTATTATGGCGGCACCGGCATCGCTGGTAATTTCAAAAATTGTGTGGCCCGAAACCGAAGAATCGGCCACCAAGGGTGCGGTAAAGCTTGAAATAAAAAAGGCCCACGCCAATTTGCTCGATGCCATTTCGCATGGCGCTGCCGATGGATTGAAAGTTTCATTAAACGTTATTGCCATGCTAATTGGCTTTATAGCGCTTATTGCTTTAATAAATGCAGTTTTAGTAAAACTGGGCGCACTGCTTGCCGCCACCGGTATGAGTCTTAATATGATAGGCATTGACCTCTCTCATTTTACGCTTGATTCTGTTTTTGGCTCTATCTTCTCAATATTTGCCTGGGCAATGGGCGTTCCACATGCCGATATTCACACAGTAGGCTCAATGCTGGGAACCAAATTGGTAATTAACGAGTTTGTGGCCTTTGCCAATCTTGCACCTATGATCGCGCACCATACTCTTTCGCCTAAAGCTATTGTTATAGTAAGTTTTGCGCTTTGTGGTTTTGCCAATTTCAGTTCTATTGCCATACAAGTAGGCGGCATTGGCGAGTTAGCGCCCGATAGAAGAAAAGATCTTGCCAAACTGGGCTTTAAAGCCTTAATGTGCGGAACGCTGGCCTCTTATCTATCGGCAACTATTGCGGGTATACTTTCGTAAATATCAGACCGGCGTAATTATAAAAAATTGTATTCCCTTCTCCATGAAATGGAGAGGGGTGGCGAGCGTAGCGAGACGGGGTGAGGCTTAGGCGGCTAAACACAATTACCCGCTTTTCCTCTTTTCACTTTCCATCAATATTCAGTATCCCACACCCCGTATTCATTCTTATACAAGGTTCGCCATGTATAATAAATAGTTATACAAAGGAAACATTTAAGCCCCTTTTACGAAAACAGAGGTATAGATAAAACCTCTACAAACATGACACTCGAAGGACAATACGAATACTACCGCTGTGTGCAGCACGATTTCAACGAATCTTACAAAATAGTTAACAAGTATGTGGCCGACCTTTATCTGTTGCCAAAAAAATTTATTGATAATACCGGGCCCGTTTTAGACCGTTTTATTAAAAACTACTCTTTCGGCGAAAGCACCACTGGTGTAAGCCAGTTCGAATCGGTGGTAGATTTTATTGACCAGTTAGACGACTTTACCGGTAAAACCATGGAGTTATTCAACGAACATAAATCGCATAACGACCGTAGCAAAGAATACCTTAAAAAAGTATCGGAGCTGAGCGAAAAAAACAGCGGCAGAATAATTTCAGAGTACGCCGTTGACTTTATAGAACTAACCCCTGAGTTGGTTAAACTAAACAACGACCTTAAAAAAATAAAAGATCACGCCGACCGCATGGTTACCAAACTCAGCAATTTAGAAATGAGGTGGGAAAATATAAGAACCGAAGTAAGGGCCTAAACGCTTTAGTTATTTCAATCAAAATCCCCCCCCCTCAGGCTGGGGGATTTTTGTTTTTATATAACTTCTACTCTAAAGTTTTCTTTACACCCTAACGGCTGCCTTCTTCACATCAGCCGCTTTTTTTACACCGCTTTTATAATCAATAGCCGCTTTTACCAGGCCAGTAAATAAAGGGTGTGGTGCATCAACCGTCGATTTTAATTCCGGGTGAAACTGAACGCCAATAAAAAAATCATTTGCCGGTACTTCAACTATTTCAACCAGGTTATTCTCAGGGTTTTTACCGGTGGCTATCATACCCGCTCTTTCAAAATCAGCAATGTATTTATTATTAAACTCAAACCGGTGCCGGTGGCGTTCGCTAATGTGTTCTTTACCATAAAGCTTTTCGGCAAGGCTGTCTTTTTGCAAATCGCAGCGGTAAGAGCCTAAACGCATGGTGCCACCCTTGTTCCTTACTTTTTTCTGGGCCTCCATCATATCAATCACCGGATACTCCGTCTTAGCATCCATTTCGGTGGAGTGGGCTGTTTTCATGCCTAAAACATTGCGGGCGTATTCTATTACCGCGCATTGCATGCCTAAGCAAATACCTAAAAATGGTATACCTTTTTCGCGCACATATTTTATCGCTGTTATTTTTCCTTCAATACCCCGGTTACCAAAACCCGGTGCTACTAAAACAGCGTGTAGGTGCCCCAGCTTCTCTTCCACATTATGCTCATCAATATATTCCGAGTGTATGGGCTCAACTATTACCTTACAATTATTAGCCACCCCGCCATGTATAAACGATTCGTGAATGGATTTATAAGCATCCTGCAATTCTATGTACTTTCCTACAAGACCAATGTGCACCTCTCCTTTCGGATGGCGCATTTTATCTAAAAACTCGCGCCATTTATCCAGGTTAATCGGCTTCTCTGCCGATAGTTGCAGCTTCTTTAAAACAGTTATATCCAAATTTTCGTCCTGCATTTCCAAAGGCACGGCGTAAATAGTGTCAACGTCTAGCGCCTGTATTACCGAGCGGCGGTCAACGTTGCAAAACAGCGCCAGCTTTTTACGCATGTCATCGGTTAGCGGCATTTCGGTGCGGCACACCAATATATCGGGGCGCACACCTATAGTTTGCAACTCTTTAACCGAGTGCTGAGTAGGTTTTGTTTTAAGTTCCTTCGCCGCTTTTAAAAAAGGAATTAAGGTAAGGTGGCACACCAAAGTATCGTGCTCTTCCAGCTCCCAGCGTATTTGTCGCAGTGTTTCAATGTATGGCAGCGCTTCAATATCACCTACTGTTCCACCAATTTCGGTAATTACAATATCGTATTCCAGCGTTTGGCCTAACAAAAGCATTCGCCTTTTTATCTCATCAGTAATGTGCGGAATCACCTGCACTGTTTTACCCAAATAAGCACCTTCGCGCTCCTTATTAATTACGGTTTGATAAACCCTACCGGTAGTAACATTATTAGCCTGTGTGGTATTAATATTTAAAAAACGCTCGTAGTGCCCAAGGTCCAAATCGGTTTCGGCGCCGTCTTCGGTTACATAGCATTCGCCGTGCTCGTAGGGGTTCAAAGTGCCGGGGTCGACGTTTATATATGGGTCAAATTTTTGGATAGTTACCCTGTATCCCCTTGCCTGTAGTAACTTGGCGAGAGAAGCTGCAAAAATGCCTTTGCCTAATGATGATGTAACACCACCGGTAACAAAAATATACTTAGCCATAACTTAAAGGGGTTTCACAAAGATAACAATAATTTTAGGGAATACAGTTATCAGAAACAGATTGTATTGGTAATCAAATATATCTGTATTCAATAATCTTGCTAATCAACTTAATAATCATATAAATCGTGTGCAAAATCGTGCTATCTTCGCGCCCCAATGAAAGACATTCGTAATTTTTGCATTATAGCGCATATCGACCACGGTAAGTCTACCCTGGCCGACAGGCTTATTGAAAGCACTAAGGCCATCAGCCAGCGCAATATGATGGATACTGTGTTGGATAACATGGATTTAGAGCGTGAACGCGGCATTACCATTAAAAGCCACGCCATACAAATGGACTTTATACACGAAAGCAAACCCTTTGTGTTAAACCTGATTGATACCCCCGGCCACGTTGATTTTAGTTACGAAGTTTCTCGCTCGCTGGCTGCCTGCGAGGGCGCTTTGTTGCTGGTAGATGCATCGCAGGGTATACAGGCGCAAACTATCTCCAACCTATACCTGGCCGTTGAGCAGGGCCTAACCATCATACCTATCGTTAACAAAATTGATATGGAAGGCGCCAATCCTGAATTGGTAGAAGAACAAATGATGCAGTTAGTAGGCTGCAAACGCGAAGACATTATCCACGCCAGTGGACGCACCGGTATTGGGGTTGAGAAAATTTTTGATGCTATTATCAATCGTATTCCTGCCCCTAAAGGAAATCCCGATGCACCTCTCCGCGCCCTTATTTTCGATTCTATGTTCAACTCCTTCCGCGGGGTTATTGCGTATTTCCGCGTAATGGACGGCGCTTTGAAAAAAGGTGACAAAATAAAATTTGTAAACACCGGTGGCAGCTATTTAGCCGATGAAGTTGGTTGCCTTCGTTTTGACCTTGAACCACACGAGGCCGTTAAGACCGGTGATGTGGGTTATGTGATAACCGGTATTAAAAACGCCAAAGAAATTAAGGTGGGCGATACCATTACTCTTTTCAATAATCAATGCAAAGAGGGCATTCATGGTTTTGAAGATGTAAAGCCCATGGTGTTCGCCGGTATCTATCCGATGGATAACGACGCTTTCTCGGGCCTGAGAGATTCATTAGAAAAATTACAGTTGAATGATGCCTCGCTGGTATTCGAACCGGAATCGTCCATAGCGCTGGGCTTTGGTTTCCGTTGCGGCTTCCTCGGTTTGCTGCATCTCGAAATTGTGCAAGAACGTTTGGATAGAGAATATGATATGAATATTCTTACCACCGTTCCGCAGGTAAGTTATAATGCTTACCTAAGCAATGGTGATAAAATAGTAATACACAACCCCGCCGATATGCCCGATGTAACGCGCATTGAGCGGATTGAAGAGCCATACATTAAAGCACAAGTAATTACCAAGCCGGAATACATTGGCTCAATTATGACTTTGTGTATGGATAAGCGCGGTATACTTATTAACCAAAGCTACCTTACCGAAGACCGGATAGAATTAATATTCGAAATGCCGCTGGCCGAAATTGTTTTCGATTTTTACGACCGGTTAAAATCTATCTCGCGCGGTTATGCTTCATTTGATTATCACCCAATCGACTATCGCCCCGGCGATTTAGTTAAGTTGGATATTCTTTTAAATGCCGAACAGGTAGATGCTTTCTCGTCCATGATTCACCGTAGTAAAGCCGAAGAATTTGGCCGGAGAATGTGCGAGAAGTTGAAAGAAATCATCCCAAGGCAAATGTTCATGATTCCTATACAAGCCGCCATCGGCTCAAAAATAATTGCCCGCGAAAGTATTTCGGCCATGCGTAAAGATGTTACCGCTAAATGTTATGGCGGCGATATTTCACGTAAACGCAAACTACTCGAAAAACAAAAGAAGGGTAAAAAGAAAATGCGTCAGTTCGGCAGAGTAGAAGTGCCGCAGGAAGCATTTATTGCCGTGTTGAAGTTGAGTGATTAAGCTTCTTGTTTTCATTCGCAAAACTGCAATCGTTAATCTCCAATCGAAAATCAAAAAGAGATTTAAGAACAATGATTAACAATTGCAGATTGCAGAAGTTTGAAAGAACAGCCTCTCGTTTCTAATACTTAAACCCAAGATTACCCCTCTTACCTTCCTGAATTTTAAATTCTTGCAGGTCCTCCATCGTCATAGTTTCAAGCATTTCTTTGGTGCGTTGGTCTTTAGGCATTGAGGCTAAGCGCAGGTTTTGATTTTGCACGGCTTCAACAATTAATTTCCGCACTTCGCGGGCATTGCCAAAGTATTTATCGCGGTAAGTGTATAGCGATTGAATATATTTTTCCAAATAGTCATGCGCATCGTTATCTAACCTGATATTTTCCTGTTTCAACAATGCCAATGCAATTTTGAAAAGTTCTTCGGCACTATAATCTTTAAAAGTAAACGTACGGTCAAAGCGCGAGCGCAAGCCGGGGTTCGATTCTAAAAAGCGCACCATCGGTTCGGTATAGCCGGCAACAATTACGGCAAACTCACCGCGGCTGTCCTCCATACGTTTCAGTAAAGTTTCAATTGCTTCGCGGCCAAAATCATTGCCTTCGCCAAGTGCATAGGCCTCATCAATAAATAAAATTCCGCCTTTGGCTTCCTTTATACGCTCTTCGGTTTTAATGGCTGTTTGTCCAACAAAGCCAGCAACCAATCCCTGGCGGTCCAGCTCAACCATATGTCCGCGCTCAATTAAACCAAGTGCTTTAAAAATTTTACCCATAATACGGGCCACTGTTGTTTTACCGGTGCCGGGGTTACCCAGAAAAACGGTATGCAGCGAAAATTTATTCAATACATCTTTACCAATATCCTGATAAAAACGCACCAGCTTTATTAACTCGGTTACTTCGCTCTTAATATTATCAATACCTACCAGTGCATTCAAATCATCGAGCGCACTTTGCAGCAAGCGCTCATTAATATTAATGTTGAATTTTCGTTTGCCGCGCTGGCGAAACACTACTTCAATATCTTCCTGTTCAACAGTCGAAAGTTTTTCACCATCCAGTTCGCGCAGGTCGGCGCGTTTCATTAATCGCAAGCCCAAATTCATTTTGGCTTCATCAATTATTGAGATAGCGTAACGTGCGTTACCAAAAGATTTATCACGGTTTCTAAAACCTTCCATCAACTGCTCGCCTAAATAATTATTAGCGGCATCGGTAAGCTTTACATTTTTTTGCAGCGAATATTTTAAGGCAATAGCATGCAATTCATCAGGCAAATAATCTTCAAAGTGGAAGTAGTTCGCAAAACGTGATTTAAGCCCGGGGTTCGATTTTAAAAACACATCCATCTCGTGCGGGTAACCGGCTACCATTACTGCAAGGTCTTTCGAACCATCGCTCATTTCTTTTATCAAAACCTCAATAGCTTCTTTTCCAAAATCTTTCGAATCATCAGCTTCACGCGCCAGCGAGTAGGCTTCATCAATAAACAGAATACCGCCCTTTGCTTCTTCAATAGCCTTCTTCACCTTCGGCGCAGTTTGCCCAATGTATTCACCTATTAATTGCGACCGGTCAACTTCCTTCACATGGCCTTTACTTAACAAGCCCATCGACTTATATATTTGCCCCAACAGTTTTACCACTGTTGTTTTACCGGTACCGGGGTTACCGGTAAATACCGAGTGCAGGTTAATACGTTCCGAATCTTTAAAGCCTCTTTCCTGGCGTAGTTTAAGGAAGTTAAGATAGTCAACGTGATTCTTCACCTCTTTCTTCAATTCTTCCAAGCCCACTAACTCGTCCAGCTTTTTAATATTACCATCCAGCGATTCATCGGGCGCTGCAGGCAGGCCCGAGTTAAACGCGGGTACGTTGCCGGTTACATTTACAATTTCAACATCGCCTTCTTCATCATCTTCGGCAGTATCTAAATGCAATACGGCCACAACGGTATCCATAAAAACAATTTCAAGGCGGTAACCGCTGTCTTTCCAGGTGCCGGGTATATCATTTCCCCAGCCTTCGTTAAACATAAAAGTTTCGCCCAGCTTGTTCGCTTCAATTTTCCTGTATCGCTCAATACGCGCTTTCAATAAACCAGATGCATTATACCAGTTGAAAAACACTTCGCAGTTCCACTCGGTAACCAGTTTGTTTTTAAATTTCAGCTCAACATATAAATACTGGGTTTCGTTGCGGCTTATTTTTTTTAGGTAAACTTTATTTTCATTATTTACCGCATTATAATCACCGGTGTAAAATTTAATCGATTCAATATCGAAGAAAGGATTGCTATCGGTAGCTACTTTACCCACATCTTCAATATAAAACCTGCGGGTACCTATTAGTTCGTTATCAATGTAAGCTTCCCAGCTGTATTCGCCCTGGGTCCAAAATGCGCCGGGTGTGGCCATACCCCAGCCCTTATTAATGTACACTACGTTTTCATCTAGGCGTATTTTTCTTTTCTCGTCTTGCGAGCATAACTCCTTCTTTTTGCCATCGGCATGCGAAAAAGCTTTGAGCGTAATGGTGGTTTCCCAATCCTGCTCATCAAATAGTTTATTGTAGAAAGCTACTTCGGAAGATATATACGTGGTTTCACTGCGATCGAAAACCGAACGGTATTCGCGACTGCGATTTGCCAGCCATTCGTCTGAGGCGAATGCCCTAAGCGATTTGAATTTATAGTTTTTGTATGCCATACTTACCTCCGTTATTTAATTAACATTTATCATGCCATTTTTCGGAAAAATACAAGTGGTAACTTTTAGAATATACGGTATTTACTGTATTATGTTATACAGAACTTGTGCAAAATAGAAATCTAAACAGGCTTTACAATCGGAAAATATTCACATGCTTCTTTAAATAGACGCACTATTGAAGCAAAACAGTGTCACAATTGTGTAAAAAAATAAAAAAGGGCTAAAACTGAATGTTTTATGTGAAAAGGCCAGTGGCTATTTGAGTTTCTCCAGGGCCGCATTTAACGCTTCAAAGTTTACCTGTTCGCCAGGGTTTGCTGTGGTTTCGGTGTACCTTACTACACCCTCTTTATCAAGCACTATTACGCCACGATTAGCTACATTTTTCATGCCAAGTGTAAAGTTTTCAAGCACCATATCATAGGCATTAATCAACTCTTTATTGGTATCAGCTAAAAGGTCGAAATTAATCTTGTTTTTTTCTTTAAATTCTTTGAGCGCAAACGGAGAATCTACCGAAACGCCTATAGCAGATGCGTTCATATTGTCAAAAAAAGACACGTCATCGCGGGTGGCGCACATTTGTTTGGTACAAACACCAGTAAAAGCCGCCGGAAAAAATTGTATCACCAAATTTTTGCCTTTAAAATCGGCCAACGAAACTTCTTTTTTTTCAGTATTAAACAACTTAAAATCGGGTGCCTTTGTGCCAACAGATAATGCCATAATAATTTGATTTTTTAGTGTGACTTAATTACTTAATCTTCAACAATAATAATGCCTGTAAGTTTATTTGAAGGAAATAATTTTAAACTTTAAAGCAACCTTTCAATAAAATAACTGTTCTATATCCAACAGTTTAGTTTTAAAGGGTTAAGCAAAAAGCCTTTCGTTGTTACGAAAGGCTTTTGTTTTTTATAGTTGGTTTGCTTCGTGCAACTTTTCTTACAAGTTAGCATAAACATTAACCGGAACAGTATGCAGCCAGCCAAAAACATCTTCGGCCTTACCCGATTTAATGGCAGTTAATCTTGCTTTTAGTTTATTCGAAATTTCGCGGCCTTCTACCGGCGGTAGTTCGTAGTTCTCTCCTTTGTAATGAAACTCGGCAATATGCGAAACCACAGCAGCAGTGCCGGTGCCAAACATATCTTCTAATTTACCTTCATGGTAAGCATTAACTACTTCTTCTATCGATACATCGCGCTCCTGTACAACATAGCCTTCGTTTTCAGCCAGGCGTATCATACTATCGCGGGTTATTCCGTCAAGTATAGTGCCTTGGTCTAAAGCAGGGGTAATAATAACGCCGTCAATAATTACAAAAACATTCATAGTGCCTATTTCCTGCAAATAGCGGTGGTGTATACCATCTAACCATAAAATCTGGTCGTAGCCCATTTTCTGTACTTCCCGGGTAGGCATCATTACCGCACCGTAGTTGCCCGAGCATTTCGCATACCCCACACCACCCGGAAAAGCCCTAACATATTTATCGTGAATAAAAACTTTTACCGGTTTAGGATAATAAGCGCCTACCGGTCCTGTAAAAATCATAAACCTGAAATGTTCCGATGGACGGATGCCCACAAACTTTTCGGTGGCAAACATAAATGGGCGTATGTATAACGAAGAATCAGGTGTTGATGGCACCCAGTTTCTATCAATAGTTATCAGCTTATCCAGGGCATTCATAAAAAGCTCTTCGGGCACTTCGGGCATAGCCATTCTATCAGCCGAAATATTAAAGCGGTTTACATTTTTACCCGGCCTGAAAATTACAGGGTTGCCATCGCTATCCTTTTCGGCTTTCAAGCCTTCAAAAATACTTTGCCCGTAATGCAATGAAGTTAATGCAGGGTGTATCAGAAACTCACCAAAAGGCATAATGCGGCAATCGTGCCAGTCACCATCTGAATAATCAGCCATAAACATATGGTCGGAAAAATGCTTGCCGAAATGCAAATCATTAAAGTCAACCTCATTAATATGAGATGCCTTCGTTTTTTCAATGCTTATTTTGTATCCCATATTATATGCTGTGTTTAGCGTGTATCCGTGTTAACAAAATTAGAATAACTTTTCGTTTTTTCTTATCAGGCAACATTATTTTTGAACATCATCAATTGCCATACAATTTAACTAAATTATTAAATTATTCAAAGCAGGTGCGAATCAATAAAAAATCTTTTTAATCAAAAAAATAAATGCTAACACTATCATCTCCGGGTACATTATTTCAAAATAAAAAGATATTTCATGTAAACGGATATACCGATGAAAAATTTTTGAAGGCCTCGGTAATATTACTTTATGAATATGCCGAACCAGAATTACCAGAGCAGTTAAAAACTATGGCTGTTAAAATATTACAAGCCTGCCAGTTTAAACCCGAGGAAACAGTTTTTGTAAATATTAAACACGAAAAAAACACTTCTCTCGGCGCTATATTAAAACGCTACAACCCCGAATTAATATTGGTTTTTGGAAATATTAACCCCAGCAGAAATATAGCAGCATTGAAAAAAAATATTCCATACACCTTCGGTAATTTAAAACTACTGCGCGCCGAAAGCTTTGATTATTTAGAAAAAAATCCGCCCGAAAAACAAGCACTCTGGTTATCATTAAAAAAGATGCTGGGACTTTAAGCAGACGTGAGATATTAGATATGAGACGTTAGACAAAGACACAAAATAATCTGTGTAATCCTTTCAAATCTGTGTAATCTATAATATGAAATTAGTCTTCGCTTCCTCCAACCCCAATAAGCTTAAAGAAATTATTGCCATTGCACCTCCCAATATTCAAATTGTTGGCTTAAAAGAGTTGGGCTTTGAGGGCGAGCTTGAAGAAACCCAAACAACTATCGAGGGCAACTCATTACAAAAAGCCGAATTTATCAGTTCAAAATTCAACGTACCATGCTTTGCCGAAGATACAGGCCTTGAAATTGAAGCATTGAACAACGAGCCCGGCGTTTACTCGGCCAGGTATGCAGGTAAAAAAGAAGGGTTTATTGATAATGTAGCCAAGGTGCTGACAAAAATGGAAGGCATTAAAAACCGTAAAGCACAATTCAAAACTGTTATTACATACTATAACCAAGGCAAATACGTTCAATTTGAAGGCATTACAGAGGGCGAAATTACGTTGGAACGCCATGGAGAAGGCGGATTTGGTTACGATTGCATTTTTATCCCGCTCAATTCCGGCAAAACCTATGCCGAAATGACTCAGAATGAGAAAAATCGGTTAAGCCATCGCAAAAAAAGTTTTGAGAAGTTTGCCAACCATTTAGCGGCATTGTCCGTCTTATAATTGTTAGGCTGACCGATTTTCTTACTATATTTGGTTAACCCTGAAAATTAAATCATGAATTTAAGCCAGAATTTTTCCGAACAAGAAATTATACAAGGCTGTATAAAGGGAGATCGTAAGTTTCAGCAGATGCTATATAATATGTTTTCTGCTAAAATGTTTTCGGTATGCCTGCGCTATGCAAATGAGTATAATTCGGCACAAGATTTATTACAGGAAGGGTTTGTAAAAGTGTTTAAGAATATTGAAAAATTTAGAAGCGAAGGTTCGTTTGAAGGTTGGGTGCGCAGAATTTTTGTAAACACAGCTATTGAGTATTACCGCAAACAGGTAAAGCTATACGCACTTCATGATTCTGAAGCTAGAGGTTACGAATATTATGAGGAAACCGCTTTAGAAACTTTGAAACATCAGGACATAATAAAAATGATACAGAAACTGAGTGATGGCTACAGAACTGTTTTCAACCTGTATGTTATTGAAGGATATTCGCACAAAGAAATTGGCGATATGCTAACAATATCCGAAGGAACATCAAAATCGCAGTTGGCAAGGGCCAGATATTTGTTGCAAAAAATGATTATGGAAAACACCGGCGAGAACAAAAGTTCATCAACGGCGTATTAAAAAACATTATTAAACTTTTAGCTTTAAACAAGCAAGATATATGGAACAGGAAAATAAAAATTTTGACCGCAGCATTGAGCGAATGGTCAACGAACAGGAGGTTGCTCCTCCTTTCGGGGCATGGAACAGAATAGCTGCCGAATTGGATGCAATAGCACCGGCTGGCGAAATTGCCCCTGCAAAAGCATTAATACCTAAACGCGCTTTAACAGGAATTATTGCAGGTGTGCTTATTTTGGGTGTATCGGTTTGCACTGCTTACTTTGTGAATACTTCATTTAACCACGATAAAACTACAGCAGTTACTACTACAAAGCCAACTACCTTAACAGTAGCTACACCAGCACCCGCGCCAATCAACACTGTAAAAACCAAAAACGTTACCCAACCGGTTATTGCAAAAGCAAAACATTATAACACTCCAATTACCAAAAGCAAAAAAACAGCTAGCGGCAATTCTGTAGTTTTGGCACCACAACCTGTGTTGGCCGCAAATCTGAATGCTGAAATTCCTTGCCCTATACAATATGTTAGCAGCATTACCAACGATGAAACTGCCCAGGCTTATTATTTCCCTCCGGTAGATAGAAATACCAGCGACAAGTCTACTTCTGAAAAAGCAACTACTTCGAATACAACTAAAGAAAATAAAAAGATAGGTGACGATAACGACGACAACGATAAAAAAGTAAGGTCAGGTTCCAATGAACAGAAAATAAAATTCAGGCCTAAGAAAAAAGCTAAATTCCATTACGCCAGAACCAATAGGCTGTAACAAATTACTATACACATAAAAAAAGCGCATCACTGATGCGCTTTTTTTTATTACTTATTTCGCTTCTTTAAAATAGATATTACATCATCTAAAGAAGCCTCTTTCGCTTTCAATAAAATCATATAATGATACAGCAGGTCAGCGGCTTCGTTTAAAAACAAGTCTCTGTTATTATCATTAGCCTCAATAACCAACTCAACAGCCTCCTCGCCTACCTTCTGTGCCACTTTATTAATGCCCTTCGCAAATAACTTAGAAGTATAAGAATCCGCGCTTGGCTCATTTTTTCTTGAATCAATTACCTGCTCTAACTCTTGTAAAAAATAAAGAGACGTTTTTTCATTCTTCTCACTCCAACAGGTATCGGCACCGGTGTGGCAAACAGGCCCCGTAGGATTAGCCTTAATTAAAAGTGTATCGTTATCGCAATCAATAAGCACATCTATTACTTCTAAAAAATTGCCGCTCTCCTCTCCTTTCGTCCATAACCGGTTTTTGCTGCGGCTAAAAAAAGTTACCCGCTTTTCGGCCTGTGTTTTTTTCAGGGCTTCTTCGTTCATATAACCCAGCATCAGCGCTTTACCGGTTACAGCATCTTGTATTACAGCAGGCACCAGCCCGTTTCCTTTCGCAAAATCTACTTTCATAATCGTACCGGTATTTGTTTTTGATATAAATATTCTTTCAACGCCTTAATTTTTATTTCACCAAAATGGAAAATACTGGCAGCAAGCGCGGCATCGCATTTACCTGCTGTAAACGTTTCATAAAAATGTTCCATATTTCCCGCACCGCCCGATGCTATAATGGGAATATTCACAGTTTCCGAAAGCTGCCGCAAAGCAACATTAGCAAATCCATTCTTAGTTCCATCATGATTCATAGAGGTAAAAAGAATTTCACCGGCCCCGCGCTGCTCTCCTTCTTTAGCCCAGGTAAATAGCTCAAGCTCAGTCTCCAACCGCCCACCATTCAAATAAACTTTCCAGTTACCGGTTGTTTCCTTCGCATCAATAGCCAATATCAAACACTGGCTGCCAAATTTATCTGCAATATCATTTATCAATTGTGGGTTTTTAACCGCTGCGGAGTTTACCGAAACCTTATCGGCCCCGCTTTTCAGCAATATATTCACATCTTCTACCGAGCTTATACCCCCACCCACGCTAAACGGAATATTTATTTTGGCTGCAATTTTTTCAACCAAAGCAGCAAGCGTTTTTCTTTTCTCGTGCGTAGCAGTTATATCCAGAAACACCAATTCATCGGCGCCCTCATTGGCATAAATCATTGCCAGCTCTACCGGGTCACCCGCATAGCGCAGGTTTTCAAAATTTACCCCCTTTACGGTCTGGCCGTCTTTAATATCTAAACAAGGTATAATACGTTTGGTTAACATTACAGGGTAGCGTTTAATTTTGCCAATTGTTCCAAACTAATTTTGCCCTCGTAAATAGCTTTGCCAACAATAGCGCCGTACAAACCTATTTCACTCAGCTGTTTCAAATCATCAGCATCGCTCACTCCACCGCTGGCAATCAGTTTCAATTCCGGAAACCGGTTACTGATTTCCTGATACAATGAAACAGCAGCCCCCTGCAACAACCCGTCTTTCGAAATATCAGTGCAAATAACATATTGAATCCCCTTTCTGGTATAATCTTCCAAAAACTCGTAAAGATTAATACCTGTATCTTCTTTCCATCCGTTTACGGCAATAATTTTATCCTTCACATCGGCACCCAAAATAATTTTCTCTGACCCGTATTTTTGCAGCCATCTCATTACAGTTTCCGGGCTTTTTACTGCAATACTTCCGGCAGTTATTTGCTTCGCACCACATTCAAAAGCTAACCTGATATCTTCATCGCTTTTAATCCCCCCACCAAAATCAATGTGCAAAGCCGTATTCGCACAAATATTTTCCAGCACATTATAATTCACAATATGATTGGCTTTCGCACCATCCAAATCAACTAAATGCAGGTGCTTTATACCCACACCTTCAAATTGTATGGCCACTTCAACCGGGTCATCGTTGTATACTTTCATTTGGCTATAATCGCCCTGGGTAAGCCTTACACACTTCCCATCTATAATATCTATGGCAGGAATAATATACATCAGATACTTAAAAATTGCTTTAGTAATTGCTCGCCCGCCGCACCACTTTTTTCAGGGTGAAACTGAACGGCATAAAAATTATTTTTTTGAATAGCTGCAGAAAAATCGGTTACGTAATTACAAATTGCCGAAGTAAAATCGTTAACCGGCACATAATAGCTGTGAACAAAATAAAAGTAATCCTTATTAAAATTCCACACGCTGCCATTTTTTGAATGGAGGCCCATTGTGTCATTCCAACCTATATGCGGCACCTTTAGCTTCGGCTCAAATAATTTTACATCCGCATCAAAAACATTCAGGCATTCAGTATCGCCCTCTTCACTATGCTTGCACAACAATTGCATACCCAAACAAATACCCAACACAGGTTGCTTCAATTGGGGAATAAGCACATCCAATTTCTTTTCTTTCAACACCTCCATAGCCGCTTTAGCATGGCCCACACCGAGAAAAATAATTTTATCAGCCGAAAGAATTTCATCCTTATCAGAACTCAATACCGGTGCCATACCCAACCGCTGAAAAGCAAATTTCACCGACTGCGTATTACCCGCACCATAATCTATAATCACCAGCTTCATAATATTCCTTTGGTACTGGGTAGTTGCATATTATTAAAATCACGCTTCACCGACATTTTAATGGCCTTTGCAAATGCTTTGAAAATCGCTTCTATTTTATGGTGCTCGTTTTGCCCCTCGGCCTTCACATTCAAATTACATCTAGCAGCATCAGTAAATGACTTGAAGAAATGAAAAAACATTTCAGTAGGCACATCACCAATTTTTTCGCGAATGAATTTCACTTTCCATTCAATCCAGTTTCTTCCGCCAAAATCAACGGCTACCTGCGCCAGCGCATCATCCATAGGCAGGCAAAAACCATAACGCTCAATTCCCCGCTTATCGCCGAGCGCTTTCAAAAATGCTTCGCCTAGGGCAATACCGGTATCTTCAATTGTATGATGTTCATCAATATGCAGGTCGCCTTTGGCAATAATTTTTAAATCAATACCACCATGTCTGGCACTCTGCTCCAACATGTGATCGAAAAAATGAAGCCCGGTTGAAATTTTTGCCTTACCGGTGCCATCTAAATCCAGTTCAATATCAATTTGCGTTTCTTTTGTTTTTCGCAGATGCTTCACTTTTCTACTTCCTCCTTTAAGAAATTGATACGCCGCTTGCCAGTCATTTGCCTGCTTTTTACTTTTTCCTTCACCCAATTCAATAAATTGGCATTTTAACTGTGTTGCTATTTCCGCATCATTACCAATAACAAAAGAATTCTTCAAATCGTAATTCGAGCCCGCAGCTTTACCCGCAACAAAAGTCTTAAATCTGATTCCTTCCCCTTCAAACAGCTTCGTTACAAATTCGCTTTTCTTTTCATTCGCATTCACAATCAGCACCAATTCAAAATCAAGCTCTCTCGCAATTTTACCCAAAAAGGTAAACACGTTTGGCAGAAACAATATTTGTTCTTTACCTTTCACCTTTGCCAATAACGCCCCCTCGCGCTGTATGAATAATGCTTTTTTCATTTGTATTGTTTCAGTGCTTCAATTAAAATTCGGTTTTCTTTTTCTGTTCCAACAGTAATACGCAAACATTCTTCGCACAAAGTTACTTTCGAGCGGTCGCGTACCACAATCCCTTTCGAAATAAGATAATTGTAAATTCCTCGTGCGTCAACAACCCGCACTAAAATAAAATTGGCATCGCTCCGATAAATTTTCTGCACCATGGTAAGCGCCTTCAAAGATTCTTCTAATTTCTTTCTTTCTATTACAGTTTGTTTGATATGCTCATTCACCCATTGTATATTATCCAGTGCTTCCATGGCCAGCAATTGCGTTTTTTGGTTCACATTATAAGGGGGTTTCACCCGGTTCATATAATTAATAATAGATTCGGAAGCGAATGCCATACCCAAACGCAAACCTGCCAGGCCCCAAGCTTTCGAGAAGGTTTGCAGCACTACAAGATTAGCATATTCAGTAAGCAATTTTATAAAAGATGGCTGCGCAGAATAATTGATATACGCCTCATCAATTACCACTATACCTGCAAATTTTTGAAGCAACAACTCAACATCATCCGGATGTACCGAGTTAGCCGTAGGGTTATTAGGCGAACAAATAAAAAGCAGCTTTGACTGCGCATCCGTATTTTCAAGTATACCGGGCACGTCTAAATCGAAACTGGGCAGCAGATTAATTTTGTTTATCGCTACATCATTAATATTAGCACTTACCTCATACATGCCGTACGTGGGCGGACAAATAATAACATTATCCCGTTTAGGCTCGCAGAAAATCCTGAACAAAATATCAATGGCTTCATCGCTTCCATTTCCCAAAAAAATATTTTTAGCAGGCACACCTTTAATACCGCTTATTTTCGCTTTTAATTCTCTCTGCAAGGGGTCTGGGTAACGGTTGTACGATTCCGGCAACGGTGAACCGAACGCGTTTTCATTAGCATCAAGAAACACACTGGCCTCGCCCTGAAATTCATCGCGTGCCGAGGAATAGGGTTTCAGCCTTTTTATGTTATCGCGCACTATATTTTCAACATCAAACATGATTATGATTTTATCTTTTTTTCAAACGGATACTCACTGCATTTTTATGTGCATGCAAATGCTCTGCTTCCGCCATTAACTCAATTACGTTCCGCAGTTTTTTCAACCCTGTTTTCGAAATTTCCTGATAGGTGATTTTCTTTACAAACGAATCTATAGATACCCCGCTATATACTTTCGCATAGCCATTAGTTGGCAGCGTGTGGTTGGTTCCGCTGGCATAATCGCCGGCGCTCTCCGGAGTATAATTGCCTATAAAAACCGAGCCTGCATTGCTTACATGCTTTATATAATATTTTGAATCCTTTACTGCCAATATTAAATGCTCCGGTGCATATTCATTAATTATTTCAACCGCCTGCTCTCTATTCTCAACAATAATAATTTTTGAATTTTGAAGTGCCTTTTCAGCAATTGCTTTGCGCGGCAACTTCGCCAATTGCTTTTTAACCTCTTCTACAATCTTACCAGCAATCTTTTCTTTGGTAGTAATAAAAATAACCTGACTATCCGGCCCGTGTTCAGCTTGCGATAACAAATCAGCAGCTACAAAAGCCGCTTCGCATGTTTCATCTCCCACAACCATTACCTCCGAAGGGCCTGCGGGCATATCAATAGCAACTCCATTTCTTTGCACCAATTGTTTGGCAACCGTTACATATTGATTACCCGGCGCGAATATTTTATTTACCGGTGTTATTGTTTTAGTGCCATACGCCATTGCCGCAATGGCCTGCGCCCCACCGGCTTTATAAATTTCGTGCACGCCACATAATTGCGCAGCAAATAATATAGCAGGGTGAATATTACCATCCTTGCCGGGAGGCGAGCATAAAACCACTCTTTTACAGCCTCCAATTTTAGCCGGTATAGCCAACATTAATACTGTAGAAAAAAGTGGAGCGCTACCGCCAGGTATATATAATCCCACTTCCTCAATTGCCCTGCTTTCGCGCCAGCATATAACGCCTTTGGTGGTTTCAATTTTTTCAGGTCTTTGCTGTTGAGCTGCATGAAATTTATAAATGTTTTTATAAGCAGTCTCAATAGCAGCTTTCGGTTTTTTGTCGACCGATTTTTCCGCTTTCTTTATTTCATCATTATCTACACGCAATTTATTTACACTCACTTTATCAAATTGCAGGGTGTATTTTTTTAACGCCGCATCTCCGTTTTTCTTTACCTCATTAATTATTTGCTGAACAGATATTTCAATCGTTGCAAAATCATGCATTGGCCGTTGAAGCAGATTTTTTAATTGTTCGCGTTTGGGGTATTTTATAGTTTGCATTTCTTTCTGTATAAAAACATTTAAACGACCATTTTCTCAATAGGCATTACTAATATCCCCTGCGCCTGCGCGGCTTTCAGGGCATCTATCTTATCCCAAAATTCCTTCTCACTAATTACTGAATGTATCGAACTCCATCCTTCTTCTGCAAGCGGCAATACTGTGGGGCTTTTCATACCCGGTAGCAATGCAATAATTTCTTTCAATCTATTTGTTGGCGCATTCAATACTATATACTTATTGTTTCGCGCTGATAAAACAGCGTTAATGCGAAACAATAATTTATCAAGCTGCGCTTTTGTTTCCGCATCCAGTTTTTTACCGGTAATCAATACCGCTTCCGATTGTTGCATCACCTCCACTTCCTTCAATCCATTTTTAAAAAGGGTTGAACCGGTGCTTACAATATCGCAAATGGCATCGGCCAA
This sequence comes from uncultured Bacteroidota bacterium, assembly GCA_903919075.1. Classification (GTDB taxonomy): domain Bacteria; phylum Bacteroidota; class Bacteroidia; order Chitinophagales; family LD1; genus Bog-950. The sequence continues at coordinate 28,325 of CAIXGR010000029.1, read as the reverse complement.
ACCTATATTGGGCGCTATTTCTACTGAGCCCGATATTTCGTGTATCTCTGCTTCCAGTTTGTTCTTTTTCAGAAATTGATGTAAAGTATTGGGGTACGAAGTAGCAATTTTCTTACCATTAAAATATTCCAAGCCTGCATAACTTTCGTTTTTAGGAATAGCCAAACTAACCTTGCATTTGCTGAAACCCAGTTTTTGAATCACATCCACCCCATGCGGTTTTTCAATCAACAGGTTTTCGCCAATAATGGCAATATCTGCCACGCCATCTTCCACATACTGCGGAATATCGCTATTTCGCAAAAAGAAAACTTCCAGCGGAAAATTACGCGCCGTAACTTTAAGCCGGTCGTCGCCATTATCAATAGCAATGCCGCAGTCTTTTATCAGCTTTAACGAATCATCGTTCAGCCTGCCCGATTTTTGAATAGCTATACGCAGTTTTTTATTCATAGGTTAAAATTAAAAAACCCACCGTATTCTGGTGGGCTTCGTTATATTTTCGCATCAATGCAAATCAACTCACTCACCTGGCCTTACCGGTGTTGAATGATGGTGCATAGATGTTTTATTGTATTTCATAATTATTTAAGTAATACGAACATATATTTTGTAGGCGACATTTCAAAATAATTGGTTAAATTTTATTTTTTGATAGACAAAAAGAATAAAACTCACAGCAAACGTTTCATTTTTGTAACGCTTGTTCATGTGCTAAGGGCATGCATAAATGAAATTGTCATAAAAAAGTAAAATTAATTAATTATCACATTTAATAAAATAAAGAACTTAGCTTCGGGGAAAGGTAACATTCAAAAGTTAGACAATGCGACAAAGCTTTCTTTTAATCATTCTTTTTACCGGTCTAACTTCAAATGCTACAAATGATACCCTGACCCGCGCGCAGGTTTATAACTTTAATGTGGGAGATACTTTTGATTATGAGACTGAATCTATTCAAGTAAGCCAGGATGATCCCATCAATTACATCCATTCTATATCATTTTCACGCTATGTAGTAACGCAGGTGCAATCTTCTCAAACAGGAGATTCTTTGTTTATTGTTGAGCAAGTTTATCAAAATTCACAAGGTGATACCTTATCCTTTCAGGACAGCACTACATTAATAATTGACAGTATTTGAAATTATGCAATATTTTCTCCCCAATATAATTTATGCGGATTTAGCATAAATACCGGGTATAATCAAAGAATTATAAATAAGGCCTACTGGATTTGTGGTGGATTGGGTGTGTATAGTTATTGGGGATATTACACTGAAGGTTTAGGTGAAACATACACCTACACCTTCGGCGGTGACGGTAGTGAAATGTTTTTATATGAGACAGACACCTTAATATACTATTCAAAAGGGAATGAAAAATGGGGTAAGCCTTATTACCTTGCTGATGGACAATCTTACATTCACTTTACACCAATACCGGAAACCTGCGCTGTATGGAATGATATTAATGACGTTATTGAAGAGCAAATTAAAACGGGCAACAGTATCCCATTCAACGGTCATACTTATGTTGAAATGCTATACAGCGCATATAATCTTTATACTCATGTTTATTCTCCCGATTCGCTGATTGGCTATTTTAGAAATGATACCATAAACAAGGAAACTTTCTTTTATCATACCTTAACCAACACCCCTTTTTTTACTTATAATTTTAACCAATTAGTAGATGGGATTAATTGCACTTCTGTAGATACCATTTTAGTAAATGGTCAAAGGAGAACCAGGTGGACAAACAACAGCATTGGATTGCAGTATGTGGAAGGCATTGGCGGTTTATGTGGACTTATTCCGGTACATCGGGTCGACCGGATCTGTGGTAATGGCTGGAACACGCCGAGCTGCGATTTCGGCACCCTTACCTGTTTTAGTATTTGCGGTGAAACTATCTACCCGTCGAACACTGCGGCTGCCTGTCCGCTTATTTCGGGAATTAATGAAGTAAACTCAGTCAAAGGGCAAATTAAGATTTATCCCAACCCTGCAGCTGATTATATAAAAGTTAACGTAGAGGTAAGTGAAGTAGGCGATGAATTAGAAGTATTTGACTTTATGGGTGACGAAATATCCAAATACATTATATCCAATTCAGAATACCGGATACCGGTAGGTGCTTTACCGGCGGGATTGTATTTGATAAAAATAAGTAGCGGCAATGGAAGGATTGGTGTCGGGCGGTTTGTGAAAGAGTAGCCCCTTCTAAATCAGCCTAAACGCGAGACTTTTTATTAAATTTAATCCAGAAACTCACTCCATGCATCCTATCAAGCGCTTTAACATACGGGTTTACGGTTTACTCATTAATGATGACAAGAAGGTTTTAGCTACCGACCGCAATTACGGGCCGCTAAAAAACAGAAACGCACAAATATTAATAGCCGATGAAATTTTCAAAAACGGCAACAAGGCTACTAAATTCCCCGGTGGGGGATTGGAGTTTGGCGAAGGCTTGATTGACGGATTAAAACGAGAATACAAAGAAGAGACCGGCATAGATATTACCGTTACAAAACACTTTTATACCACCGATTTTTTCCAGCCTTCGTTTTTTGATAACGAAAGCCAGGTAATAAGCATTTATTATTTATGCGAATCGGCCGACTGGAAAAAGATAAAAACTTCGGAAAAGAAATTTGATTTTGATATGAAGGGCGGACAAGAGGGCGAATCCTTCCGCTGGGTAAATGTTTCGGAATTAGATAATGAAACTGATTTGGTTTTACCTATTGATAAGGTGGTGGTGAAAATGTTGTTGGAAGAATTCTCAAAGTAACTGCAATAACTGATTCAACTCCTGCACCTTCACATCATTATTTTGCCTGCCGTATAATTCAATTAAATAACCCAGCAATTCTTTAATGATATTGATATTATCGGAAGGGGTGAAATATTTAGGGTCGTGCTCTACGTGTAGTTTATCTAAGTAGTCTTTAATCTCGTTGCGCGAAAACACCGAACCTTTATTAACCGGGTTAATGTAAAACATTACATTCTTACCATTATTTTCTTCCGGCGAAAAATCGAGGATTGTTTTTTTGCTGAAAGCCAGAATAAAATGCCGAAGCAGATTAACGCCATACACCGGTAAGTTCAATTCGTTGGCGATGGCCTGATATATAATAGCTACTATAATACAGTTACCTTCTTTTATATCTAAGGTATGATTAAGGCAAAAATCTTTAAAGTCTTCTGAGTTCTGCAAGCCCTTAAATTCGTGGTAACCATAAAACACATGGTTAAATATTTGAACTTGCTCTAATGGTGTTTGGTTATAATTCAATTCCAGCCAAATGCTTTGGCGCAGCCTTACTAAAGTTCTTTGTATTTCTTCGAAACGAAGTTCCGGGTAGTGGTATTTGGATATTAAGAACGCACCTGTAATTAAATCAGGGCTCTCGCTATTGCGCCACTCCTGCCAGTCGCTTACTATGCTTTCAAATTGAATTTCATGGATAATTTCCATTAACCGCTCGTGGGTAACGGGGTTAAGGTCGGCGGTCCAAACTTCTTCAAGGGCAGGTATCACATCGGCGCCAAAACTTTTCAGCTTGTCGTGAACGTGTTTAAAAACTTCTTTGTCGTCATCGTCCAGAAGTTGAATGAGGGCCTGTATCTCATTTTCTTTCGCCATATTTAAGTCTTCTTCTTACCCTTAAAGCCGCCCCTGAAAGATTTTTTAGTCGGGCCGGTTTCTCCTATTATCAGCATAACATCTTCAAGCGTCAGGAATTCGGCTGTTTTATCTTTCGGTATTTTATAATTGTCTTTACCCTTTTTAATATAAGGGCCATACCTGCCGTTCAACACCTGTATACCTTCGTTTTCGAAATTATGAATCGTTTTGCTGGCATCGGCAGCGCGTTTGTCACTAATTAAAGTTAGAGCGTCCTCAAAAGTAATCGTATAAGGGTCTTGATCTTTCTTTAACGATACAAACAGTTTGTCTAACTGCACGTACGGGCCAAATCTGCCTATACTTACTTTTACATCTTTCTCTTCCAACTGCCCCAAGACCCGCGGAAGTTTGAATAAATCAAGCGCTTCTTCAAACGTAATGGTTTCAATAGATTGCGTGGCCCTTAGTTTAGCAAAGCGCGCTTTCTTGCCGGTTTCTTCATCTGCCTTGCCTATCTGTGCCATTGGGCCATAGCGGCCCATGCGTACAATAAGCGGTTCGCCACTTTTTGGGTCGGTGCCCAACAATTTCTCACCACTTACACGTTCCGATTCTTTGGTAGTGGTCTCCACTGTTTTATGAAAAGGCACATAAAATTCATCAATCATTTTACTCCACACCATTTTGCCATCGGCTACCTTATCAAATTGTAACTCCACATCAGCAGTAAAATTATAGTCAAGAACATTCTTGAAATTCTCCACTAAAAAATCTGTTACCAGCAAACCAATATCGGTAGGGAAAAGTTTCATTTTTTCTGCACCTGTAATTTCTGTTTTCTGTTCTTTCTCAATTTTGCTACCGGTTAATTTCAGCACATTGTATTTCCGCTCCACACCTTCGCGGGTTTCTTTCAATACATAATTTCTTTTTTGAACCGTGCTAATAGTAGGTGCGTAGGTTGAAGGACGGCCTATACCCAACTCCTCCAATTTCTTAACCAGGCTTGCTTCCGTATATCTCGGCAATGCTTTACTAAATCTTTCAGTAGCAGTAATGTCTTTCATTTCCAAAACCTGCCCTTCTTTAACCGGTGGAATCTGTGCTTCTGTTTCCTCATCGCTATCTGATTCCTCGTCGGTTGCTTCATTATATACTTTCAAAAATCCTTCAAACAAAATTACTTCGGCCTGTGCGCGTAAGTTTTCTTTGTTCTTGTTATTACTAATATCAATAACGGTTTTCTCAATCTCCGCATCGGCCATTTGGCTGGCAATGGTGCGCTTCCAAATCAATTCATATAAACGCTGCTCATCATATTCTGCTTCTACAGTCGACTTATCTATATATGAAGGACGAATCGCTTCGTGCGCTTCCTGTGCACTTGCATTTTTCGAGGCAAAATTTCTTCTCTTATAAAATTTAGCGCCGTATTTACTGTTCACTTCGTTCTCCAATGCCGTTAATGCTGAATCCGAAAGGTTCGGAGAATCGGTACGCATATAGGTTATGAATCCATTTTCGTACAGCTTCTGGGCCACCAACATGGTTTTTGCAACCGAAAAGCTAAGCTTGCGTGAAGCCTCTTGCTGCAATGTTGAAGTAGTAAATGGTGCTGCGGGCGTTCTTTTACCCGGCTTCTTTTCAATAGCCTTTACCTTAAACTCTGCGCCAGTAACTTCTTTCAAAAAGTTTTCCGCTTCAGCCTCGGTCTTAAAATTCTCCGGTCTTTCAGCTTTAAAAGCTACTTTTTTACCATTAGCATCGGTTACAAAAAAGTAAGCAACAATTTTATATGAAGAAGCTGTTTTGAATCCTCTGATTTCACGTTCCCGCTCTACTATTAATCTTACAGCTACCGATTGAACCCTTCCCGCAGAAAGCGATGGCTTTACCTTTTTCCACAATACCGGCGAAATTTCGTAACCCACTAACCTGTCTAAAACCCGGCGCGCCTGTTGGGCATTAACCAGGTCCATATTAATAGTGCGTGGGTGGGCAACTGCTTCTTTAATGGCCGATTCTGTTACTTCGGTATAGGTAATCCGCTTGGCGTTTTTGGGGTTTAGGCCCAATACATCACACAAATGCCATGAGATGGCTTCACCTTCGCGGTCCTCATCCGTTGCCAGATAGATGTCTTTTGCCCCTTTCGCCAGTTTCTTTAATTCTTTGATTACGTCCTTTTTTTCCTCACTTACCTCATAATTTGGGGCATAATTATTTGCAACATCAATGTTCAATCCACTATCCGGCAAATCGCGGATATGCCCGTAGCACGAGGTAACAACATAGTCATCGCCCAGAAACTTATTAATGGTTTTTGCCTTGGCGGGTGACTCGACTATAATCAGATTTTTGCTCATATTGTTCGTTCGATTAGGGGGCAAATAAAACTTTTAGAATCGAAAACAAAAAATTTTAACTACTAACACCCTAAACGTAAATGTTAGGAAAAAGGTTTAGAACTGGCTGCCGCACTCTCAAAAACGCCTATATTTCATGGCTTTAATAATTCCTGTTTCAACACTAACTATTATTTTTTACGGCTTCCCGCAGCCACCAATACCGAGTAAATGTGAAAACTGTTACATTGGAAAAATGGAAATTCATACATTATATATAGACAGCTATTTCATCGTTTAAGGTTGGTTATTCCGTTTTTTTATCTTTGAACTGAAAACTAAAGATAATGCAATTAAATCCCCTTACCGCTATTTCGCCTGTTGATGGCCGCTACAGAAATAAGACTGAGGAGCTTGCATTATATTTTTCGGAATACGCTTTGATTAAATACAGGGTACATGTTGAGGTAGATTATTTTATTGCACTGTGCGAAATACCCTTGCCCCAGCTTTCAGGTTTTCCAAGCAAAAAATTTACTGAACTAAGAAATATCGCCGCGAAATTTACTGAAAAAGATGCCCTGAAAATAAAAGACACGGAAAGGACAACCAATCATGATGTAAAGGCAGTAGAATATTTTTTGAAAGAGAAGTTTGAAGAATTGGAAGTGGGCCAATGGAAAGAGTTTGTCCATTTCGGGCTTACCTCGCAGGATATTAATAACACCGCTATTCCTCTGTTATTAAAAGATGCCTTCGAAAAAACTTACCTGCCGCACATTAAAAGATTAACTGCACAATTGGAATCGCGTGCCGAAGAATGGAAAGACATCCCCATGCTGGCCCACACGCACGGGCAGCCAGCTTCGCCAACAAAATTGGGGAAAGAAATTATGGTGTTTGTTGAACGCCTGAATAATCAGTTGCATTTATTTGAACAAGTGCCTTACAGTGCCAAGTTTGGCGGCGCTACCGGAAACTTTAATGCACACCACGTAGCCTACCCGCATATTAACTGGGTTGAATTTGCCAACGATTTTGTAACGCGCAAACTACATCTTAAACGCAGCCACTACACCACGCAAATTGAACACTACGATAATCTGGCTGCGCATTTCGATGCCATGAAACGAATCAATACCATTTTAATTGATTTGTGTCGCGATATATGGGCTTATATTTCGCTTGATTATTTTAAGCAACAAGTTAGTAAAGATGAAGTAGGCTCATCGGCTATGCCACACAAAGTAAACCCCATCGATTTTGAAAATGCAGAGGGCAATCTGGGCATTGCCAATGCTCTGTTCGAACACTTCTCTGCCAAGCTCCCCATCTCTCGCCTGCAGCGTGACCTAACTGATTCTACTGTGCTGAGAAATATTGGCGTGCCTATAGCACATACCATCCTTAGTTTTTCTTCCATCGAAAAAGGCCTATCAAAATTGGTACTAAATAAAGAAACGATTGATAAAGACCTTGAACACAACTGGGCCGTAGTGGCCGAAGCCATACAAACCATTTTGCGCCGAGAAGGCCACCCGCAACCCTACGAAAAATTAAAAGAGCTAACCCGCGGAAACAAGCACATTACCAAACAAAACATTCAGGATTTTATAGCCGAACTTGATATTAGTGGTAACATAAAATCTGAATTGGAAAAAATTACTCCGCACAATTATACAGGTGAATCATATACTCTTTATAAAAGATAAATTAATTCATGAATTATCTTGAACTCATAAGCAAAATAATTGACACCTTAAAAAGAACAGGACACCTTGACCTGTCAAGAGAAATAGAGACTGCAGAAGGATCTGCATCCTTTGGAGGAGAATTAATTTTGTTTGTTGGTAGTAAATTATTAGAAATGAAAGAAAAGCGTCCTGAAGCTTTTTCCAAAATAGCCGAAGATGTGGAAGAATTAATAAGCTATGCTAACACAGTTGGCTTATATCCAGAATGGAAAAATAGATGATATTATTTACACAAAATGAAAGAAGGCGAAGACTACTACATAGATAAAAACGGGCTTTTTGTTTTTACCGAAAAATATCATCTAAAACGGGGCTACTGCTGCGGCAATGGTTGCAGGCATTGCCCCTATGGTGTAAAGAAAACTGGAAGCGAGAAAGAAAATCAAACAGACTCACCTAAATCCGATTCAGAGAAATAATTACTGAAACCTTTTAGGCCTTGCAGACCTCCGGTATGCACCGCAATTATTTTGGCACAGGTGGGGAAATAATCTTTTTTAATCAAGTCGAACAGGCCGTAAAACATTTTACCGGTGTAAACGGGTTCTAATTGTATGCCGTATTCATTTTTAAACTCCTTAATAAAATCAATCAGTTCGGGTTTTACTTTTGCATACCCACCAAAGTGGTAATTAAAATTGATGTTGAAATTTGTAAAAGTTTGACCGGAAAAATCATGCACCAATTTATTTACAGCTGGTGTAAGCATATCCTCGCCTTTCAATGATGAAAAACCGATTGCTTTTTTATTTCCGCTTAAACCCGCTACCAGCCCCGCCAGCGTGCCGCCGGTACCACATGCAGTGCAGATGTAATCATAGTCCATATCTATTTCGTCAATAATTTCTGCAACACCTTTTAAGGCGAGATTATTTGTGCCTCCTTCGGGCACCAAATAAAATTCGCCAAACTGTTCTTGCAGTTTTTTTATTGTAGCATGTTCATCTTTATGCCGGTAGGTTTCTCTATTCATGTAATGCAATTCCATCCCTTTTGAAATGGCAAATTGCAGCGTGGAGCTTAAAGTTTCACTCTCCTCCCCTCTTATAATACCAATAGATTTAAATTTAAAAAATTCAGCAGCTGCAGCCGTTGCATAAATATGATTGGAGTATGCCCCGCCAAAAGTGAGTAAGGTCTTGAATTGCTTTTCTTGCGCCTCCTGCAAATTATATTTTAGCTTCCTCCATTTGTTGCCCTGTATTTCGGGGTGTATTAAATCGTCGCGCTTGATGTATAGTTGAATACCTCTTATGACTAGAAAATCATCTTCTATTTTTTGGATGGGCGATTTTTCAACTATTGACTGCATATTGCTATTTGTGCCAATCATATAAATACCCGCTCTACCAAATTACTCCCAAAAGAATACGGCAAATAAGCAAGCGATGACATAGGCTTAGTAATAAACATATTTGCTTTTTTTCCTACTGTTATTGAGCCCAGCTGTTGTTCCACTCCCATAGCATAGGCCGGGTTAAGTGTGGCGGCGTTGATGGCTTCTTCCGGCAACATCTTCATTTTTATGCATGCCAGTGCAATAACAAAAGGCATATTACCCGATGGCGAAGAGCCGGGATTATAATCGGTAGCAATGGCTACCGGTAAGCCCGAATCAATCATTTTTCGAGCCGGTGCATATTGCAGGCCCAAAAAAAATGCGGTTGAGGGAAGCAGCGTAGGCATGGTAATGGAATCTTTTAAAGCATTTACCTGTGCATCACCGGTAAACTCCAAATGATCTACCGAAAGCGCTTTGTTTTTTACACCAACTTCAATACCTCCGCTATAATCTAATTCGTTAGCATGAATCTTCGCTTGCAAATTATATTTTGCCCCGGCTTGTAAAATCTCATCCGTTTCTTCCGGCGAAAAAAAGCCCCGGTCGCAAAACACGTCAATAAAATCAGCCAAGCCTTCGTCGGCAATTTTCGGTAGCAGTTGTTGAATAAGAATATCCAGATAACCTCTGTGGTTCTGTTTAAATTCCGCCGGGTAAGCATGTGCACCCAAAAAATTTGCTTTGATAGTGAGCTTCGATTTTTCTTTCAATTTTTTAATTACCCGCAGCATTTTCAATTCGCCATCGTAACTTAAACCGTAACCGCTTTTTATTTCAACGGCACCCGTGCCAAAGTTTTGCATTTCGGCCAATCGCAACCATGCAGCATCAAACAATTCTTCTTCCGATGCACCGGCCAGTCGCTTTGCCGAATTCAATATACCGCCGCCTTTCTTAGCAATCTCTTCATAACTCAATCCCTCTATCCTATTTACAAACTCTGTTTCGCGCGAACCGGCATAAACAATATGGGTATGCGAATCGCACCAGCAGGGGAAAACAAATTTGCCCGTTGCATCAATTATTTCATCGGCATTTTCCGGCGCTTCGGCGTTTTTCCCGAATGATTTTATCAAGCCGTTCTCTACCAACAAATACGCATTATCTATAGAAGGAAGTTTCCTCAATTCTTCACCCTTAACCGTTCGTGCACCACTATCACGTATTCCGTAAAGAGATTTTATATTTCGAATAAGAATGGATGACATATTAAATTGTATTTATAATAATCCTAAAAACTGTGTAATCACAATATAAAAATCGAATTTCGCAATTCATAGCAGGTAATTCAAATATGGCGGGAAATAGTTTTGGAGAAATTTTTCGAATCACCACATTTGGCGAAAGCCACGGCAAAGCCATTGGCGTTGTTATTGATGGCTGCCCTGCGGGTTTGGATATAAATATTGAGCAAATACAGCTTGAACTCGACCGCCGGAAACCCGGTCAATCGGCCATTACCACCCAGCGTAAAGAAAGCGATACATTCGAAATTCTTTCAGGCATTTTTGAAGGCAAAACAATCGGCAGCCCTATTGCGGCTATGATTAAAAACGAAGACCATAAGCCCGAAGATTATGCTCATTTAAAAGAAGCCTTTCGCCCATCGCATGCCGATTTTACTTACGAAACCAAATATGGCATTCGCGACCACCGCGGCGGTGGAAGAGCCAGCGCGCGCGAAACTGCTGCCCGTGTGCTTGCCGGAGCCATTGCCAAACAACTTATAAAAAAACGTAGCATTGATATTGCTGCCTACGTATCATCTGTCGGAACTTTGAGGCTTGAAAAAAATTACGAGCAATTAGATTTAACCAAAACCGATTCGAACATAGTGCGCTGCCCCGATGAAGCGATGGCGAATAAAATGATTGAATTGATACAGGATACCCGCACCAAAGGCGATACCATTGGCGGAATTATAACCTGCGTTATTAAAAACTGCCCCGTAGGTTTGGGCGAACCGGTGTTCGATAAACTACATGCCGATTTGGGTAAGGCCATGTTATCTATTAACGCAGTTCACGGTTTTGAATACGGCAGCGGCTTTGAGGGCACAAAAAAATACGGCAGCGAAAACAACGATGCATTTGCCACTACCGGTGATAAAAAAGTTATTACCAAAACAAACTTATCAGGCGGTATACAAGGTGGCATTAGCAACGGCATGGATATTTATTTTAATGTGGCCTTTAAACCGGTAGCTACATTAATGCAGGAGCAAACCACCGTTGACAAAGAAGGAAATGAAGCAACTATTCAAGGTAAAGGAAGGCACGACCCATGCGTAGTGCCCCGCGCGGTGCCCATTGTTGAGGCCATGGCCGCGCTGGTGATTGCCGACCATTTGCTAAGACTAAGAATTTCTAAGTTATAGCATTTATGCTTTAGATAATAACTTTATAGTAAGAACATACTGACATGGCATCTATAATTAAAAATAAAGAAATTTGTGGTGGTCAGCCAACCTTAGCTAGTACTAGATTAATAGTTTTCAATATTATTTCAGGTGTATTTATGGATGGCTTAGAATCTTACTCCGCCGACCATGATCTATCTACTCAAAACATTTTAGATGCCATAATATACTGCAAGGGATTAAATTGCCAAGATGGTAATGAAGGTTATTGTTACGGCTGTATTATGCTTACAATAAAAGCGGATATGGATAATAATAATCTAAGTAAAAATGAAATTGCCCTTCCCGACAATTCTAAAATAATAGTTGAGGGCGACAATATTTTTTTAGGAGATAAAAATGAATTTGACAATGCAAGGTTCGGACAAATAGGCTGGGGAATAGCCGAAACGTTGTACAATAAATATCACCAAAACAGTTAACGCAAGTTTATTAGCTCCGAATTTCAAAGCTATAACACCCCATGAAGCGAATTTCTTTTTCCCCCTTTCCGGTTTTTACAACTAATCGTCTGCTTCTTCGGCAACTAAACGCTACCGATGCTTTGGCTTTATCAATTTTACGTTCAAATGAGCGGGTGAACCGGTATATTAAAAGAGTTAAATACACCAGTGTAAATATTGCCGGTGAGTTTATTAAAAATATAAACGAAAACATAAGGCAAAACATAACAGCTTACTGGGCTATTTGCATAAAAGACAACCCGGAGGTTATTGGAGCAATTTGTTTATGGAATTTTTCTAAAGACCTTCAAACTGCCGAGGTAGGATATGAATTGAGTCCGGCTTTTTACCGGCAGGCTATTATGAGCGAGGCTTTAGAATGTATTATTCAATATAGTTTTGAAACACTTGGCTTTAATAAGTTGGAAGCCTTTACACATAAAGACAATATCAGCTCCATTAAACTGCTTGAAAAGCACAATTTCAAAATTGAACCGGATAGAAAGGATGAGGAAAATGAAGATTTTATTATTTATAGTCGCATATCTACTGCGCCGTAATAATTTCCTTCTTCAACAAATAGGTCTCTACTTTTTGCCAATCCAATAAGGTAAGATTCAGAATCAGCAATTCGGCGGAGAGGATGCTCATCACAAAGTAATTGCCAATGCAAAAAACAATGGCTAATACAAAAAGGATGGTGTCAAATTTTTTGGTAAAAAAGCCTATCACAAAAGCAAGCTGCAATACCACATCTATTAAAAGAACAACGTGAGAAACCGCCGTGTGGCTTATCATATACTGAATAATGTGCGCTCTGTAATTCTGTGGGTTCTGCAACAACAAATTAATTTGTTGCGATTTTAAAATATCTGAAAGCTGCTCTTGATAAAAAGCCGAACCTCGTAATATTTTCCACAAAGCGGCCGATGCAAAAAGATAGAGAAAATAATATCGCGCGGCCTCCCACATAACCGCAAACTTTTTTTCATTCTTAAACCAAAAGGGAATAGTTATAACCAGTAAACCTATCAATCCGTGATAATGATGACCGGTAACAACATTGTAGGTTAAAAAATATATTAACACCTGCAACGAAAACAACATGGCGTAAATTCTGTACCCGCTCAATAAAAACCCTACCGTAAAAACCAGCAACGAAACATCGAACACAGCCGCATACAATGTGTTACCGGTTAAGAACTGCGCAATGCCTGATGAAATAAAAATTTGATAAAACCACTCCTTATCGCCAAATAAAAAAATGGGATGGTTCATTTGCGACAGCATGGAGTTGCTAATCATGCGGTAGAAAAAAATGTACATTGCAATACCAAAAACAAAATATGCTTTTACCATATAACTCCTCGCAAAATCGTTACTCTGTTGCATAGGTATATACGAGGTCTTTTTTTACAATGCTTATTTTACCCTGCTCGTCGTAATGGCAGGTCAATCTGTACACGTTCATTTTATTTTCTCCTAAAAGGCGCAAATCCGAGCAATAGTCCATCCACCAGTTTTTTATTTTCAATTCATCTGCTTTACTCATTTTACCCGAATCAATTAATGGTATGGCATGCTCCATGGTAGAAGTAATCAACTCGCGTTGCGCATCGCGCAGTTTTGAGTATTTAATTTCCTGATCGCCGATGGTGATGGAATAGGTGTAATAATTTTGTTGCGGTGGTTCTTTTAACGAATACATGCCGTAAAGAAAAAACGGAAATTCTTCGCGCTGTCGCGAAACATAATACAACACAGCAAGAATATAGAAGGCTATTACTGCAAACAGTATTTTATCTGCCCTAAATAGCTTGAATAGGAATGTGTTTTTAAATATCTCCATTATTGCGCAAAGGCGTGTTTTGCTTTGCAGTGCAATATTGGTTAAAGAAAATCACTTTTTTACGTGTAGTGCGGAAACGCACTAAATAGAATCGTCGCAGGTATAGCCCTGTGCTTTAATTGCATCTATGGCCTGCTGATATTCGGCGGGGCTGCTGTAAGTATTTTGGTATATTCTTAAATAGGCTTTGCCGCTGCTGGTTTTTGTTTCGCAAACGGTGCGTTTTTGGCACCCTGAGGTAAAAATGCCTATTGCCCAAACTATAAAACCAATCATTTTTTTCATGGCTATTAAAAAACGGTTTTGCCGGGCCATTTATTTTCCTCTTAGATATTAAAGCCCGGAAAATGAAACAATGTGCAATGGATATGCCTCTCTTTCATCCTTTACAGAAGAACCGCGCCCCACATTTTTGGAAGCCTGTTTAACCCTACATTAAAGATGACCACACTCAGCAACTTTAAATCGTTCCAATTGTTATTTTTGCACCCTTAAAATCTCTATAAACAGAAAGCAGAATTATGATGAATTTTCGTAGCACCGACCATTTTGTAAACCGTCATATTGGTCCTGACGCAGACCAAACTGAGGCCATGTTAAGAGTTATTGGAGCAGCAAGCGTAGACGAACTGATTGACCAAACTATCCCCCACAACATTCGCCGACGTGAAAAATTGAATTTGCCCGATGCACAAAGCGAGTTTAATTACCTGAGAGAATTAAAAAAGAAGGCTTCTAAAAATAAAGTTTTCAGAACCTATATCGGCATGGGGTATTACAATACTATTGTGCCGGCAGCGATACGCAGAAATGTGTTGGAAAACCCCGGATGGTACACGCAATACACGCCTTACCAGGCCGAAATTGCGCAGGGCCGTTTAGAGGCTTTGCTGAATTTTCAAACCATGGTGAGCGACCTTACCGGTATGCCCGTTGCCAATGCTTCGCTATTGGACGAAGGCACTGCGGCTGCCGAAGCCATGCACATGTTTTGGGGATTGAAGAACAAGAAAGATTCGAACCACAATAAATTTTTTATTTCAAGCCTGTGCTTTCCGCAAACTATTGATGTAATAAAAACCCGCGCCGGATTTTTGGGCATTGAAATAATTGTTGGCGATTACAACACCGCAGTTATTGATAAAGATTTTTTTGGCGCTCTGCTACAATACCCTGCCAAAAATGGTAGCGTTAACGATTACCGCACGTTTATTGAAAAATGCCACAGCGTTGAATGTTACGTTTGTGTGGCTTCGGATTTGCTTGCACTTACATTATTAACCCCACCCGGTGAGTTTGGTGCCGATTGCGTGGTGGGCAATTCGCAAAGGTTGGGTGTGCCTATGGGTTATGGTGGCCCGCATGCTGCTTTCTTTGCCACTAAAGATGATTATAAGAGAATACTACCGGGCAGAATCATAGGCGTATCAGTTGATTCACAAGGCAAATCCGCGCTACGTATGGCTTTGCAAACCCGCGAGCAGCATATAAGAAGAGAAAAAGCTACATCTAATATTTGTACTGCGCAGGCTTTGCTGGCTATTATGGCGGGCATGTACGGTGTATATCATGGTGCTGAGGGATTGAAAAACATAGCGCTGCGGGTGCATAACCTGGCCTGCGTTTTAAAAATGGAGTTGCATCACTTAGGTTATAAAATAGTGAACGAACATTTTTTCGATACCCTGTATATTGATACTACCGATAAGGCACAGTTGCATGATTTCATTCACCAACTGGCTTTAAATAAGGAAATCAATTTCCATTATGATGAAAAAGGTATAAGTATTTCGCTGGATGAAACTACACAGCCCGAAGACGTGGTAGATATTGTGAACGTATTTGCAACTGCACAGGGCAAGGATGATTATACGTTTGATATATACCGGTACAACGGACAAACTTTATGTCTTCCACCTACCCTTACCCGCAGTTCTTCTTTTATGACTCATCCGGTGTTTAATACCCATCGCAGCGAGAGCCAGTTGATGCGTTATATTAAAAGTTTAGAGAATAAAGATTTATCGCTTACTCAATCTATGATAGCGCTCGGTTCATGCACCATGAAACTGAATGCGGCGGCAGAACTGGAACCCATTAGCTGGCCCGAGTTTGGAAATATACACCCGTTTGTGCCCAAAGCACAGGCAGCAGGTTATTTGGAAATTATTACTGCCTTAGAAAATTATTTGGCCGAGATAACCGGTTTCGATTCAACATCACTGCAACCCAACTCCGGCGCCCAGGGCGAGTATGCGGGCTTAATGGTGATAAGGGCTTACCAAAATGATATAGGACAAGGCCACAGAAATGTTGCCTTAATACCAGCATCTGCCCACGGCACTAACCCCGCCAGTGCAGTAATGGCAGGCCTTAAAGTGGTAGTAGTAGGCACCGATAGTTACGGTAATATTGATTTTGATGACTTGCTTAAAAAAGCGGAAGAGCATAAAAATGATTTGTGCTGCCTGATGGCAACCTACCCATCAACGCATGGTGTGTTCGAGCATAAAATAAAAGATGTATGCGCTTTAATACACGCCAATGGCGGACAAGTATACATGGATGGCGCGAATTTAAATGCGCAAGTGGGGCTTACCTCGCCGGCAATAATTGGCGCCGATGTAAACCATATTAACCTTCACAAAACATTTGCCATTCCGCATGGTGGTGGCGGGCCCGGCATGGGGCCTATTTGTGTGGCTAAACATCTTGCGCCGTACTTACCAAGCAACCCATTGGTAAAAACCGGTGGCGAAAAATCTATTCATGCCATTTCAGCAGCGCCGTATGGAAGTGCAAGTATTTTGTTGATTTCGTACGGCTACATCCGCATGCTGGGCGCACAGGGCGTTACCGATGCTACTAAATATGCCATACTGAATGCGAATTATATGAAAGCCCGGTTAGAAGAATACTACCAGGTACTATACACCGGCCTTGAACACGGCCGTGTAGCACACGAGTTGATATTAGATTTCCGTCCGTTTAAACACACCGTAGGTATTGAGGTGGAAGATGTAGCAAAGCGTTTAATGGATTATGGTTTCCACGCACCAACAGTTTCGTTTCCGGTAGCAGGCACTTTAATGATTGAACCAACCGAAAGTGAAGACAAAGCTGAGATAGACCGTTTTTGCGACGCGTTGATTGCTATTAAAAAAGAAATTGACGCTATCGAGAAAAAAGAAAGCGATGCTACTGATAACCCGCTAAAAAATGCACCCCATACTTTAAGCATGGTTACCGCTAACGAATGGAAACATGGCTACACCCGCGAGGAAGCCGCTTTCCCATTGCATTATGTAAGCGAACGCAAATTCTGGCCAAGTGTAGGCCGGGTAAACAACAGCCAGGGCGACAGGCATTTGATTTGCACTTGCCCACCGGTGGAGAGTTATGCGGAAGAGGCTAAAGTTTAGTGAAGCACTTTAAACTTATGAAACGACTCTTAACTGTATTACTGTTCCTTAGTTTTGGCTTATTAAGCTATGCGCAAGGAAAGACTTCAGAAATATATACCTACAAAAACGGCGACACATCAGCCTGGTTTGGATGGAGGCAAAAAGATTTTAAACAGATGGGGCTTCCGGACTTAACAAAATCAAGTGATAGTTTGCACTTTAGGTTTTCAACCGAAATTCAGGCAATTGATATTTGGACTGAGGACTATAAAACTTTTGCGGGAACTTTTGCCAACGTTACGAAAAGCTGTAATCCCGACAGATCTAGGAAAAAAAGACCTGCGCCAGAAAAACTTTATTGCCACATAGTCAATCTTGACAATTCAAAGGCAAAACAGATTTATAGCGTTTTCACAAAGCTATCAATTTTCGCTATTCCCACTGAAGAGAATATTAAAGGATGGTGTTCAGGCACTGATGGAACAACTTACTTTATTGAGTATTCGAATTCCTCAAAATATTCTTTTAAAACTTACTGGACACCCGAAGTTTGTAAAGACAAAATACCGGAGGCATTCACGATCGATAGTTTGGCAAATCAACTTGAAACTATCCTCAGCATGAGAAGTTCATTTAATTCGTTTATTAATTCTTTACCCTTGGGGTGCTACCATGCCGGAGGCATTGTTATAAACCGTTATAAAAACAAGTAATACATGCGCTTCGTCCTCGTTCGAATTCTTGCAAAAGATACAACGGAAGATTGCCTCGGACAATGCATATTTATTTTTTACGCGAATTATCCTCGCAATGATGACTTCATTTTTTAATAAAAAAAATCCCACTCCTTATTCAGAAGTGGGATATTTTTAGAGCCTATGCCTTTGGTTTCCCCTTTAGGGGACGGAAGGGGTTTACTCTACGTTAAACTTTTTAGTAGCAATTCCATTTTCGGTAATTACTTTTAACAGGTAAACACTTTTTGCGAAATCTTTTACATTAATGCTTACCATGTTTTTATTTTCCGCTTCTGCCTGGTAAATGGTTCTTCCCAACATATCATAAATTTCGATAGAAGAAATACCATCAGCGCTTACTACATTTAAAATATCGTTAGCCGGTACCGGGTACACGTTAAGTTGCGCAGTAGCGGTTTCTAGATTGGATATACCGGTCGGCACAACATAATCAGCTGTAACGCAACTTGTGCCATTAACCAATGAATCTCTTAAATGAGTAAAGGCATTAAAATGCGATGAACCATCGCAATCATTAAATGGCCAGTAACCGGTTAAGCCTTGCTCTGTGCCTGTTAGTTGCAAATTCTTTACAGTTACAACTTCGGCAGCGCTAATAGCCCGGTTGAAAGTTACCAGCTCATCAATATCGCCTTTAAAAAAGGAGTTGTTATAGTCATTACGTCCTAATTCAAGTGGGTACCCTATGCCATCCCAATAAGCTACTGAATATACACTACCTACCAACACCCAGTTTTTATAGGCTTTCAAAGTATCGTTAGTGTATGTCATGGTCAGGTGCATCCATTCACCCTGGGTATATGCCATATTTATATAATCAGGATTTGAATAAAAAAAGATACTGTCATCCTGACCAAAATTAGCCTGGTAAATTCCTAACACACCATCGCCACCATCACTTACTATTCCTGCACCTTCGTTAATGGTTGGCGGAGCCGGAGCAGCTCCACCTATTTTTACCCAAGCGGCAATAGTAAAAGCTGAATCGGTCAACATATTATTGTCGTTGGCGTAAGTTCTATAATAAGCAGAGTCGCCATCAAAATGTAAAGCATAACCAGCTGAATGGCTTTGTACAAAACCGGTATTATGAGAAGGGCTTATGGCCACCGCATCCAATTCAACCCAACTGGAAGCTAAATCAGTGGCTAGCATAATACGAACCTCCGAAACATTAAAAGCAGTGGTTGGAAAACCGATAGCTAATATCTGCGCAGAGTCTGCCGAAAGGGCAGGTATTGCGGCATATATTAAAACCCATCCACCGGTACCCGGATTTTTCACAAAAACAGAATCAATAAATCCCGGCTGGTCTGTTTGATAAATAAAAATGCTATCAATAGCACCGGTGTTATCAAACTGCAAATCGATAGTATCGCGCTGATCACCATAACTTAAAGGGGTCCAGTTATTTCCAATATCGCCATAAGCAGGGTAAACATTGGGTTGTCCTAATATCTGAGAAGCAGCCCAGGTACCAGGGTAAGAATGATACTCGCGGCTTACAAAATTAACTTTGCCCGCAAAAACTTTTTGCGCCTTAGCCTGATATGTAATACTACAAATCAGTAAAGCACCGAACAACATAAATAAACTTCTTTTCGTAGTAATTTTTGATTTTATTTTGAAATAATTAGAGCAAATATAAAGTCAATTTTTACTTAGTGCGTTAAATATGCTGCATTTTTTGGCCCTCAATACAGGCTAAGTCCTTAATGGTAATTTCTTATTTTTAGCTTTCCTAAAAAGAATTTCTATGGGGAAATCATATTCCATTATTTTTTTATGTATTATTTTATCGTCATGCAATATGGGCCAAAAGAAAACGTATAGCGCTGAGGAGGTTACCACGGAATCGAAAAAAGTAAACGACTTTTTAGACCGCAAGTTTGATGAGTATGTTGCCCGTTACCCGGAAATAGCGGCATCATTAGGTTTAAAAACTAGCTACGATTCATGGAATGACCGGACTGATGAAACAGGTGACAAAGAGTTAGCCATATTTAGGGCAAATGTTGATACACTTAAAAAATTCAATCTGAATTCCGTTGATGAGCAAACTGCTTTGAGCGTAAGAATGTATGAAGAGGACCTTCAAAGAATTGAGGCAAGCCGAAAGTGGCGGCACTATGATTTTGAAATTAATCAGCTACAGGGTGCGCATAATGATTTACCGGTGTTTTTAGTTAACGTTCACAAGATTGATTCGGTGAAAGATGCCGAGGCTTACCTTTCGCGATTAAGAAAATTTGATTTGGTGTTTTCTCAAACCATTGATAATTTAAAAAAGAGCGAGGCGAAAGGAATTTTTCCGCCCTACTTTACCTTTAAGTATGTAACCGACGATGTAAAAAATTTTATAAAAGGCTGCGATGCAAAAGATGCCTCTAATACTTTGCTTACCGATTTTTCTTCGAAAGTGGAAAAGCTGAATATTGATAAAGCTGAAAAAGAAAAGCTAATTGCTGAAGCTGCAGAAATAATAAAAACTACAGTTAAATCATCATACAAAAAACTATTGGATTACTGGGCCCAACTAGAACCAAAAGCAAAAGCAAAAGGCAGCAACGGCGTTTGGAATTTACCTGATGGCGATGCTTATTACACATACATGTTGCAATACCACACCACCACTAAAATGACACCGGAGGAAGTTTACCAAACCGGTATTAATGAAGTAGCACGAATACATAATGAAATGCGCGCCATTATGAAAAAGGTGAATTTTAAAAGCGATTCGCTGCACGACTTTTTCAAATTTGTACGCACCGACCAGCAATTTAAATATGCCAATGACGCAAAGGGGCGTCAGCAACTGGTAACAGATGCCCACGACTATATTGATAGCATGAAAATAATGATGCCTCAATTATTTACCACACTCCCCAAAGCACCCTTGGTGATTAAGGAAGTAGAAAAATTTAGAGAAAAAAGTGCCGGTGGTGCTTTTTACGAAGATCCGGCCGAAGATGGTTCGCGGCCCGGCAGGTATTATGTAAATACCTACGATATGTCAACCGAGCCTAAATATCAAATGGAGGCCCTTACTTACCACGAAGCCATACCGGGACACCATATGCAAATTGCTGTAGCGCAGGAATTAAAGGGGGTTCCTAAATTTAGAAGACATGAGTTTTTTACTTCATACGTTGAAGGTTGGGCACTTTATTCGGAGAAGTTGGCTAAAGACGTGGGCAAGTATAAAGACCCGTATTCGGATTTCGGAAGGCTTTCAATGGAGGTTTTTCGCGCAGCACGCCTAGTAGTTGATGTGGGCATACATACAAAACATTGGACCCGCGAGCAGGCAATTGATTATTTTGTAAAAAACACGGCCAACGCACAAAAGGACATCGAAAATGAAATTGAACGCTATTTTATTTGGCCGGGTCAGGCAACCGGTTATAAAATTGGCATGATTAAAATTCTATCGCTAAGGCAGCGGGCCATAAACGAGCTTGGCGATAAATTCGACATCCGCCAATTTCATGAAGTTGTGCTTACCAACGGGGCAGTATCGCTAACTACGCTTGAAGATTTGGTGAACAAATGGATTGAAAAAGTAAAATCGAAAACAAAGTCAGCGGTAAGCTAAACCTTGCAATTCATTGGTAGCGAGCCAAAGCCTTTTTGCTGATTTTCAAACATTTACGTTACCTATCGTACAAATATCTACACCATACAAATCATTGATTTTCAGTTAATAAAATTAGTTTTAACACTTTAACACTAATGATTTATTAACATGCCGCACTGAGGCTATAAACGGTGAATAAAATTTCGTAGAATTGTTACATCTTTGCGGCTTGTAAAAAATGGTATTTGCCATTAACAAACAGGCTTTAATTTGAGCCAAAGAATAAGCGAGAAGGTTTGGTATTATTTCAATAAAAAATGATACTTAATTTAATATTAAAACCTGTGTTGATTCGAATTAGCAGTTTTACTAACTAAACCGTGCATAATGGGATTATTTGATAAATGTTATGATTATAAAGTTTCGGAAATTGTAAAAGCGAAGGGCATATACCCCTATTTTAGGCCTATACAGGAAAGCGAAGGGCCGGTGGTATTGATGGAAGGCCGCAAAGTTGTAATGGCTGGTTCAAATAACTATCTTGGATTAACTACACACCCTAAAGTTAAGGAAGCTGCTATAAAAGCACTTGAAAAATACGGCACCAGCTGTTCAGGTTCACGTTTTCTTACCGGTACAATTGATTTGCATATTGAACTGGAAGAAAAAATAGCCAAGTTTATGGGCAAAGAATCGGCGCTTTTATTTAGCACCGGTTTTCAGGCAGGCCAAGGCGTTATATTTCCCCTGGTAGGCAAAGGCGAATATATTTTTTCCGACAAAGACAATCATTCAAGTATTGTAAGCGGCAACATGCTTTCTGCTGCTGCCGGTGCCCATGTTGTGCGCTTTAAGCATAACAACATGCAAGACCTTGAAAAGAAACTTGCACATGCGCCGGAAAAAGCCAATAAACTAATTGTTACTGATGGCGTTTTTAGTGCTATGGGCAGCATTGTGAAGCTGGATGAAATGAAAGTTATTGCCAAGAAGTATAATGCCACACTTTTGGTGGATGATGCCCACGGCTTTGGTGTAATGGCCGATAATGGCAAGGGTACAGTTCATTATTTTAATGCAGTAGAAGACGTAGACCTTATTGTTTGTACCTTTAGCAAAACACTTGCTTCATTGGGCGGTTTTGTAGTAGGCCCTGAAAAAGTAATTGAATTTTTAAGACATAAATCACCGGCGCTTATTTTCTCGGCTTCGCCAACACCGGCAGCAGTTGCAGCCGCCAGTGCCGCTTTAGATATTTTAATTGAACAACCCGAATTGGCTGTTAGGGTGCGCAGAAATGCTGAGCGGGTACGCAAAGGCCTTCGCGAATCAGGCTTTCATGTAATTGATGGCCAGGCAGCCATTGTGCCAATAATTATTGGTGACGATGAAAAGTGTTTCTCCATCTGGAAAATGCTTTATGATGAAGGTGTATTTGTAAATGCTTTTATATCGCCTGCTACCCCACCGGGTATGCAAATGCTAAGAACCAGCTACATGGCTACGCACGAAGACCAACATTTGGATTTCATTATCGAGAAGTTTGTTAAGATAGGAAAGCAGTTAGACCTGCTTCATCACCATGGTAAACACCCTAAGGGTACCGGCCACAAAGTTTCGAAAACTCCGCCCGATAAAATTAAAGTATGAAAAAACGCCAGTATTATTTCATTGAAGGCAAAGACCCAGCTAACCCTTCACAGTTAAAGTATGTACGCCGCGAAATAGATTGCGACGATACTTTTGAAGATGAGTTGGTAATGTTGGCCTTCCCTATCGGGCTGATGAAAGAAATTTCTTCTGTCCTTTCTCAATTTCAGCTGCGTAACGACGCTGAATATTTTTACAGCGAGTGTAAAGAGGTGGTATCGGTACCCGAAAAACATGTGAATGAAAAAGGCGAGGGCAAACTTACATTCCAAAGTTATTTTCATACGTTCCCTGATTCGGTTCAGCATTTTTTTGATGATGCTGTGGTGGTGGTGGTACTTCATCCGCTACCGTTGGAAAATGGCGCAGCTTACCGCGATTATACCATGATTGGTTATATCCATTGCAACTGCATTAACTTTAAATCACCCGATGGGCAATTGCACCAAAGTTATTATTACAACGTGCTCCGCTTAGTTGAGCAAACAGCCAGCAGGCAATCAATATACCGCCGGAAGAGAATATTTACTACCGTGTTCAGTATTCTACATGATATTACTACAGTTAAAGATATGCACTTTGTGTATGCATCAATGGGCCGCGAAAACCAGGCTATTAACGATGCATTAAAAATGAATACACAGCGCCAGGGAAAACTTTTCGAAACCTTCCCCATGCGTAATAATACACACATCAACTTATTTTTTGGCAGTAGCAGTGCTTCGAAAAAATTAGTAGATATTTCGAATAATACCGAGGCTTTAAAAGAGTATTATTTAAAGATTAAAGAAATTAGAGACAAGTTTGTTTTCAACCAAATGCATTCTGAAGAAAACTTTTTCAGCATGGTTAAGCGTATCCTTACTTCTTCGCCAAGCAGCAGGGTATATATGATTACCGATGAAAACGGTAAAATGGCCGCAGCCGGTTTCTTTGTTAACTGGGGCGATTACATGCACCTGAAACTGCAAAACCCGAAAGGCTTTTTTAAGGTTATCGACTCGTTAAAAATTACCGATAAAATTCTTTACCCTACTTTATTAGTTGGCGATTCGAAAAATGTACGCACGCTGTTAAAAGGTGCTGCCTATAAATACCGCAAAGATCACAAAGTACAAGTTACCGTATTAAATGCCGGCGATGGCGACCCGCATTTTGATGTAAAGAAAAGCATCATCTACGATCCTTTCGTATACTTTGTTATATACGACAAACCCGAATTGTTTGTAGATATGAAAGAGAACAGTAAAGACGAACAAGGCAATGTTCGGATTTTTATTGATACGCCGATGTTGTAGAAATATTCATACTACATTTAATCAATATGCTCGATATACTCTTTATTGTATGGGTTCCCTTTTTGGCCTTTTACTTTTATTGGATTATAAAAAGGAAGCCCTATAAACGGTATAAAACTTATATCTTTTACTATAACAAACTTTCAATTACAACTAAAAGATGGTAGGTTGAAGTTCCGGCTCCCCGTTCCCTTTGACTCCCTCCCTAAATGGCGAACCGCTTCCCTACCTGTTGCTTCTTATTCTTTTTCATATACGCCTATGCATAATATGAAATAAAGAATTTTATATTTACTTCCTAAACATAAAAAACCATGAAAAAAATAACCCCCGCTTTCTTATTAGCACTAACGTTTTTAACGCTTTTTACTGCTTGTAAAAAGCCTGACACTAACAACAACAGTGGTTACAATAATAAATAATACCCCATTAGACCAATACGGTGGTGGCCCTGGTGTTCCTAACGATGCCGCCGGTGCCCTATATGCTATTAATGCTAGCGGGATAACTGATGTAGGTGGCGGCGAATACGATACTACTATAGTGGGCTATCCGATGGCATGGTTTTCAAGTATTACACAAACCAAATATGCCGGTACCGTTACAAGCAACAGTGTAGACTTAAGTGATAGCATTGCGGGTTATTTTGTATCTTGGTATCAGCTAGATATACTGAACAGCTTCGACTTTCCCGATTATACCACCAGCAATGCAGTACACTGGCATGTGCAAGGTAATGCCGCTAATGGCATAGCCGGATTTAGCTATACTGATAATACACCTTGGCCGGTGGTTACAAGCTTGAACGTGCCTGCAACTATGAGCAAAAATTCGGCTATAACCATTACGTTTTCAACTGCGGGTACGGTAGATTTTCTTTATTGCATGATGTATTGCCAGGGTGGTATCAAAATAGTTCATACCTCCTCTACCAATGCTACCTCTGTAACATTTAGTGCTTCGGATGTTGCCCATATGGGCTTAACTAATGGACAACAGGTTAACTTTCAGGTAATGCCTTGTTCTTTGGGTAGCACAACACTTGGTGGTAAGAAATACTATTTTGCTAAACAATCACCATTTTCAGCATCTGCCACCGTGCAATAAGCGGTAGCTGCTTTTACAATACCTTACCGGTAAACCCTATTTATATGTAGCGTTTACCGGTATTTTTTTATTTATTCCACGTTCTTTACATGGCCACACGTTACTAAATACCACCATACCCGCCAATATTTCCTCTAATTCAAGCCTTTATCCAACATTTTGTCAGTGATTTTTGTTATCTAACTGACAAACTTTCCTCATATCTTTATGGAGCGCTTTTTGTAAACTTTGCGATGTTTTAGTCGATATCTCATGTCTAAAATCTAAATTCTATTATATATGAATGCAAATAATTTCACAAC
Organism: uncultured Bacteroidota bacterium; assembly: GCA_903919075.1. Taxonomy (GTDB): domain Bacteria; phylum Bacteroidota; class Bacteroidia; order Chitinophagales; family LD1; genus Bog-950. The sequence goes on along the minus strand of CAIXGR010000029.1, from coordinate 2,436 downwards.
AAAAGCATTAGAGGCTTTAAGTGCTGCACAGCAAGAGGCTTTTAATAACGGGCACCCACAGCTCGATACTATTCACATGCTAAAAGGTATGTTGAATGTAGATGAGGATTCACTTCCCTTTATTTTAGATAAAGCTGGCGTGAACCGCAATATTTTATTGGGTAAGGTTGAAGAGAAATTGAAAACCCTGCCTAAAGTTTCAGGCCAAACGGCCGACATAGCACCCTCTTCTTCTTTTAGCAAACTAATTTTGCAAGCCAATAAACTGATTAAAGATTTTGAAGACAGCTACATAAGCGTTGAAACGCTTTTATTGGCCATGCTAATGATTGGCGATGACACCAGCAAACTGCTTAAAGAAAACGGCCTGCAGGAAAAGAAACTTCGCCAAGCCATACTTGATTTACGCCGCGGCAATAAAGTAACCGAACAAGGTGCAGATGCTACCTACAACTCGCTTGATAAATATGCGAACAACTTAAACGCACAGGCAAAAAGCGGAAAGCTGGACCCGGTGATTGGCCGCGATGAAGAAATACGCCGCGTAATGCATATTCTATCGCGCAAAACTAAAAACAACCCTTTATTGGTGGGCGAACCCGGTGTAGGTAAAACAGCTATTGCCGAAGGCATTGCACATCGCATAGTAAAAGGCGATGTGCCCGAAAATTTAAAAAGCAAAGTAATTTATGCTTTAGATATGGGCGCCATGATGGCCGGTGCAAAATACCGCGGCGATTTTGAAGAGCGTTTAAAAGCCGTAGTAAAAGAAGTAAAAGAAAGTGCCGGTAGAATTATTCTGTTTATAGATGAGATACATACTATAATAGGCGCCGGCGCTACTGAGGGAGCAATGGATGCAGCCAATATTATTAAGCCCGAACTTGCCCGTGGCGAGTTACGCGCCATTGGTGCCACCACCCTAAACGAATACCAAAAATATTTTGAAAAAGACAAGGCGCTTGAAAGACGTTTTCAGAAAGTAATGGTGGAGGAGCCTTCCATTGAAGATGCAGTTTCCATTCTTCGCGGATTGAAAGAGCGGTATGAAAACCACCACAAAGTGCGTATTAAAGATGATGCCATTATAAGTGCCGTAACTTTAAGCGACCGGTATATTACAGAAAGGTTTTTACCCGATAAGGCCATTGACTTAATTGACGAAGCAGCAGCAAAACTGCGCCTCGAAATGGATTCTCTGCCCGAAGAGCTGGATGAAATTGAGCGCCGTATTATGCAGCTTGAAATTGAAATAGCAGCCATTAAGCGCGAGAATGATGAAAGAAAATTAAAAGAGTTGAACGAAGAACTTGCAAACCTTAAAGAAGAGCGCAACCAGTTTAAAGCTAAATGGCAAAAAGAAAAAGAGATTGTAGATAAGATTACCGCCCGCAAGCGCGACATTGAAAATTTAAAACAAGAAGGCGACAAAGCCGAACGCGAAGGCGATTATGGCAAAGTAGCCGAAATACGTTACGGCAAAATTAAAGATGCCGAAACCGACATCAAGAAATTTGAAAAGGAGCTGGCTAAAATTTCTCCTGAAAAAAGAATATTGCAGGAAGAAGTAACCAGCGAAGACATTGCACAAATTGTAAGCAAGTGGACCGGTATACCGGTAACTAAAATGCTGGAAGGCGAAAAAGAGAAACTGTTACATCTTGAAGATAAATTACGCGAGCGCGTTAAAGGACAAGATGAAGCCATTACAGCAGTAGCCGATGCCATTCGCCGCAGCAGGGCTGGCTTGCAGGATGAACGCAAGCCCATTGGTTCGTTCCTGTTTTTAGGTACAACCGGTGTGGGTAAAACCGAATTGAGCAAAGCTTTAAGCGAAGTATTGTTTAATGACGAGCACGCCATGGTGCGTATTGATATGAGCGAATACCAGGAAAAACATACTGTATCGCGCTTAGTGGGTTCGCCTCCGGGATATGTGGGTTATGATGAAGGCGGGCAGTTAACCGAGGCAGTGCGCAGGCACCCTTACTGTGTAATTTTGTTTGATGAGATTGAAAAAGCGCATCCGGATGTTTTCAATGTGCTATTACAAGTGTTGGATGATGGACGCTTAACTGATAATAAAGGAAGAACAGTGAATTTTAAGAACACTATTATTATCATGACCTCGAACATTGGCAGCGATTTGATACAAGCTAATTTTGAAAAGGTAACTGAAAAGAATGTTGAAGCCGTAACCGATGCCACCAAAGTAGAAGTAATGAACAGACTGCGCGAAACTATACGTCCCGAGTTTTTGAACCGGATAGATGAAATTGTAATGTTCCGCCCGCTAATGAAAAAGCAGATACGCCAAATTGTAGACTTACAATTAGCCCAGTTGCGCGAGTTATTGAAAAAGAAAGATGTTGAATTGGAAATAACCGACGATGCTTTAGATTATTTAGGCGAAGCCGGTTTTGAACCTCAATATGG
>CAIXGR010000028.1 GCA_903919075.1 uncultured Bacteroidota bacterium | reverse complement strand
GCCGATTTTTCAAAAACAATAGCCGATTTAATAATTGAACGCCAAATACAAAAAATAAACACCCGTAAGCAATTTGGAGATACAGAAACCGAATGGAATTTTGATATTTGAGCAGCAAAACACATGTATTTAATTTCCCCTCTTGAGAGGGGAGTGCGTTTGCCGGAGGGAGAGCAGGGGTGTGTTTACTTTAGCCCTACAGAATGCGAATTAAAATAAAGAACCAATGAACAAAGCAAATAACCCCAAACTAAAAAGTTGGGTAGAAGTAAAACCAGGAAGCGATTTCCCCATACAAAATATTCCCTTCGGAATTTTTAAGACAAAGGATTTAAGCCCGCGAGCCGGTACTGCTATTGGCAACTACATTCTCGATTTATCCATTATCACTAATGCCGGCCTGCTTAACACAATCGCGTTTGATAAAAAAGTATTAGAAGAAAAAACGTTGAATAATTTTATTGCTCTCGGCAAACCTATAACCAATGCCGTGCGAGAAAGAATTGCCGAACTATTAAGCACTGAAAACACCGAACTGCAAAACAATACCGAACTAAAAAATCAGGCATTAATAAAACAGAGCGATGCCGAAATGCTTCTGCCCATTCGCATTCCCAATTATACCGATTTTTATTCCAGCCGCGAACACGCCACCAACGTAGGCTCCATGTTCCGCGACCCTAAAAATGCCCTGCTTCCTAACTGGTTGCACTTACCGGTGGGCTATCACGGCCGCGCTTCATCTATTGTGGTATCCGGTACCCCAATTCATCGCCCTAAAGGACAAACGAAAGCCGATGATGCGGATAAACCAACATTCGGCCCAACGCGTTTGCTCGACTTTGAATTAGAAATGGCATTTGTAATAAATAAAGAAACAGCGCTCGGCAGTTCCGTTACCACAGCACAAGCCGAAGACCATATTTTCGGCTTATTATTATTCAACGACTGGAGCGCCCGCGACATTCAAAAATGGGAGTATGTCCCCCTCGGACCATTCCTTGCCAAAAACTTTGGCTCAACCGTTTCTCCCTGGATTGTTACTCTCGAAGCGCTCGAGCCATTTAAAACCGATAGCCCGGAGCAAGATCCCGAAGTATTGCCCTACCTGCAATTCACCGGCAAAAAAAATTACGACATTCGACTTGAGGTAGATATAATTGCCCCCGCCGGTGCAGCAAAAACAATTTCGAACAGCAACTTTAAATATATGTATTGGAACATGTGCCAGCAATTAGCACACCACACCGCTAATGGTTGCAATATACAGGTCGGCGATTTATATGCCAGCGGAACTATTTCAGGTCCTACACCCGATTCGTATGGCTCCATGCTCGAAATAACTTGGCAGGGCAAAAATCCAATTCAAATGCCCGATGGAACTGAAAGAAAATTTATACAGGATAACGACACCGTAGTAATGCGCGCACATGCCGAAAAAGATGGAGTAAGAATAGGTTTTGGAGAATGCACAGGAAAAATTTTACCAGCTTTATGAAATATTACCTCCTGGCAGTAATGCTTATAATAATGGGTGCCGGCGCCCGAACGATGTTCGAAATAGCGCATGAGGGTATGGCTAAAGAACATGATTTTGCACCTGCAAGAAGCACTACCATCTTAATTTTCCTGGCGCTATGGTATATGGCCATGATGGTTGTAGATGTGCTTCTGCTTACCAAAAAAAAATTACCAGCAAAAAATATTCTTACCATTTTATTTTCATTATGCGTTTTTGTTCCCACCATTTATATGCTGCTTACTCATTAAATTCTTAATATTGCACCCGCATGTTAAGCATCAAACCCGCCGATTTTCCCTTACCAAAATGGCATGAGTATCTGTTAGGCGCAGTTGCCCCTCGTCCCATCGCTTTTGTTTCATCAATGGATAAAGATGGCAAAGTCAATCTGGCACCATTTTCATTTTTCAATATATTCGGTTCCAAGCCGCCTACTTTAATTTTTTCTCCCGCACGAAGTGGTAAAACCGGTAGAACAAAAAACACTTTCGACAACCTGAAAGAAACCGATGAGTGCGTAGTAAATATTGTAAACTACGCTATGGTGCATCAAACTTCATTAACATCAAGCGAATTTCCTAAAGGCATAAACGAATTTTTAAAAGCAGGCTTTACCGAATTAAAAAGCGAAATAGTAAAACCACCGCGCGTTGCTGAGTCACCGGTGCAATTAGAATGTCGCGTAAAGCAAATTATTGAAACCGGAACTGAAGGCGGCGCAGGTAATTTAATTATTTGCGAAATACTGGTAATGCACGTTAATGAAAATGTGTTAGATGAAGATAAAACCATCTCGCCTTATAAAATGGACCAGGTAGCGCGTATGGGCAAGCATTATTATGCACGAATGATACCCGATGCCATTTTCGAAGTTCCAAAACCACGCACGCATGACGCACTAAGCATGGGCTTCGACCAGCTACCCGAAGGCATCAAACATTCAAAATACCTTACCGGTAACGATATTGCTCAAATAGCATCAAGCGAAAGAATACCAGAGGAGAAAGAATTATTCGACATGGGCCCGGTGCCAGAAGTAAAACTGGTAGTAGAAAAATACGGAAACGATTTTACAGTTTTTGAACGCGAAATGCATTTACTGGCCAAACGGGAAATTGAACAACACAATATTTGGTTTGCTTTCAAAATTTTAATGGTGGTTGAATTTACACGCGAATCTTTGGTTAATAAATAAACATCTATGTCTACCATACGTCTTTTTGTAATAAAAAGAATTTTGCGCCGAATTAAAAACAATGTAGACCATACAGATATTAAATTTGCACGCAAGGGGTTCGAGGCATTAGTCTCTAAATTTAATTCACCGCTTCCCGGTTTTACTTACACACCCGCAACTATTGCCGGTATGAAAAGCGAATGGGTAGCCCCTAACGGTGCCGATGAAAGCAAAGTGCTTTTATTTTTTCATGGCGGCGGTTATGCTACCGGCTCTATAAATACCCACCGGGCACTTGTTTCGCAAATCGCAAAAAATTCGGGCATTAAAGCATTGATTATTGAGTACCGCCTGGCACCCGAAAATAAATATCCCGCGCCTATAGAAGATGCAGCCAATGCATACCAATGGTTATTACAAAATGGATTCTCTCCTTCGCAAATTGCTTTTGGAGGGGACTCTGCCGGTGGTGGAATCTCCATCTGCACCCTCTTATACCTTCGCGATAAAAATATTCCTGCGCCTAAATGCGCCATTGCCATTTCTCCTTGGTTAGACCACACCGTAAGCGGCAAATCATTTATCACAAACAAAGATATTGACCCCATGCTGGTGCATGAAGGCATACCCTATTGGAGCAAACAATACTTGGGCGATGCCGACCCAAAATCGCCCTATGCCTCTCCTATTTTCCACGATTTAAAAAACCTGCCGCCCATTTATATACAAGTAGGCGAAGAAGAAATGTTGTTAGATGATTCCATCCGTTTCGAAGAACTGGCCTCGCAACAAGGCGTAACAGTTATATTAGAAATTTACGCCAAAAAATTCCACGTATTCAATGCCTTCTGGCGCGTACTGCCTAAAGCTAAGGAGGCTAATCAAAAATTGGGTGAGTTTATTAAGGATAATTTAAGATAGTTTTTACTCCTCGTTGGTGTCTTAATTTTCAATTGTCTTCACATAAGCCCCCTGCACCCCAACATCCCAAAACCCAACTCCAGCCTTCACGCAATCAGCTTTCCATTGTTTTATTTTTCCCTCCTTGTTTGATGAATCGAAAACTATTTCATTAAAGTCAAACATCTTTCGCAGCCCTTCAAGCGAGCCTTTAGCCTTGCCGGAAATAATAACCAAGTCCACTTTCATTTTTTGGGCTCCATCAAAACCGCTTCCGGTTATCGTAGAATTTACTATCAATATCTTTTTGCCTTCAAACAATGCTAGCTTCCCAAAGTCAAATTGCTTGCATATATCCACTGCGCTATCTATACATGTTTCCGTTTCCAATCCACAATTGGCCCAATGATGCCGCACGTGAAAATTCATGGCATAATTATCATTCAACAAGCTTGTATCAAAATCGCACCAGGCCTCTTTACCCGATATAAATAATATCGCCCTCTCCTTCGGCACCGAATACACAACAATCTCCTTCCGCTTTAAATTATTGATAGATTGATACGAATTAAACGAACACAAACCAACAAAAATCAATAATGAAGCAAGCAGCACCTTCGGCCTCTTCTCTTCAGTAAGCCAGCACACAAGCATAATAAACGCATACATCATTACCACTTCCATAATACCAACACTTATTCCTCGGGTAAGCGCAAAGGGCAGCCGGTCAATACCGAAAATAAAACTATCTAACCCCTGTAAAAGTGTTTTAAATAACCAACCTGTAGCCGTATTCAAATAAGCAACGTGGCCAAAAGCAAAAAGCGCCGTGCCGGTAAACAACACCAGATTACTTAACGGAATAACCACCAGATTAGAAACCAAAAACATATTCGGAAACTGATAGAAATAAAATATACTAATTGGCAAAGTAGCAATTTGCGCAGCTATTGAAACAGCCACCAGTTGCCAGGTCCAATCGCAAAACTTCAGCAACAACCATTTCAAGTCGTACAACAAAAAAGCTACCGGCTTATAAAAAATGTTCTTCTGCTTTTTATAAGTCGCATTCGGTATTTTAATAACTATTAAGGTGGAAATTTTAGGATACAGATATACTATACCAATCACTGCAAGATAGCTTAGTTCAAACCCGGCATCTGCCAATACAAACGGGTCTAGCAGCATTAGAAAAATTGCGCTACCGGCAATAACATTATAAATATTCACGTTTCGGTTTAGCACACGTCCTATTTGTATCAAACTAAACATCATCGCCGAACGAAGCACCGGTGGGCTCATACCCGTAAGGCATGCATAAAACCAAATAAACAGAATTATAATTATCGCCTTTGCAATTTCAAATTTCTTCCCCCGTCCGTCCATCCATTTAAATAAAAAATTGAGCATAAAAAACATAATGCCCACATGCAGTCCACTTACGCTCAGCACATGTATAGTGCCCGAGCTTGCATAGGCGCGCATAATATCGGCATTAATATAATCGCGGTAGCCAAGCATAATGGCCGATGCAACTCCAAAATCATTTTTATCTTTTACATACTGCTGAATAATTTGTAAAAAATCATTTCTGATTTTGTACACAAAAGCCATCAGACTGTTTCCCTGTGCCGTATCCACTAACTTCCAATTACCATCCTTTAAATATGCCTGATGGTAAATTTGATGGAGTCCGAGATAGCGCTTGTAACTAAATTCCCCCGGATTTTTAGGCCCTTCAATAGAATCCACTCTTGAATTAAACAACACTACGTCTCCATAATTAAGCTCTTCGCTTAGCGAATCCTTCACTAAATTAAGTTGAATCTTTCCTGCGGCTTTTATGTTTCCCTTCGCTGTATATACCTCTTCCACTTCCACAACCGCTTGGATAGTCTTGTCCCGAATCACTGGTGGCTCATCTATCCGTCCAACCAAAATATTCTTCTGCCCCAAAAAACCACTAAAATGGCTTTCGCAATTCTTTTGAATATTAAACCAACTCAGTACATAACCGAACGAGATAATCATTGCAACCAATGCCAACCCATTACATATTCTGAACTTATACGCCAAATCTTGCGTTTTAAGATGGCTGTAAAGCACCGTAACCACCAACGAAGCCGAAAGAAGCGACATCATTGCCCAATGCAAAGGCTTCTGTTCTCCTGCTACAATAGCCATTCCTATCCCCACCATCAGGGCCAGGGCTATTCTTAGCATCGGCATGTTGCTCCAATACGATCTCATGCTTAATTTTTGAAATAGATTTTTAAATTTAAAATAATTTCTATTTCTTTCGTGTATGTTTCAGGCCATCAATATTTACAATCTCATTTTTATTGATATTGAAACGGTGCCACAATACTCATCGTTTGCACAACTAAGCCCTTCCATGAAAGAACTTTGGGCCGCAAAACACGCCACACTTCATATACCCGATGAAACCGCAGAAGATGGCTACCTGAACCGCGCAGGCGTGTATTCCGAGTTTGCAAAAATCATTTGTATTTCTGTTGGCTTCTTTCATTATGACAGAGATAAAAATCAAAAAATATTTCGTCTTAAATCTTTTGCCGATGCCGATGAAAAAAAACTGCTGGATGATTTTATAAAAATGATTGGCAAAAATTTTGGCGATACTGAACGCTCTCATTTTTGCGGCCATAACATTCGCGAATTCGACATTCCGTTTATTTCCCGCAGGCTACTTATCAACCGGTTCGATTTACCCGATATGTTTGATAATGCTGGCAAGCGACCATGGGAGATGCAGGACGTTGACACTATGCAACTTTGGAAATTTGGCGACTATAAAAGCTACACCTCATTAAAATTGTTGGCTGAAGTATTTGGAATACCTACGCCGAAAGATGATATAGAAGGAAAAGATGTTTGCAAAGTATACTGGCAGGAAAAAGCGCTGGCGCGTATTACCGAATACTGCCAAAAAGATGTGGTTACTGTTGCCCGGCTGCTGCTGCGCTTTAAAGGCGACTATGAACCATTGAACGATGATTTCGTAATTGTTGTAAAATAATTTATACCCTTTATGCTGAACACAGCTAAAGAATATTTCATAGATTTTTTCGACCTTCTCTACCCTCATGTTTGCATATCTTGCTCTCAAAAACTATTAAAGGGCGAAAAAATAATTTGCTTTAAATGCGAAAATGAATTACCCGAAACCCATCATTGGAACAATGCCGAAAATGCATTGATGAAACGTTTTTGGGGCCGCGTAGATTTAAAAGCTGCTGCTGCATTATTTCAATTTCAAAAAGGCGAACACGTGCAACATCTGCTGCATCAACTTAAATACCGGGGAAGACAAGACGTGGGAGAATACACCGGAAAAAGATTGGGCCATTTACTACGCCAACCCACATCTACCATTAAAGATGTAGATTTAATAGTGCCCGTGCCCCTACACTGGAAAAAGCTAAAGAAACGCGGCTACAACCAATGCGACCCTTTTGCAAAATCACTGGCCGAAACACTCGATATCGAATGGTCGTCAACTGCACTTGAGCGTATACACGAAAACATTTCGCAAACTAAAATCAGGCGATTCGACCGGTGGAGTAATGTATCTGAAATATTTGCAGTAAGTGATGCGGAACAGCTTAAAAACAAACACATTCTGCTAGTAGATGACGTAGTAACCACAGGCGCCACAGCCGAAGCCTGCCTTAAAACAATACTTTCAGTTGAAAACACAAAAGCAAGTTTTGCTGCAATAGCAGTTGCACTTAGATAATATGATTAAACTAAAAATGGAGGGTTGCTATAGCTTCACAAACTGTGTGCGATTGATAGCGTTGTTGTTTTTTATTTCAACAAAATAAACACCAGCTGCTAGTGAACTTACATCTATAGCGGTAGCAAATTTGGTTTCAATAATAGGTTGGCCATTAATATCCCTTACAATAATTAATTCAGGCCTAAAATCACCAGCTTGAATAATCAACTGATTATTTACAGGGTTAGGATATAATGAAACGGCCTGGCCGCCAACGGTAGTTATGCCGGTAGTAGTAGCTGTTTGCAACTCAAGCAGGTCGCTCATTGGTATACTGCCTGCACTTGGCCCATCACAATTGCTTACCACTGCGTAGTTATTACTGTTTAAGTTGAAATTAAAAATTACACCCGTTCCATATGTTCCACCCGTAGTAGTGCTTCCATACAAAAGGTTACCCGCGCCCTGTATCAGGCTGCCAAAAGGCACACTACCATTTTCTTCATCAAAATTGTATAGCTTGGCATAAGCCTCTGTAGCAATATTATAATTAAATATTACGCCCTGGTCATTCGTTCCGCCGTACGCCGATACACCATATAATATTCCATTATTTGCCTGTGTAAGAGAGCCGGTAGGATATGAACCTTGTGAACTTTCGAAATCGTACAATTTGCTAAAATGCCTGTGGTGTATATCATAGCTAAAAACAACTCCCATGTTACTAAATCCACCCCATGTTGTAGTACCGTATAAAAAATTATTGGTCGCTTGCATTAAAACACTATTGGTTGGCAATGCTCCGTTATCATCGTTAAATGAAACAAGCATATTATAAGTCATATTTAACGGATCGTAGCTATACATAACGCCATGATTCTTTTCGCCTCCCTGGCGCGTCATTCCATATAAATTACCATCGTTGGCCTGAAAAAGCCCTTGCGGATTTTCACCATCCTCTATCCCTCTAAAGGAGTAAAGATTTGAAACCACGTGAGTGACAATATTATAACTATATAAAACACCAGCACCGTGTGGTGCCGTTGCTGTAGGATGCCCACCGGCCTGCGTTGTTCCATATATATTACCGTCTGCACCTAATAACAAATTGCGTGGTGCCGATCCATTTGTTGAATCAAAACTATTCCGCAATACATATTCGTTGGTTACCGGGTTAATGCTGAACAGAACACCATAACCATGTGCGCCACCAGCACTTGTTGTACCGTATAATAAATTATCAGGCCCCATAACCATATTGCCAGACGGGTTAGCTCCATGCAGTCCGTCAAAAGTATAAGCCACCGCACCCTGCGTTCCATCTGAGTTTATACTATATAAAACGCCAAGGTTATTCGTTCCCCCACTCAACATGGTAGTCCATAATTGTGCTTCGTTTGTTCCTGCCAACGCGACATCAAAAAACAAAAAGCCCGTTAAGGTTAGAGTTAGGTATAGTAGTGTTTTCATCATTCAATGCTTTACATTATTGAATTACTAAAAAGGAATAGGTTCAACTCTAAAGTTATACAATAAACATGAATAACTGAAAAAAATCATTACTTTTTTTAGAAGTAGAAACATTCAAAATTAGATTATAAACAATAGATAATCAAACATTTATACTAACATATTATAAAATACTTAAGGTATATCAACTCTCCTCTCTTCTGTTAAAAATCATTCTTTAATTACTTCTTTTTGCTATTTCTTTCTTTTCAAGAAAAGAACTCCGTTCTAAAAATGGCCGGCTATTTAAAATCAATACTACCATAATCAATACAGGTATTGATTATTTAATGCTTTAAAAAGTTTATAATATAACAAATGGCATCACCGGTAACTTTATTTTTTTGTTGAAAATAAATTTACGTCAATCTAATCTCTTAAACCCTTACTGCAACTTCGTTTAAGGCCATTTTTAAAATCAAAAATAATTTCCACCCGGTTTTATCAACAGCCTTGAAACATAATACCATCAACGGTTTTAAGACATTTAATTATAAGTCAACGTTTTATACATTATATATTTAACGCAATCGGCTGAAACGTAGGGTTATTAACACTTTCGGGCTCTTTCGGGCATCAACAAATACTATTTGCATCTATATTTGTCCCATTAATTCAATATTTCATAATCCCAAAAATCTAAAGTCATGAACAAAGGAGAACTCATCGACAAAATCGCTAAGGAAGCAAAGCTTACTAAAGGCCAGGCAGCAGATGCTCTTGATTCAGTTATTACCGGTGTTACATCAACACTTGGAAAAGGTGGAAAAGTTACACTAGTAGGATTCGGAACTTTTTCTGTTTCTAAACGTGCTGCCCGCAAAGGACGCAACCCTCGCACAGGTAAAGAAATCAATATCAAGGCAAAAAAAGTTGCCAAATTTAAAGCTGGTGCTGAGCTTTCTAAAAAAGTAAACAAGTAATCAGATTGTAACCAATCTATTCTTGCTAAAAAACTCTGAAGTCGTGATGATTTCAGAGTTTTTTATTTTATACCCTTTAGCCCGTTTCAAGGGCAAAAATGGCAATATTTCTACTCAGTGTGTTTTACATGAAGCAAAAACGATTACATTTGCGCCAATAAAAAAATTCATTCCATGGGAAGAGGAGACAAAAGATCGGCAAAAGGAAAAAGATTTAAAGGCTCATTTGGCAACTCAAGGCCTCAAAGAGTAAAGAAATCAACCGCCGCTGTTGCAACTGCAACTAAAAAGGAAAAAGCACCTAAAGCTGAAAAACCAGCTGTAAAAAAAGCACCTGCTAAAAAGGCTGCTGCTAAGAAAAAAACAGAAGAATAGCACTTTAGTTGCTTATTCCTGTTCCATCATTTTATTGTAGGTTTTAATAAAAATGGCACCTAAATTTTTATGGGGTGGTATGTAATCTAAAAACCGGTCGTAGGTGGTAGCATCACCTTTTACTTCCGTATTTAGGTCATTCCATAAGTTTTGCCATTCCACGTCCTTTCCCTGCCTTATATATTCAGCCATTAACTTTAGCATAGGGTTATTTACAGTTCTTGTCCCTATTTGCTTCGATGATATAATACTTATCTCCGGCGACCGGTCGATAATAGTAGAAATACTGTTATAACCACCGCATGACCCCAGCACAAATATCTGCGTGTTGTCTTTTATCTTCTCAATGGTTTTATAGGCGTAATAACTATGGCCCCGGTGTACCATTACATTGGGCTCGTAATTATTATCGGCAAATATTTTTTCCAAACGTGCCTGCCCTTCATACTCGTGCTTTGATTTGTTGGCATAAATCAAAATAGGCATACCTTTTTTCGATTGAATTTTCACATAAATACCCGAATCAATAATGCGCCAGTTAGGGTCAGTAAACGTTTTTAAGAAAGTTGAAAAAGAAGCTTCACCATCCTCATCATCATAAAAATAAATAAGCCACCGGTCAATACTATCGCGCCCAAATAATTTCGCGTTTTCAATCCTGTCGAAACTTGGTATTGAATATTGCCCCGCTACAGATGAAAACCAGTTGGCGTTAGTAACATTCCGTTCCACAAAAAGGCTTGATAGCAGGCCGTAAATAGCTTTGCCCCTTAAATTATTATCGGCCGATAGTTTTACATATTCATACTTAATTGTTCCTCGCAAAATTTTAAGCACCAGCGAGTCGTTAATACTGCCAAATGCATCTGCCACCTCAACCGCCTGCGATAAGTCATTATATTTTTCCAGCCCACTCGCAAATTTTATCATCAGCATTTGCTGGTAAACGGCAGTCATGGTGTGCAAAAACGGTTCCAGCTTACCAAAACCGGCACACATTTTTATAAATGTCCGAAACCGGTTATCGCCCAGCTGCCCTAAAAACTCAAACCCCGATACCGGCCCCATTTTTACCATCATTCTTTTAAATAAACCATTAAAAGTTGAAGTAAAAATCTCTTCTTCGCTATATACCATTAGCGTGTACAACTCCTCGCCCGTAAATTTTTCTATTGAAGCAAATCGCACTTCGTCCTTCTCATTATGCAAGTCATTCAATACCCGTACAAATTTTAACGAATAAATAGCAAGGTCGCCTTCCAGCGAATGTGCCGCCAAAGGATTTTTCTTGCCCCTTATTTTAAGCATGGCCTGCAAAAACTTTCTCGGCTCTTTGCCAATGGCATCGGCCTTTTCCATAGTATAGGCGCCGCTAACAATACCGTCTAACAGCGTAAATGCGTTCGACTTTCGCATATACCGCTCCTTAATCTGCAGTATAATTTTCACTACCGAATCGTGGCTTAGTTTCAATGCCTCATATATCGGGTCGCCGGGATTAAAATATCTTTTTACTGTTACCGGTGCAATTTTCGAAGCCTCTTCAATTACATGCAGCGAATAACTCTTTTTACCGTAGTTGCGGTAATTTATAAAAACCAGGTCTGGCCGGTAATTGGATGCAAAAACAAGGAAAGAATCGGCGCAACTTTCATTCTTTACTATTGCAAATGTGTTGAAGGCCTGGTTAATGTTATTAACCAAGTACGGGTAAAGATTATTCTGCAATATTGCATTCATCTCACCACTCATAAACCTAAAAAAAACATCATACCGCTTTACCCCATACACCGTGCTTGAATCTATTTTTTGCATCTGGGCCAATAGCGTTTCGTATAAGGCCAACTTTCTGCTCTCATTAAATTCGGGGTTATTTATTGCGCGTAAAAGAGAATCTGATAAGTCGAAATAAACTTTGCCGGCGTAAGTGGTTGCTGTAGGGTCGCGAAGGGTTACTTTCCGGTCAGCAATACCGTCCAGCATATCTATTCTTCTTTGCTCCTTTTTTATAGCAGTTATTTGCTCAAGAATATTTTTTTTAATCGGAATGGAATCAACTGCCGAAAACACGCTATTACATAAACAGCAAAACATAACCACCCCAAATATTTTTTGGGTGCCAACAAGAAGCCTCATCATCTTCTTCGAAAAAAAATTATTGCTTATCGCACTGGCCATTGGTAATTTTATACTCCCAGCGTTTTATAATAGGCTCTTATAAAAATAGCTTCCAGGTTTTTCTGCGGTGGCACGTAATCGCTAAAATATTGGTTCGTGCCAAGCTTTTCGCGCATCTCGTCCCAAAAATCGTTCCATTCAATATCCTCGCCGTTTCTTATCGTTTCATTTAAGGCAAGCAGCATTACATCGTTAATAGCTTTGGTGCCCACTTGCTTGGTTGAAATAATATGCGCCTCAGGAGCATTTTCCAGTGCTATTGAAATTTTATAAAATCCGCCACACGAACCCACAAAAATAAGCTTAGCTGTTGCTGGCACTTTCTCCAGCGTAGCTTCAGTATGAAAACTATGCCCACGGTGAACAATTACCGTAGGGCTTAAATTCTTTTCCTCCAGGTATGCTTTTATAGCCTGTAGTCCGGCCTCTTCAGTTTCTGGCCTGTTAGCCAAAATCTCAATATGCATACCGGTACGCGAATAAATACGCACATATCCATTTTTATTTTCTATTGCCCAGCCCGCCTTACCTTTGTAACCAGCCATGAAATTAATAAACGAGCTTCGGCCATCTTCATCATCATAAAAATACATTTGCTCCACACAATCCAGCTCTTTACTAAATAGTGTTGCTGTTGGTAGCGAGTTTACCGGAGAGATTTTAAACTGCTGCGAAACTTTTTTATACCAGCTTACATCCACTTTAGCATTACCCGAAATCATGCTTGATAAAACTCCATATATTGAAATACCTATCTGGTCATTTCCAGTTTGTACCCGCTCGTACTCCTTTTTTATATTGCTTTGAAGGATACTTAATAATAGATTATCGTTAAGGTTTGAAATAGCCTCGGCCACCGAAACAATGCTCGATAAATCATCTTTTTCATCTTCTAAATTAGAAATATAGGCTGTAAGCAATTTTGCTTTGGTGTCTGTAGGAAAGCCCGCAAGAAACGGCCCCAGGGTTCCATAATTAGAGCATAACGATAGAAAATCGCGAAACTGATTATTGTTTATTGAATGCAAAAATGCATCACCATCATTATCAGGCAGCTTTTGCATAAACCGGTAAAAGAGGCCACTGAAGGTTGACGAAAACACTTCTTCTCTCCCATAAAGCATTAAAAAATAAAGCTCTGCCGAATTAAAGTTTTCTACAGAAGAAAATGGCTGAGCCGAACCGTTAGCTATTTTATTATTTATTTCACGAATGAATCGTAAACTATAATCGCGCATCTCATGATCAATGCTGTATTTCCCAACATACTCAGGGCGCGATATTATACCAATTAAAGAACTAAATAATTTATTAGGGTCGCCGCTAAGTGTTACAGCATCCTTTATAGTAATTTTTCCCGAGGCAATATCATCCAGCAATAACAGGGGCCTTGCACTACTACCTATTGATGGGGCTATTTCAATAATCTTTTTCACCACCGGATTTTTGCTGTAGCGCAGAATATAGTTAACCGGTTGTTGAGGGTCGTACAAATACCGCTTTACTGAAATCGGTGCTGTTAAAGCACACTGCTCAAGAATTTTTTTGCAGAAAAATTTCACCTTAAATGCATCTATCTTTTTAAGCAATTCATCGGGCTCTTTCTGCGCAGCGTAGCTTAAAACCTCTTCAGCGTAATCCTTATTAATAAATACGGGTATATCTTGAAGCGACTGGAAAATATTTTTCTTTAGCGAAACAAGCGCTTTTGTTTTTTCATCCAACGTAATTTTCACCGGCTCTATACGCTCAGGAAGAGGTATAGGCGTCATATCAGAACTACTAACATACAAGCCCGAAATAGATGCCGTTGCTGAATTTATTGAAGAAACACTAACCGGTGATAAAGTTGGGGCGCTTGGCTTTGTAACGGTTGGCGGAAGTGCCGTTGCCTTTTTTGGTGCCACCGGTGCTTTTACTGCAAGCATTTCATTAGTAGTTACCGGTTTGGCTGGCCGTGCATGGGGTATCTTACTTAAATCAACAGTTTCATGATTACTTTCTGCATGCGGTGCTGAGCTCGTTTTTCCAAATACTTTAAATGGAGGAATATTTTCCTTTTCCTTTAATGTGGTAAGCGAAAGTAAGTCGTCCCGCTTACTATCATCAGCCATACTCAAAAAAACATCCAGAAATTTGTTTTTGCTGCAGTAGTCTACTAAATATTTTATTTTATCCTTATAATTTGATGAAACCAGCGGTGCATTTACATGTCCTCCACCTGTTTTTTTACGCAAAATTTCAATCATGCTTCGAAATCTTTCAGCAGAAACTTCCTGGCAACCATAACTCATTAGCGTAAACATTTCATCTGCAGAATATTTTTGAAATGGTAAATGCCCTTTGGTGCCATTCAAACTATCATCATTCATTTTCCGCATGGTGTTTACCGAATATTCGCTCACAAACTGAGAAAAAGAATAAGCATAACGCCCCTTGTACTTTGCTGACAACTGCATAACTATACTGAACAATTCATCCGGATGGTTGCCAATAGAATCTGCCACTGGCAGCGGCATGTTATTGTTTATAATAGCATCCAACAACAAATACGCCCGCGACTTTACACCAAAGTGATAAAAAATTTCGAATGATTTTTTTACAAAAAAATCCTGGCTGCGCCAAAGTGTGGTGCTAACCGCATTACCGGTTGAGTAATATCTTTTAGCTGATTCTGGAGCAAGCCTCACCGCCCTTTCAAGTATCGCTAAGGCAGTCTTACGGTCATCAAATTCCTCGGCGTATTTAAAAATGTCATCCGGGTTGTCAACCAAAAAATACGAGAGAAATTCTTCAGCCACCGTTTCGTCGGGAACAAGGCGCATGGCCTTTATGGTAAACGACGAATTATTTTTCAGGTTCACTAAAAGCATTCCTTCCTGGTCCCACTGTACCATTACCGGAAAATAGCTAAGCACCGCAAGGTAAGTACCCGATTTAAAATAACTGTCAGAGTAATAGCGGTCAATGTTTTTCAAAAAAAGATTGAGGCGAGAATAGTATATATTCCTTTTTTGTGCTGAAACATTCTGGGCATCAATAAACCCCGAAATACTATCTACAAGATTAAAAAAGCGCGCGTCAGCACTTTTATAATCATTGCGAATACGCACCTTTTCTGCACTAATTTGCTGAAGCAGCGTTCGCTTTTCGCCTTGGTAAATACCCGACACTGAATCGGCAGCCGGAGAAGATGCGGCAGACAAATTAAGGCTCGCAAAAAATGCAAGACAACTGATTAATATTTTTAGAGGCTTTCCCAGACCTAATTTATACGTATTTTTGTTACTGTTGTTTGGTTTCAGACTTGTAAAGATTACGAGTTGCAGGGTGAAAACGGGCCTTTTTGAATTAAAGTATTTCACATGAAAAATCAATCTGTCCTTTTTTTTGTTATCGCAGTAGTTTTTATGATTACAGGATGCCATTTAAAAGCGAAAAAAGCTAAGATATACCATGATAATATCCTGCAATCAGTTCAGGATGTGATTGATGCCTCGCTTGACTATGGCGACGCCATTCAGAGCCATGATAAAAACCGCGCTGCCACTGGGTATACACACTACTCTCAACTTGTAAATAACGCCATAACAAAGATAAGAACAACCGGCGATTTTGAGGGTGATACCAGTTTTCAGCACTATTCGCTCGAAATGTTAGGCTTCTATAAAACCTCATTAGAACAGAATTTTAGGCCGCTGCTAGACTCGCTACAGCAAGAAGGCTTTTCGGAAAAAGAGGGTCAAAAAGCAGATTCGCTATATAGTGCAATGACCATGATGGAAAGCCAATACTGGGAAAGATTTAACTGGGCAGAAAGGAAATTTAGTAAGCAGTACGAAATAGAAAAGGTAGAAAAATAAGAACCTCTTCACATTTAGTTGCTGTAGTTTTTTTCATCAAATCTCACGCATCAAATTTATACCCAATACCTTTAATGGTTTTAAAGTACTCGTCGCCTATTTTTTCGCGCAACTTGCGAATATGAACATCAATGGTTCTATCGCCCACAATGGTATCGTTACCCCATACTTTGCTTAAAATCTCTTCCCGTTTAAAGACTCTGCCCGGTTTCGAAGCAAGCAAACTCAGCAACTCAAACTCTTTACGTGGCAAAATTATTTCTTTGCCATCTTTCAAAATAAGATACCTGTCCCGGTCAATTTCAATATCTCCTACGCGCAATTTGCCTCCGGTTTGATTTGTTTCGAGTCTGCGTAATAAGGCTTTAATACGGCTAATAAATACACAGGGCTTAATAGGCTTTGTTATATAATCATCCGCCCCGGCATCAAAGCCGGCAATTTGCGAATAATCTTCCTCGCGCGCTGTAAGAAAAGCAACGAGTGTATTTTTAAATTCGGGTATGGCGCGCAACTCCCTGCATGTTTCAATGCCATCTAATTTGGGCATCATCAAATCAAGAATAATAAGTTGTGGGAAAACTTTTTTCGCTACCTGAATAGCATCAAGCCCGTTTTGTGCAGTGTGTACCTGGAAACCCTCCTTATCAAGGTTGTACTTCATAAAATCCAGCACGTCATCTTCATCATCAACTAAAAGTATTTTAATGTCTTTCACATCCATAATAAAGAATGTATTTAAGCTGCGAACCTATCAATTGTTTATTAAGTTAAGGTTAACATACTGTTTTGAATGGTGCAGAATGCTACAAAAACTATTTTTCGTGAATTAGATGCAACAAAGAAGAATTACGGCTTTATAAGGCCATAAAAGAAATGCCTACTGAAAACTCATGAGCAGGGGCCCCAAAGCCGGGCTTAAACATGCCCAATACACCGTAATAGGCTGTAACATTAAAAAAGCTATACCCTACCCTAATGGTTGGCCCAAAGCGGAAAGCGCTAAAATCAGAGAATCTCCTTACTATGTAAACTTGCGATTTGCCATTTTCCTCCAGCTTTATACGGGTATGAACATCTATCCTGGCACCGGCTTTAACGCCTATGGCCACCTTAACACAATTGCCACTTTTATCGGGGTTTGACCGTATGCGCAACTCAACAGGTATTTCTAAATATTGAAGCGTAATTGAATTAATTTTTGAAATGGTATCGCCATTATAACTAGGCAGCGGCGCAAAATGAATACCCGAACTATCCTGTGTCATTTTCGAGCGATTGTAAATGGTATAATTAGAATAGCCTATACCCGGCGCAACACTTACCCGAGAACCTTTAATCCTAAAATCCCAATTGAAAGCAATGTTAAACCCGCGCGAGAACCATTTGGTGCGCATACCATTCATGGCTGGGTCGCTGGTATTGTATATCCAGTTGGCTAAGTTCAAATCAAGAACTATATGGTCGCGTGAATAATTGGCAAATTTTTTATCCAGGTCATTTCTTCTTTTAACCGCCTCAGGCGAGGGGCCCATTCTTTTTACAGGCTTAGCAACTTTAGTCGAGTCCTGTGAAAAGGCTGAAAAAGCTACTAAAAACAGGATTAATACGGTCAGAAATTTCTTCATGTTGATTTTTGCAAAGACAATTAACGAGCGGCAAATGTAATTATTTTGTGAAAGTGTGGGGTATGGCTGGTTCTTCTTGGGAAATATTAAGGGTATATATTAAAAAGATGCTTGCTTTTTCATAATAACCCCACCCTCATAACCAATTACCAACCTTACCCAAACAATCAACTCGCAAACAAAGCCCGGTCATTCATCCACTGTATCATAAAGTTAATGGCTTGGGTTCTATCCGGCTCTGGCTCATTATGTAGTTCATGATAAAATCCTTCCCACAATTTTAGCGTAACCAGGTTTTTGGGGGCATTTGCAGCAAATTCTTTGGTGGCTTCGCAACTGGTAAGCCTGTCTGCCGTGCCGTGCATTAGCAGCAAAGGTGTTTTTAATTCCGAAGCATGTTCAAGCGCCCATTTGCCCGCATTGTAAAACCCGAAAAACATACCCGCAGTTATTTTGCCGTGATTATACGGGTCGGTATTATACTTGCGCACCTCTTCCTTATCGCGCGAAATAGCATTCGAATCTAAATTTGCCTTTTCAGTAAATTTCGGATAAATACTTTTCATCATCCGTGCCAAAAAAACCTTAAATGCCGGTGGGTCGAAAGCCAGCTTAAAAAGCGGATCGGTAGCAATAGCGCCATTAATATTGGGGTTTCGTTGCAATAAATAATTTACAACTATGCCCCCGCCCATACTATGCCCCCATAAATATTTTTTTACGCCGGTAAAACGTGTCTCCGCCTCATCTAAGATAATTTTAACCGAATCTAAAAGCGCTGCATAGCTTGGTGCATGACCGCGCTTACCCTCAGTTCTGCCATGCCCGAATTCATCATAAGTAAGCACGGCATAGCCAGCATTACATAATCTTTCAGCTACATGCTCATAACGGGTACTATGCTCATTAAACCCGTGAATAATACATACCACACCTTTGGTTTGCGGCGGGTTCCATCCTTGTGCAAAAAACTTTTGTCCCTCCTGCGTCCAACTCCATTCAAAATGATTCATGTTGTATATTTTAACTATTAATTGATTTTCGCACCAATAACTGAATTTCTCAAATGTAGGAATTATCTTGCGCAAAAAATAAACGTATTCTAAGGTGCTATAAGGTCAACTAAACTATATGAAACAAATCTTATTTATAATCTTAATACTCGTAGGCAGTTTTGCATTATATGTAGGTGGAATGATTTTGTATGCGGTTATTACCAGGTTCAGCCCAGCACCGGTTGAAAATGTGGCCCTAGTAAATCCTAAAACCGGCACAGCATCTGCTTTGCTGCCCGATTCAACCTTCACCTTTCTTATCTGGAATCTGGGCTATGGCGGCCTGGGTAAAGAAGTAGATTACTTTTACGATGGCGGAAAAATGGTAACCTCTCCGAAAGAACATGTATTAAAAAACAATGCAGGTATTACCAATTTCCTTTCTCAAAACAACAATGTTGACTTCATAATGCTGCAAGAGGTAGATAAAAAGGGAAAGCGCAGCTGGAATATTGACCAGGCTGAAGAGTTCGCTACTGTGCTGCCAACATATGCCTATGCTTACACAGTAAATTACGATATACAATTTCTCCCTTTTCCTTTTACCGACCCCATTGGCAGGGTTTATGGCGGCCTGCAAATCCTGTCGAAATACTCACCGGTTGAAACCAAAAGAATTGCATTGCCTAACATCACCGATTTTCCGCGCAAGCTATTTTACCTTAAGCGCTGTTTATTAATGCAACGATATAAGCTTACTAATGGCAAAGATCTTGTAGTAATCAATCCGCATTTCGAGGCATATGATGCCGGTGGCTTAGTAAAAAAGCAACAGCGTGAAGTAACTAAAAAGATATTGGAGGATGAATACGCTAAGGGCAACTACGTAGTGTTAGGCGGCGACTGGAACATTGCCCCACCCGATTTTAATGTGCATACCTGGGAGCGCGAAAAACAAGACGACCCGCTATATCTAATGAACAACGATTCTGTTTACATACCCGGCTGGCATTATGTTTACGACCCTACAACAGCTACCAACCGAAAAAACAGCACCCCCTATACCGAAGGCAAAACCTTTAAAACCATTATCGACTACTTCTACGTATCGCCCAACATACAGGTAAATGAAATTAATGGTATCGATTTAGGCTTTAATTATTCCGACCACAACCCAGTAAAACTGAAAATTACTTTGAAATAAGTTTTATTGACTTGAATATAAATTAAAAGAGGATACCGGTGCACCGGTATCCTCTTTTATTATCTCATCTTCCAATTTTTGAAAGCTGTTATTATTATTGTTGTTAATTCGATTTCACCAACTTACCGGTCCACACATTTTCTTCCTGTCGCACTTCTACAAAGTATATTCCCGGTAATTGGCCAGATAAATCCAATGCAAATTTATCGCCCGTTTGATTGTTCTTTTCAACTACTACCCTACCCGTAATATCAAATAGCCTAATGTTGGCATTAGTTACTAAACTACCCAATAAAATATTGGCTACATTGTTTGTTGGGTTAGGATAAATATTAATTGAGCTTGTTAAACTAACCTCATCAATACCGGTTGGTATTCCATATCTGGCTACGTAATATTTGTTCGAGCCATTTTTAAATACACCTCCTGTATAAATACTATTCGATGCATCGCCACATATGCTGGAAATATTTCCGTTTGCTGCCAATGCATTCGTTCCACCCAGTTCACTCCATGAAGTGCCATTGTATTTGGCCACATAACGCTTGCTTGATGTATTGGTAAAGCTACCTCCGGCATAAACATTACCCACCACATCAACATATATACTATATATATAGCTATTGGCTTTTAACGAATTTACTCCTCCCAATTCGCTCCATGATGTGCCGTTGTATTTAGCTACGTAAATTTTAACCGAGTCGTTAGTAAACTGGCCCCCTGCATATATATTTCCTGCTTTGTCCGCACATACGCTGGATATTGCAGCATTTGGAGCTAAAGAATTCACTCCCCCCAGTTCGCTCCATGCTGTGCCATTGTATTTTGCTACATAAGGGTGGTTTGAGCCATTAGTAAATAAACCCGCAGCATATATATTTCCCGATGTATCGGCGCATATTGAATAAATAACGTGGTTTGCTCCCAAGCCGTTGAATCCTCCTAATTCGGTCCATGATGTGCCGTTGTATTTAGCCACATAACATTTACCCGAACCATTGGTAAAGCTGCCTGCTGCATATATATTTCCTGCCTTATCGCTGCACAAGCTTAATATACCATAGTCCGCACCTAACGCATTCGCACCTCCCAATTCGCTCCAGGTTGTACCATTATACTTAGCAACATAGGGCTTGTGCTGCGAAGTGTTGGTAAAACTACCACCGGCATAAATATTTCCTGATTTATCGCTGCATATAGCATCTATACTACCATTGGCCGCAAGTCCATTCGTACCGCCTAATTCGCCCCATGTTGTGCCATTAAATTTAGCCACATATTTAAGCGTTGAAGCATTAGAAAAACTACCGCTGGTATAAACGTTTCCCGATGCGTCGGTGCAGGTACTTGCAATAACATCATTAGCCGAGAGGCTATTCGTACCGCCCAGTTCGCTCCAGGCTTGGGCGCGTATATTTATTTGTAATAAAATAAGAAGTGAAAATACCAGAGAGTAAATTGTCTTTTTCATATTGCTTAGTTTAAAAATAATTTGGGGATTTTGGATAAAAATAAAAAAATGCGCCTGTAAAAAAAATTCTTTTTCCCGATGCTAATAAACAAATATTAATAACTTTTATATTCAGCTAGTTCTAATTGGGCTACAATATAAAAATCAAAGCACAAACTCCACCTCTTTAAACCCAAAGCGCAACTCTCTACCATTGTAGTGAATAATCAGTTTCCCGTCTTTTGCCACTCCATTTATTTCACCCCTAAACAATTGCCCGCTTTTTTTAAATTCATGAGTTTGCTGATAACGGTAAAGCGATTCAGTATATGCCTTGTCTAAAAAGTTAAAATGCAGCTGCCTTAATTGTAAATAATATTTTTCCAGATAAGCGCAAAGCTCGGCCACTAAATCCAGAATATTGAACTCAGTTTTCCTGATTTGAGCAAACGATATAGGATTGGGCAAGGAACTGTCAAATTCGTTTTGGTTTATATTAATTCCAATACCTATAACTGAGGATGAAATTTTACTGCCATTGATAGTATTTTCAATCAAAATGCCACCTAGCTTTTTATCGGCATAATAAATGTCATTGGGCCACTTAATCCTTATTTCCTCGTTTAAAACAAATTCACAAAAATCCTTAACGGCAAGCGAAACTGCCATATTCAAAAAAAACTGCTTGTCAGCATCTATAAAATCGGGATATAGGATTACACTAAGCGTAAGGTTCTTACCAGACTCTGTTTTCCAGGTGTTACCCATTTGCCCGCGCCCTGCAAATTGCTCGCGCGCTACTATGGCAGTACCCTCAACAGGCTTATTGCCCAGCAACAATTCTTTCGCAAAATTGTTAGTTGAATCAACAGCATCAAGCTCAATCAGGTTTTTACCTATAAATAAAGATTCGGCCATGCTTAGATAGTTTTCTTTCAGATTGATGAAAACTAATTATTTTTGAAACGTTTTAAAATGTTATTTACAAACAAAAATCGCAAAGTTTGGCGAAAAGAGTTCCGGAAACAGAAAAATTGAAAAAGGTGGTGATTGAGGCTATTCTTGATAAGAAAGGGCACAACATCATGAGTCTTGATCTAAGAAAAATAAAAGATACCGCTTCTGATTTTTTTATCATTACGCATGGCGATTCAAGCACACAAGTAAGGGCTATTTACAGCCATATTTTGGATTGTGCCGAAAACAAAGGGTTTACACCCTACCATGCAGAGGGGATGCAAAATTCCGAATGGATAATTCTTGACTTTATAGACGTCGTGGTTCATGTTTTTCATAAAGAAAAAAGGGATTTTTACAGCCTGGAGGATTTATGGAACGACGCCAAAATTACCAAGCACTTATAATTATTTAAAACGCCGTAGATTGTTGTTTGCACCTATGGAAAAATTAAAAACACAGGGACAAACAAAAATAAACTATAAAATATTTTTATAGAAGAGCCGTCTGAATCAGGACATATCAGGAAAGCAACAAAAAATGGAAAATCAAGAAAATAAAAATCAGAACAATAATCAAAATCTGAACCAGAAAGACAATAAGCGTCAACAACGCAAAAGCACCGATGATGGGCCTAAGTTTAATTACTTCTGGGTTTATGCCATCGTTATTTTATTCATCCTTATCACCTCTAACCTTTCCTTCTTTCAAGAAAACCAAAAGGAAACCGACCTGAGCCATTTGGAGCACATGCTTAAAAGTAATGATGTCGATAAGGTTATCATCGTCAATCAAAATTGGGCCGAGGTTTTTATTAAAGATTCTGCCCTCAGCAAACCCGACTACAAGGAAGTAGCGCACAACAGGTTCAATTCACCTAACAAAGGTCCGCATTTCAGGCTTACAGTAGCTTCTAACGATGCCATTGACCGTTTCTTTACCCAATTTTATAAAGACAATCCAACTATCCCGCAGGTAAACGTTCAGTACGAAGCCCGTCAGGAATGGTGGAGAGATATTTTCCCTTGGCTTATTCTGTTCCTGCTTATGGGTGCGCTATGGATATTTATGATTAGGCGCGCAGGCGGTGGCATAGGTGGGCCCGGAGGCAACATCTTCAATATCGGCAAATCAAAAGCCACCCTTTTCGACCGCGATGAGAAGATAAACATCACTTTCGATGATGTGGCCGGCTTGGACGAAGCCAAGGTAGAGGTTCACGAAATCGTTAACTTCCTTAAAAACCCTAAAAAATATACTGCCTTGGGTGGTAAAATCCCTAAGGGCGCCTTATTAATAGGCCCTCCGGGAACAGGAAAAACGCTTATTGCCAAAGCTATGGCGGGCGAGGCACAGGTTCCATTCTTCAGCATCTCGGGTTCCGATTTCGTTGAAATGTTTGTAGGTGTAGGTGCGTCACGTGTGCGCGACCTTTTCCGTCAGGCACGAGAAAAAGCACCATGTATTATTTTTATTGATGAAATTGATGCAATAGGACGTGCCAGAGGCAAAAACCTGATACAGGGTAATGATGAGCGCGAAAACACATTAAACCAGTTGTTGGTTGAAATGGATGGCTTTAGTTCAGAGAAGGGTGTAATTATTATAGCCGCCACAAACAGGCCCGATGTATTAGATACAGCCCTTTTGCGTCCCGGAAGATTCGATAGGCAAATATCTATTGATAAGCCCGATTTAAAAGGCCGCGAGCAAATATTCAAAGTGCATTTAAAGCCTATTAAAATAAGCCCGGTAGTTGATGCTTATAAACTTGCCGCCCTTACCCCCGGCTTTGTAGGTGCCGATATAGCCAATATATGTAACGAGGCTGCCCTGATTGCTGCACGTAACGATAAATCGGCCATTGATATGCAGGATTTTAATGATGCTATCGACCGTGCCATTGGCGGCCTTGAAAAAAAGAACAAATTGATTTCGCCTGATGAGAAGAAGATAATAGCCTATCATGAAGCAGGCCACGCCGTTTGTGGTTGGTTTTTAGAAAATGCACACCCGCTACTTAAGGTTTCAATTATACCACGTGGTGTTGCAGCTTTAGGTTATGCTCAATATCTGCCAAAAGAAAAATACATTGAAAGGGAAGAAGAAATGTTGGACCGTATGTGTATGACCCTTGGCGGACGTGCTGCTGAAAAATTAGTATTCGAAAAAATATCTACTGGTGCTCAAAACGATCTTGACCACGTAACTAAGGTAGCCTATGCTATGGTTTCGGTATTTGGCATGAACGAAAAAGTGGGTAACGTATCTTTTTATGATATGCAAAATCAAAATTCGTTCAGCAAGCCTTTTAGCGAAGAAACAGCAAAAATTATCGACCAGGAAGCACGCAAAATTATAGAGAATCAATACCTGCGTGCGCAAACCCTGCTACTCGACAAACGCAAGGAATTAGACATCCTTGCTACCACCTTACTTGAAAAAGAAGTCCTCTTCAAAGACGACCTTGAAAGGCTTATAGGCAAACGGCCATTCGACAAACAAGATGACGTTAATGAACACAATGCGAATGTAGATGGCGAATTTACCGTGTCTATAAACGCAGACGTTACAAAAACTTCTGTTGAGAATGACAAGGTGTAAATGTTCAGTAACCGGCAGTATCTATTAACTTTGAGCTCCGGTAGCTGTATTTAAATTATTAAAAACATTCACCATGTTTACTGAAGAACCCGCAAATGGCTTTTTATCGCGCTTAAAAAATGTTTTCCACCTGTCTGCAACTGCAGCCGAAGGCGAAACATTGTCTTCCGCAAATGATACCGTAACCGAGGCTCCGGTGGTAAATGAAAAAGCTAAATCAGCAAATTACAATTACGAACCGGCTGAACTAAGCCAGGAAAGCGTAACTGAAAAAGAAATAACCCTGCGTACCGTTGAGGTAAGCGCACCCACTTACCATCTACCGGTTGAAAAAGATTTAGATATTCGTTTTGCAACTTCGTTTTCCGTTGCTGGTGGCAAGTTTGTTTTTTGCGAAACAGTACGTGAAGCCGTTGAAGGCATGAGAATGCTGAAAATGGAACAACGGTGGCAACATATATTTTGCTGGGAAAATGAAATAAAAGATGCCTTCGCTGGTTCTAATTTTCAAAAAGGCGCCATTGGCTTTACCATCGAAAACTCCGATGCTGTGGTATCGCTTTGCGAAACCCTGGTAGCCGATGATGGAACAATCATCCTAAACCCTAAACAGGCATCAAGAAGAAGGCTGCCTTGCTTCCCTAAAACTCATATTATCCTTACCGATGCTGCGCACCTTATTAGCAGCGAACATAAAGGCTTAGAAAAGTTCTATAAACTGCATAAAGGCGAATTACCATCTATTATTAAGTTGGGAAGTTGCAACAACGGGCACTTTTACGATAAGCAGCGTTTAATCCTTAATGCCGAAGGGCCTGAGGATGTTTACGTATTTTTAGTAGATGAATTGATTCCACCTTCACTACGCCCCTAATTCTTTCAACCAATAATCCTATTTTTATCCCGATGTCAACCTCGGGAAAAATCTACTTTGCTTCTGACCTCCATCTCGGCACGCCCGATGAAGCGAGCAGTTTTGCGCGCGAAAAACTATTTGTGCAATGGCTGGATGAAGTAAAGAAAGACGCCGCTGAGATTTTTATAATAGGCGATATCTTCGACTTTTGGCACGAGTATAAAACGGTTATTCCGAAAGGGCATGTTAGACTGCAAGGCAAAATTGCCGAAATATGCGATGCAGGTATCCCCATTCATATTTTTACCGGCAACCACGATTTGTGGATGTTTGGCTACCTTGAAAAAGAGTTAGGCGCTAAGCTTCATAAAAACCCTATTGAGCGCACGTTTAATGGCAAAACCTTTTTAATAGGCCACGGCGATGGCCTAGGTCCCGGCGACCACGGGTACAAATTCATTAAAAAGGTTTTTAATAATCCGGTGTGCCAGTTCTTCTTTAGGTGGATACACCCCGATATTGGGGTGCGGCTGGCCAATTACTTTTCGCGCAAAAGCAGATATGGCAACAATGGCAATAAAAAAGTGCTTGAGCAGTTTACTACTGAAGAAAATGAATGGCTGGTACAATATTGCCGGCAGGTTTTGCAAAAACAGCATTTCGATTACTTTATTTTCGGGCACCGGCATTTGCCGTTGGATATACAATTGAACGAAACAAGCCAGTATATTAATACCGGCGACTGGTTAGACTATAACAGCTATGCATTATTCGACGGACAAAAATTGGAATTAAAATATTACAAACCCTAAATGAAAAGTTTCAAGTTCCATGTTTCAGGTTTCAAATTAAAGGCTCTTCCTTTTAGCCTGTGCTGCTTCATTGGCTTAGCTCTTGCCTCCTCATCTTTTACTTTTTTAAAAACATACGAGCAAAAGGCAACTATTCTAACAGTCGATAATTTCAGCAACTTTTATACGGTAGAAAACAACAAGCTTTTCAAATTCTCGCCCGAGGGCGATTTTCTTTATCCTTATGAAGAAATCATCTACGGAAAAATAGGACTGGTTGATGCCAGCAACCCTATGAAAATAACGGTATTTTATCCCGATGTACTTACCGTAGTTACGCTCGATAAATTTTTGGCCCCGCTTACCACCTACAATTTTTTCAATCTCGGCTATCAGGATATTTCTGCCGTGGCATCTTCAAGCGATGGCCGCCTGTGGTTTTACGATAACACCGATTTTAAATTGAAAAAAATTGATGAAACCGGTACTGTATATCAGGAAAGTCAGCCATTGAACACTGTTCTTGATGCGGTTCCCAGCCCCAATTTTATGCTTGAAAAAAACAATGCTTTATACCTAAACGACCCCAAACTTGGCATTATGGTATTTGATGTTTTTGGAAGCTTCGGCAAAACTGTGCCCATTAAAGGCCTAAAGAAATTTCAGGTGTTTCAAGACCAGATTATTTATTACGATAGCGCTATGCTGAATTCTTACAATTTAATTACCCTCGATTTAAAATCTCTCTCCCTGCCCGATACCACCGATGTTATCATGGCCTCGTTACAAAAAGACCGTTTGGCGGTATTAAAAAAGGATAGGGTAAATTTTTATAAGTATTAATCCATCAACATTTCCTTGCATTTTCCTTCTCTGCGCAAAGCGTGGAGAGGGATGCCGAACGAAGTGATGGCAGGGTGAGGCAAAGGAGATACTTAAAGTTACAAGATGTTATTATTTTAGCGCCCTTTAAAATCTGAAACCCAATTAATCTGTGTTCTCGCAACTCGAAAATATAAAAGGCAAGTTTAT
>CAIXGR010000027.1 GCA_903919075.1 uncultured Bacteroidota bacterium | reverse complement strand
TCTTTCCGGGAAAAGTATTATTGCCCTTAATCCTTTTGCTCTCCATAATCTTGACTTTTTATAGTCAACTTTTTCTGGGACGAGACACTGGATGAAAAAGGCCTAAAATTTTCTCCCTACGCGCAACAAAACGAACTCGCCTTTCACTTAGTATTAAGTTTATAGAGTTGGTTGTGCTCGAACAGCGTTTTGTTCTCTTGCTCTGCTACGAGAAAATTTCTTAACGGCATTTTCATGAAGGGCATTTTAAAAAACAAAAAACAGCTAAATATTGGCTTGCTGATTGCAGGGGAGTAACTATAACTCGTTGCTTTTTACTTTTATTTTACCGGTAATGTTTTTGATTACGTAATCGGTAAAGTTTTCGTTGGCGGTCATTCCGTTGCCGTATATTATTTCGTCGGCGGTGGTGATTTTTACAAAGGAGTTGGAGTAAATAATTTTTTTCTCTTCATCCCAAATCAGTTCATCGGTATTTAATAGTTCGCCCTTGTTGTTTATTACTACCACGCTGTCGCGGGCGGTCATAGAGTGGCTGTTTTCGTAAGCTGTGGCATACTTTGCGGTAAGTGTATTTTCAATTTTATGTTCGGCATTATAAAACAGAAGTTTAATGCCATTCGAAAATTCAAAATAGGGTTTTTCTTTAACAAACCGGGTTGCAGTAGGGGCAATAGCTTTAATTCTTACAACGCCTTTATCGGAATAGTCAATTTCTACCTGTTTGCCTTTTTCGATATTTATATTGGCGTGGGTGGTAACATAATTTACCCCGTTAATACTGCTATTACAGCCCGAAAGAATAAGAGATAAAAAGAAACAGACAAAAAGTAGTTTTTGCATAAACCCGGAATTTTTTGCCTTTAGTTGAATAGACCTAAACCGGAAATTCGGCTTGCTATTAATCGAATTTACGTTTAACAAACCAAATGTCGTTCAACACAATTCCGAAAGTAACCCGATAGAAGCTTTCGCTGAACACAGAACGGTCGGGTGAGCCGCCGATAGAACCGAAATCGCCGGCAATATTAATGTGCGCAATGTTTTTAAGCGGCAAGCCTAAACCCAAAGTAGCACCGGCTTGTGATAAGTTATATCCCTGCACCGAAACTTCACTTTTACCATAATAAGCACCTATTCTGTATTGTATGCGGTTAAGAAAATTCCGGTCATCGTATTTAGGGGTAAGTTGGGCACCTAATGAAATTTGCCAGCTATTGCTTAGCCCGCCGTTATCAAGCGGGGTTGAGTAGCTGCTCCAATTCATATATTTAAAATCGGCACCCAGCAGCCAATAGCGCTCATTACCAAACATAATACCAGCGCCCAGATTGAACGGCAAGATGATTTTTCCTTTCTGATTAAATGTTGACTGAAGTGTATCAATTACCACTAAGTTGCCATTCAAATCGTGATGGAACCTGTCCCAATAATTCGAAACCGAAGCGTTCATCTTTGCCCCACCAGAGCCATCGGCACCGGCAAAAAGGTAAATATCTTTACGTGTATCAGGATTATCGTGATTATGATATATTAACTTTTGATACTGAACGCCTATTTTATAAGTAAAGCTTTTTACGTTTAGGTTAGTAATATTTCGGGTGTCGTAATTATTAAGCGTATCATCAAAGGCTACTATTTTTTGATACTGCAACTTGCCAAAAACATAGCCCAAGTTAGCACCTATTGAAAGCCCCTTTATTTTAAACGCCGCACCCACATATACCTGATATAATGAACCCGAGCCTGAATACAATTGAGTATACCGTCCCAATGCCGAATCGCTATAGCTTTTTGCAAAGTTGTAATCAACATAGCTATAGGGTAGCAAGCCAATACTTAAAGCCCAGTTGTTGTGTTTTGAGTTGGGAACAAAAGCTATAGCCAAATGATTAACAGAGCCGCTAGCAGCACGGTACGACGAGTCCTTATTACTAATGCCACTGCCATCAACTAAAAAGCCTACCTCAATAGTTGTTCTGGTAAGCGATGCGTAAGAGGCCGGATTGGCGGCATTAATATTTACTGCGCTTGCAAAAGGAGCTTCCAGGTAGCCCATGCCGCTATTAGATGAAAAAACCGGAGACCTGATATACCCTAAGCCATAATGCGAATAAGGCATTTCGGCCTGGCCGAAAGCAGTAACATAGCAGATAACCAGAAGAAAAGCAAAAATAACTTGCAGGGTTTTAGTTGCGGAAAAAAGGGTATTAATTGTTTTTGCTTTCACTCTATATGTTAAAATTTAAAATCCGGTTCAATCCCTCTAAAACAAGATAAGGGCTGGCAAATATCTCACTTTTGAGCAGAGTAACAAAAAAACCCATGTCGCCCCCTGTGGCTATTACCTTTAAAGTGCCAAAACGCAAGTTATACTCTTTTATTATACCCAATACCTCTTCTTTTATGCCATTTATAACACCGCTTAAAATGGAAGTAGTGGTGTCGGTACCCGTTAAATCAACCGAGCCGAATTGCATGGGGTCAACCAGGGGCAGGTTTTGGGTGTAATTGTGCAGGGCTTTAATGCGCATCATTAAACCCGGCGATATGGCCCCGCCTATATAATGCCCCTTACTGTCAGTATAATCGTAAGTAATGCAGGTGCCAAAATCAATTTTAAGAATATTGTTTTCAGGAAAGAGAGCATGTGCAGCCACGCTACCGGCAATTCTATCGGCACCTAACGTTTCAGGTGTTTTGTAAAGAATTTTGATGGGTAGTTTTAAATCATGCGAAAGCAAAATGGTGTTCACCTTTTTTTCTTTCAGCTTATAGGCTATTAAATCATTGGAGCCGGTTTTTGAAATAATGGCATTTTTAATTTTATAAGCATCGAGAATATGGTCAATATCAGTATCCTTTAAAAAAACATCTTTCAATTCTTTTTTAACGAAGAGGCCCATTTTAACGTGGGTATTGCCAATGTCAACTGCCAGGTTCATTTTATTACTCGTTTACCTTCAATGTATTTTATAATAAAACTTTGTTTGTAGCGGGGTTGTATTTGGCCTTTCCAATATTTATAGCATTCATTATAACTCTTGTACTTTCCTAACAGGTATTTATAAAGGCCTTTTTCTTCTACAACCTGGTAGCCTTTTAGGTGCGTATAATAATTGGTATCTAAAGGAACATATTTTGCAAGGGCGTAAAACTGAATCCTGTAAAAAGTATCAACCTGTAACTTAATTTGTTTGCCATTTACCTTGTCTAAGTTAACCTTTATTTCGGTAGTAGTGGAGTTGGCAATATTGGTTGCAGTAGGCGCAACAGGGCTAATGGGAGTTATTGGTTTTCTGGGTTCAGGAAGTTGTGTGGCAGTATTTTTTGTGTTGTTTTTTGCTGTAGTTACTGGTGATGTAGTAGTTGGGTTCTTGATGTTTGTTTTCGGGTTGGCAACAGATTGTTTTGCAGTAGTATTTCCCGGAACATTTTTTGGGGCAATTACGGTTCGCGAAATATTTTTATTGGTTGTATCGATTTTCGCTGTAGCCAAAGGCGGAGTCTTAATGTCATTTTTTGCAGTAACCGGGGGCTGAACTACCGGTGCGTTTTTTACATCGTTTTTTGCAATAACAGGCTGAGTAATGTTTTTGTGAGTTGTATCTTTTGTTGCTTCTGCTACGGGCTGTGTAATGTGCTTAACGATGGTGTCTTTTTTTGTTTCGGCTACTACCGGTGCAACAACCGGTGGATTTTTTACATCAGTTTTTGCAACAACAACAGGTGGTGCAATGGTTTTGCTGGTAGTGTCCTTTTTTACAGGTAAAACAGGAGTCGGAATATTTGCATTCGCCATGTCGTTTTTGATAACGGCTATGGGTGGTGCAATTGTAGCTTTCTTATTATTAGTATCATTTTTTGCCAAAGTTACCGGTGAAGCTATTATTGTATTAGTAGTATCTTTTTTGGGGATGGCAACTGGTGCTGCTGCCGCAATATTTTTAGCATCGCTTTTTATAGGCAGAGTGGTTTCTGCAATTATAAGTGCAGAATCTTTTTTAGCTATTGCCAAGGGCTTTGCAACAGAAGCGGTTGCTGTATCTGCTATTGCTTTCGGAGTGTTGATGGCGGTAATGTTACTCACCTTATCTACAGGCGGTAGCGGGGCATCAAATACATTGGCTGCTTTGCTTTTTTCTTTCTGGTAAGCCGTTGGGGCCGGCGGAGCCTTTGTTGTTTTATTGGCTATTACCGGTTCTTCCTTAGGCTTGGTTTGCTCGGTTACCATAGCCAACGATAAAGGAATATTGCTACCCGGAAGGTAAGTAACAGCAAGTGGCGCAGGGCTTAGTTTAATATCCTCTTCGCGCAATTGGCTGAATTTATTATTCAAAGGTGCGCGGGTAAGGTGTACCGACTCCATTACGTTATTTACAATTTGCTCGTTAAGGTTGTATTGAATTTCATCGGCGGCGCTTCCTAACATTTGGCGTACCTGGTAAGCACCATTTATTACTCTTCTTTTTTCAATGTAAGGCATGCCCTGAAAAACATCACCGTTTTCAACTGCCCAGCATGGAAGTGAATACACTTTAGTTTTATTTTTTACGGTAGTAGTGTCGTAATAAGTGTAAACCGGTATTACTCCCCAATCATCAATTTTGGTTTGACCGGTGAAGCCATTTTTCTTGAGATTAATATCTAAAACATAGCCATTGCGGTTTTTTATTTCCTCGTTGCTTGAAACTATATTTCCCATGGAATAAGCAACAATTCCTTCGCCGGGTTTTCCGTTATAATAAAAATTAAGGTATTCAACCGGCATGGGTTTATTGGGTGCGGTACCTACCACAATATTTGCGCCTCTTTCAAAAACATATTGTGCCAGATCATGTTGAGCTGCAGATGGGGTTTCATGCGCATCATCGCCCCAGTTAAAATATACAATTATAAAATCGGGTTTGTTGGCGCGGGCCAAAACCATATCATGGTCTATAAAAAACTTTTCTGATTCATTAATTATAAAATCTTTCGATACATCGGGCCGGTTAAGTAACGTGGTGTAATTTAATACAGCAATGGTAAATCCTTTTTTATGAAGTATAAGCGGGTAATTACCTAATCGCTCGGCCTGATTTAAAAAGGCACCGGTATGGTTAATATCGAAAGTATTCAGTAATTCGCGGGTACGTAGCAGGGCAGCCTTATTAATATTGGCTGTTGACTGGTTGGCATGCATTAACGCACTAATGCCGGCATATTTTAAAGCGGCAGCAAATTCATCGGGTGCTGAAAACACATTGCTGGAGTCGTTGGCAAAAGATGTTTTAAGATTGGCAATGCTAATATCGCCGATATTAAAAACGGGCTGTATATATTTTAACTCATCCTTAAAATCGAACGGGCCTGCCGGGACATCATAGGCATAATTAAGATGCTTTTCGGTTTGATATATATTGCCGCCAATTACCAAGTGTAGTATGCGAAAAGAGTCTGCCACCTCCTGAAGCTCGTCGGGGTTGCGCTGCAATAAATGATGTTTCACTTTTAGGATATTGCTGCTATCCTGAGCAACTATAGCAAAGTGCAAAGCCAAAAAAGAGAGAAAGAAAAATACCCTTGTTGTCATTTATTTATTGTTCAGCTAAAATAAATATCTCTTCATTTTCAATAATGCGAACACCGTTAATATTCTGCATAGCAGCTTTAAGCATGGCTTTGGCCAATACATCTACCGGCGTACCTTTATATTTTTTAAGCGGCCCGCTAAAAAGAAAAGATAATTTTTCCGACATCCACCTGCCTATTGCTTCTCCGGTTCGCTTTTCTTTTCTGTTGCCAAGTAAAAGAGAAGGGCGAAATATAATAAACGACAAATAGTTCAGCTTTTTAATGGCTTCTTCCAACTCTCCTTTCACACGGCTGTAAAAAATGCCCGACTTGGCATTTGCACCCATTGACGAAACCAAAATAAACTTTTTTGCCCCATTCTGTAATGCCAATTGTGCCACCTTTAACGGAATTTCATAATCTACTTTTTTAAATGCCTGCTGGCTGCCAGCTTTGGCGATGGTGGTGCCAATAGCACAGTAAATGTCGTCGGCTTTTATTTGCGGGGCATATTGTTCGAGGTTTTCGAAATCAACTACTAGAGGTAACAGCTTAGGATGGCTAATTTCAAGTGGTTTTCTTACAAGCGCAATTACTTTATTGTAATTATCGGATTGCAATAACAGGCGCAAACATTCGGCACCGGTTAATCCGGTAGCGCCTATAATTAATGCGGTTTTCGAGTTCATAAAAGCCAGTAAAAATAGCAAATAGCACGCGTGGGGCTTTGTTTCCTTACAAACGGCAATGCGTGAAGTGTTAACTTGAGCAGACAATTGTTCTTTTTGCTTGATCAAAAAGAACCAAAAAATCAAGGCTGTGAGGATTTTAAGCTGAAATTCATTTCATTTCGCTAAAATGGATGAACTCGCCAACGCCAATAACATTGAAGCAAGCTCAAACAGCATCCATTTTTTAACGCTGCATTACATGAATTTCTTAGCGGAAAATTCTCAAAGGCCGTAATATTAAATTCAAAAAACAGAAGATACAACAAAAAATAAAAAGCGCCGCCCGTTGAATTTGGCAGCGCTTTTTATTTTAATTATTGTAGAAGCTTGTTTTAACTCCAAAAACAATATCCGTTTTCGGCAATCATTTTATCGGCAATGGCACGACGGGTGTTTTTAGTATTTACCATTTCGTATTTAGTAAATCTCTTTAATCCCATGATCATGAGGCGAAGGTCATCACCTTCAGCAAATGCTGCAAGTGCCTGTTTGCCGTTGATGTTGATACGGTCCATAGCATCAAAGAAAAGTGATTTTACCATATCGATATAAATTTGCGCAGCTTGCTGGCCTTGCAAATTCATTAATTTTTCGGCGCGAAGAAGGGCTGATTCCATAACGAATATGTCGATCAATACATCGGCTGCGTGCATGATAATTTCCTGTTCTTTTTCCAGTTCCATCATTAGTTTTTGAACTGCACCACCGGCTACTAACAGGAATGCTTTTTTTGCATTTCTCAGCGCCTTCTTTTCTGCAGCAAAAACATCATCAGTATCAGTCGATGAAAAATCAGGTATGCTCATCAATTCTTTTTGAATAGCTGCACCGGGTGTCATCAAATCTATTTGGCCTTTCATGGCGCGTTTCAATAAAGTATCTACCGAAAGCAAACGGTTGATTTCATTAGTGCCTTCGAAAATACGGTTGATACGAGAATCGCGGTAAGCGCGGGCCATTGGGTATTCTTCAATAAAGCCATAGCCGCCGTATGTTTGTAAGCATTCATCAATTACAAAGTCTAATACTTCGCTGCCAACTATTTTCAGCAAAGCGCACTCAATAGCATATTCTTCGGCACCACCGGTAAGCACATCAGTTAACGAAGCACCGGATTCCTGTAAAGCATGCTCCTTCTCATGAATAAGTCCGCATAGGCGGAATGAAGCTGCTTCGGCAGCCCATAGCCTGATACCCATTTCGCCTAACTTGTGTTTTATAGCACCAAACTGTGCAATGGGGGTTTTAAACTGTTGTCTTTCGCAGGCATATTTAACTGTAGTATCCAATGCG
Source organism: uncultured Bacteroidota bacterium (assembly GCA_903919075.1). Classification (GTDB taxonomy): domain Bacteria; phylum Bacteroidota; class Bacteroidia; order Chitinophagales; family LD1; genus Bog-950. Next base: position 31,677 of record CAIXGR010000027.1, on the reverse strand, counting down.
GTTTTTGAAGCACCAATAGTAGCGCTACCCAATTTGTAACGGCCTACGTTTAATATCTGAAAAGCGATTTTGTAGCCTTTACCTATTTCGCCTAACAAGTTTTCTTTAGGCACTTTTACATTATTAAAAAACACCGGACGGGTAGATGATGATTTGATACCCATCTTTTTTTCTTCCAAGCCCAGGCTTACACCTTCGAAAGTTTTTTCGACAATGAAAGCGGTAAATTTTTTGTCGTCGCCATTTATTTTGGCGAATACAATAAATATATCGGCAAAGCCTGCGTTGGTAATAAAAATTTTCTGTCCGTTAAGAATATAATGATTGCCATCTGGCGTTAATTCAGCTTTGGTTTTTGCACCTAATGCATCGGAACCGGAACCGGGCTCGGTTAAGCAGTAGGCAGATTTCAACTCGCCGGATGCAAGTTTGGGAAGAAATTTATTACGTTGCTCTTCGGTACCATAATAAAGAATTGGCAATGTGCCGATACCAGTTTGTGCACCTATTGAAACCGTAAAGCCATGTGCGCTGCCGAATACTTCGCCAACAAAAGTTGAGGTGGTGAAATCGACACCGGAGCCCCCATATTGCTCGGGAATTGTAAGGCCTAACATGCCCAGTTCGCCTAGCTTATTTAATTTTTCTACCGTCAAGCCATCTTCCTGCGCATCTAATCGGTCTAATACCGGAAGAATTTCTGTTTTCAAAAAATCTTTGGCTGTATTGCGCATCATCTGCTGCTCTTCAGTTATCTGCTCCGGTATATAAGTCTCTTCCCATGATGATTCACGAATTACAAACTCGCCGCCTTTTAAGAAGGTTTTTTTTTCTGTTTTGGTTTCCATTGGTTAATATTTAGTATTAAGTATCAAGTATTTAGAATTTGTGTAGCACAAGAATTTATTGTTATACGGATAATTCGGTTTGTTGTTATAGTCTTTCAATAATTCCGGCAATTCCCTGTCCGCCACCAATACAAGCGGTAACAAGGCCGTATCTTTTATTTCTTCTTTTTAATTCATTAATAATTTGAACAGTTAACCGGCCACCGGTGCTGCCGAGGGCATGGCCCAATGCAATGCCGCCACCGTTAACATTCAAAATATCTTTGTCTAATTTTAATTCGTTAGTAACGGCAACTGCTTGTGCTGCGAAAGCTTCGTTCAATTCTATTAAGTCAATATCATTTAAACTTAGCCCTGCCTGCTTTAATGCCTTAGGCACTGCTGATACGGGGCCTATGCCCATAATAGTAGGGTCAACACCAACCGATGAAGCGGTAATTAATCTTGCAATAGGTGTAAGTTTAAATTCCTTTACTGCCCACTCGCTGGCTACTATAACAAAGGCTGCGCCATCAGATGTTTGCGATGAGTTACCGGCAGTAACAGAGCCACCTACTTTAAAAGCCGGTTTCAATGCAGCGAGGGCTTCACGGGTAGTATCTTTACGTGGACCCTCATCAACGGCTACTGTAAATTTTCTAGTTTTCTTTTTACCGGCTGCGGCATCATAATAGGTTTCTTCAATATCAACCGGCACTATTTCGTCTTTAAATTTTCCAGCTTCGATAGCTGCAATAGCTTTTTGGTGCGAGTTGAATGAAAACTCGTCCTGCATTTCGCGGGTAACGCCGTACTTCGCAGCTACTAACTCAGCAGTTAAGCCCATGCCTATATAATATTCGGGATGCGTATTGGCTACTTCATAATCGGGCGCTGTTTTATAGCCTACGGTTGGAACCAGGCTCATAGATTCGGTGCCACCGGCAATAATAATATCGGCCATACCGGTTTTAATTTTTGCGGTAGCCATGGCTATTGTTTCCAGGCCCGAGCCGCAGTAGCGGTTTACGGTTACACCGGGTACTTCAATCGGTAATGAGCGAATTGCTATCCAACGCGCCATTTGTAAGCCTTGTTCTGCTTCGGGCACTGCATTGCCTACAATTAAATCATCAACACGTTTAGGATCCAGGCTTGGTGTTCTTTTCAATAAATCCATAATGGTGTAATAAGCCAAGTCAACTGGATTTGTAAAACGAAATCCCCCTCTTTTTGCTTTTCCTACTGCGGTTCTTGAGCCTGCTACTATATATGCTTCCATGTTTTTTATTCTAAACTTTTAATTTCTTAATGGTTTACCTGAAGTGAGAATGCTTTGAATTCTCTCTAATGTTTTCTTCTCTCCACAAAGTGATAGGAACGCTTCTCTTTCTAAATCCAAAAGATATTGTTCGCTAACTTTTGTTTCGGTTGATAGGTCGCCGCCGCATAATACGTAAGCTATCTTCTTTGCAATCTTCATATCATGTTCCGATGCGTAACCGCCAACATTAAAGGCTGCGATACCGGCGTATAAAGCGCCTAAGCCGGTTTTGCCAAGCACAGTAATATCGGTGCGTTGTGGTTTTTGAACGTAGCCTTGGTTGAATAGTTCTAAGGCGCGTTCTTTTGCGGCTGCAATCAACCGGTCCTGATTCAATACAATTAAATCTTTTTTCTTATCCAATACACTAATTCCAAAAGCCTCATAAGCTGATGTGGCAACTTTAGCGGTTGCAATAGCTTGGAATCTTTCTACCAATTGCGGAATTTGAGAGTCGCCGGTGTAGTAGGCATCGCTGGCACGCAGGGCCATTTCTTTGGTGCCGCCGCCGCCGGGGATTAAGCCTACGCCTACTTCAACTAAGCCAATATAAGTTTCGGCTAATGCTACGGCTGAATCGGAGTGCATTGTGAACTCGCAACCACCACCTAAAGTAAGATGATGCGGTGCTGCTACCACTGGTATACCGGAATAACGTGTGCGCATAGTAGTTGACTGGAAAGCGCGCACAGCAAAATCAAGCTCATCAAAATCCTGGTCGATAGCCATCATAAATATCATGGCAAGGTTGGCACCGGCGCTAAAGTTTTCGCCTTCGTGGCCTATTACTACACCCTTCCAGCCTTGTTGTTCGGCAACATCAATCGCTTTGTTTATGCCTTCCAGCACTTCGCCGCCAATGCTGTTCATTTTGGTGTTCCACGAAATATTTAATATTCCATCACCTATATCATCTAAGCGGCATGCCGATGATTTCCAAACAGGTTTTGTGGAGGCTGCTATATCTGAAAGAATGATAAATGATTCTCTGCCTGGTATTGATTTGTATGATTTTGTCGAGATGTCGTAATACTTCTTAATCCCGTTTTCAATTTTGTAAAACGATTCATTACGGGCGGCAAGCATTTCATTTACCCAAGGGGCAACGTTAAAACCCGCTGCGGTCATTACCTCAACAGTTTTACGCACGCCTACATTATCCCACTGTTCAAACGGGCCCAGCTGCCAGCCGAAACCGGCGCGCATGGCGTCGTCAATTTTATATAATTCATTGGCAATTTCCGGTATACGTTTGCTTACATATTCATTTACGTAAAAAGAAAGTTTGTTTAAAAACTCAGCGCCTTTATCCTTGCTTTTTGCAATTAGCTTTAAGCGGTCTTTTAAGTTTTCAATGGGTTTACCAGCTTCAAGCACCGGTAGTTTTGGTTTTTTATTGGAAGGCTCATATTCCAACGTTTTTACATTCAAAGTGCTGAATGTTTTTTTACCGGTAGCATCTTTCCCTTTTTTATAAAAGCCTTGTCCGGATTTATCGCCTATCCAGTTATTGGCTACCATTTTGTTGATGAAATCAGGAAATTTAAAAATGTCTCTGCGTTCATCGTTCGGCAAATTATCGTAAGCACCTTTGGCTACTTTAACCATGGTATCCAATCCCACCACATCGGTAGTTCGGAAAGTTGCCGATTTTGGTTTACCGGTGAAGGTGCCGGTAAGGGCATCAATCTCGTCGATAGTCATATCCATTTCCTGCTGCAGCTTAAATACGGCGCAAATGCTGAACACACCAACCCGGTTGGCAATAAATGCCGGGGTATCTTTACAAAGAACGGTTTGCTTACCTAAATACAAATCGCCGTAGTGCATTAAGAAATCTATTACTTCGGGGTGCGTTTCAGGCGTCGGAATAATTTCGAGCAAATGCAAATAGCGCGGCGGATTGAAATAATGCGTTCCGCAGAAATGTGCGCGAAAATCATCGCTTCGCCCTTCGCTCATTAAATGAATAGGAATGCCCGAAGTATTGGATGTAATTAAAGTGCCCGGCTTGCGGAACTTTTCAACCTTCTCGAAAAGCGATTTTTTGATGTCGAGGTTTTCAACCACTACTTCTAAAACCCAATCGGCATTTTTTATCCAGTCTAAATTATCATCGAAGTTGCCGGTGGTAATTCTTGAGGCAAAAGATTTGTCGTAAACCGGAGAGGGGTTGCTTTTTAATGCAAAGACCAAAGCATCGTTCACCATTTTGTTTCGTAGTGCCGGTTTCTTTGCATCTTCTTCACTCAATTTGGGTGTTACTATGTCCAGCAAAAAAACTTTAAGGCCTATGTTGGCAAAATGCAAAGCAATACGCGAGCCCATTACGCCTGAACCCAATACCGCTACGGTTTTTATTTTTCGCGATTTGGCGGGTATTACGTTTACTGTCTTTTTTTCAGTTGCTACTTCCATGGTTTAATTTATTGCTTTTAAAATTCGTTTATCGGCCCCCCGCACCCTCTGACCCCCTAAAGGGAGAACCGCTCCCCTTTTCCTCCGCTGCACCCTCTGACTCCCTAAAGGGAGAACCGCTCCCCTCCAACCTCTTATTAATATTAATTCAACAATCTACCGACCGTTTGGTTTGCAAAAAGCCTTTAAACCTATTAATCGGGCACCTTTTCGGTGTTTGATTGCTTAGGCGCGCTTGTTATACGATTCAATATTCTTTTGGTTGTATTTTGTAAATAAGTATGATCGTTAAATACCCTCGAGAACATTAAACTTCCTTCAATTTCGGCTACACTGCGCTCGGCCAATTCGTTGGCAATTTCTTCGGGGTATTTATCTAAATAAATGGTTTTAACGGCGTGGAAAAAATCGGTAAAAAACCTTCTTACCAATTCGCCAAATTCGGGTATCATCAATGCTGTTTCGACGCCCAGGTTACCAAGCAGCGAGCCCTTTTCGTCATCTAAAAATATTTTTTCGGCAGATTTAAAAAGGTTCTCCAACCGTTTTTGGGGAGGTACACTTTTATCGTAGGCGTGAGCAAATACATTAGTTTTAAAAAACTCGTGTACTTGTTTAATTACCTTCTTCATTAAATCCTCTTTGCTTGGAAAATAATGATACAAAGAGCCTTTCTGTAAACCACAGGCACCGGCTATATCTGACATGGAGGTATTAAAATAACTCTTCTGCCTGAAAAGTTTCAGTGCTTCATCAATAATCATCTGCTCGTCGGCTTTTTGTTTGGGCATATACTATTCGAAAAGTGGCTTTATTTTATCCTTTTCGAGGTAATATTAAAAACACTTTATTAATATACCAAACGGTTGGTAGGGAAAAATGTTTAATTTATCCATTGGTTTTTGTGGAAAAGCTGTAAACCAGGATGGATTGGCCATGATTTTTTTATTAAACACTTGAAATTCAATATAATATATGGTTTTTTGCCTTTAAACAATGTTTATGCCCAAAGGATAAAAAGGATAGTATTAATTTGCCCCGCTTTTATAATTAAAAAGGTAAGAAAATGAAAGGAGAAGGATTGTATTACGGCGACTACCTGCAACTAGATAAAATTCTGGGCGCGCAGGCTTTAGAAAGTGACAAACCGGGCAACCAGCACGCGCATGATGAAATGTTGTTTATTATCATTCACCAATCGTACGAGCTGTGGTTTAAGCAAATTCTTTTCGAGGTGGGCTCGGTAATTGATGTTTTGTCGAAACCTAATATACATGATAATTCACCCGACCTTTTTATGGCGAACCACAGATTGAAACGAGTTGTAACTATTTTTCATATGTTGATTGATAAGATTAACATTCTTGAAACCATGACGCCGCTTGATTTTTTAGATTTCAGAAATATGCTGCGCCCTGCATCTGGTTTTCAAAGCATACAGTTTAAATTATTAGAAGCATACTTAGGCCTGCGTATGGAACAACGCCATGGCAAGGAATATTATGTAAGCCAACTAAAGCCCGCCGATGTTGAAACCATTAAAAATGCTGAAACCAAAAAGCCGTTGATTGCTTTGGTGAATGAATGGCTGGAGCGGACACCTTTTTTTGATGATAAAAAATTATGGACCGGTTGGGAAGCAGATAATGGCATACATCCGTTTTGGAAAAAATATTCAGGCATTTATTCAGCCAGCCTTACTGAGGGGGAGAAGTTTAATTACAAGCGGTTTGAAGATGTATTGCTGGGCAATGAAAAGAAACCCGAATGGAACCTTAGCCCTAAAGCGCGCCGAGCAGCTTTGTTTATTATGATGTATCGCGATTATCCCTTGTTGCAATTACCTTTTCAATTAATAACAGTATTGCTTGAAATTGATGAAAGCACGGCCACCTGGCGCTACCGGCACATGAATATGGTACATCGTATGATAGGCACCCGCACCGGTACCGGCGGAAGCACCGGTAAAGATTATTTAAAAGGGGCACTTGACCGGCATTATATTTTCGGCGAGTTTGCAGAGCTTACCAGCTTTATGATTGAACGCAATAAGCTACCCGAACTGCCACAGGCTTTAAATGAAAGACTGGGCTTTGGGGCGTTCTCGCTTTAATCAAAATCTTTTATAACAGCAATTTCTTACTGCGCAGTAGTCAACGATTTTTTAATGGCATCTTTTAAGCCATTGGCTGAGGTTGGTGTTACGTTTTCGGCTTTAGCACGAATAATAGCATAGTCGCAGGCTTTTTCAGCTTCTTTATAATTGTTGAGTTTGTAAAGCAAATATGCGTATGTAAGGTTGTATGTGTATTTGTTATCGATATTAAGCGCTTGATAAGCCCAGTTTTTTGCTTTTTCAAGCTGGCCGTTATCGTGAACGTTGAGGAAGTAATCCCATGCTACATCATTTAGTAATGCCGCATTTTTGGTTCCATATTTTTTAATGTATTTCGATGCACACTTGTCGTAATTATCCCATTGGGCCATGTGCGAATAATAATTCATAGATAGTTTTAATGCTTTTTCTTCAGTATCCGGTGCTTTACCTGATTTTATCAATTTAAGCGCACCCTCAAACATGGCCTGGTCATCGGCACGCGGGGCTTCATCAACAGCTTTGGTGGCAATTGTATTTAGTTTGCGGTTATATGCATCAATACCTTCCAGGTGAACGTAGTAATCGCGGTTTTTAACGATGTAGCTAAGTCCCGGTGATTTGATATCGTTGGTTAGGTCGAAAATAATTTTGGCGTGTTTTGTATCGGTAAAATCGCCGTTTGAAAGTTTATCTAAATACTCTTTAAAAACATCCTGATATTTTTCTTCTGATATATACAGAGTATGTGCATAGTCGCCCAAGAAATCAGCTTTACGGTCGCCATCGGCGTATTGTTTGCGCATAGCTGTAAGTATGCCGGGAGTAGGGTCAATAGCTTTTTTCCCGTTTTGAATAAGCCCGTCGGGTTCAAGCCCGCCAACAATTTCATGAACTAGTTTCCCATCGCTATCTAACCAAAGCAGTGTAGGATAGGCGCGAATACTATATTTATTTGCAACGGTTACTCCCTCATCCTTTTCCATATCGAACTTTGCATTGATGAAGGTTGCGTTAAAGAATTCTCCAACGGCGGGGTCGGGGAAAACAGATGCAGCCAACCTGCGGCAAGGGCCACACCATGAAGTGTAACAATCAATAAACACCAATTTGTTTTGTGCTTTGGCCATGTCCAACAATTCCTGAAATTTCTTGTCGTGTATAAATTCTATTCCATCAGCAAATGACGGGGTGCCGGCTATTGACAACAAAGCGATAAATGCAATGACTATTCTTGTTTTCATACTCGTTTTAATGGTATACAAATGTAATGATTAAGCTATGAAACTGGTAGGGGTGCTTAAAGGAGCAGCCTCAGGCACGGTTTTTATAACAAAAATTGCCGATTATTCACCATGCCAGATATTGCAAAGCTCGAGGCGAATTTGGTGGCCGTAGAATATTTTGGTGGTTTTTTCGAAGGAGGCGGTAAAGTCTGAAACGTAAAATGTGTCTGGATGGGCTTTTTGCTCGTTTGCCAAACCTTCTTTTTGCAAAATCCATTGTAGTTTATTGGCTACTACTTCGGCTGAGTCGAAGATTTTTATTTTGTTGTGGAAGAAGGCTGAAATTTCTTTTTTGATTAAGGGGTAATGTGTGCAAGCCAGAACCAGAGCGTCAATATCCTTTAAATCGGGGTCCGAAAGGTAGTTTTCCAGAATAGCAGTGCTGATATCGTTATTGTAATAACCTTCTTCAATCATTGAAGCCAATAGGGGGGTAGCAACTGCTGAAAAATTAAGCGAGGGTTTTCTTCTTGAAAATTTTTCCTGATATACGCCGGAAGAGATGGTGGTTTTTGTGGCTATGATGCCTACTTTTTTAATGGTGTCATCGGCAACAATGGCTTCAATCATGGGGTCGATAACATTGATGACTGGCACCACGCCTTTGTATTTATCGCGTAACAACTCGTACGCAGCTGCCGAAGCTGTATTACACGCAATAACTACAGTTTTGCAGTTTTTTTCTTTCAATAAAAAATCGGTGATTTTATCGGCGTAGGAGCTTACTAATTCTTTTGATTTATCGCCGTAGGGCATGTGGGCGGTATCGCCAAAATAAATAATTTGTTCGTTTGGCAATAGCTTAGAAATGGCATTGGCGACCGTTAAGCCGCCAATACCTGAATCGAATACACCAACGGGTTGATGTTTATTAGTTGTCATTTATTTATTTGCTTCCGGTCTTCGGTTGTGTTGTTCCGGTTGATGCGGGTGCTGCCGGTAAAGCAGTAATGCCCATTTTTTTCATTACAAGTTCGGTTACATCGTCGCTGTTTTCAGGAAAATATGCTACCGCGCCGGATACTACATCTAGTACATAAGAATAGCCACTTGCTACTGCTACTTCTTTTACAGCCTTTAAATATTTGTCGTTTATTGGCTTTAATTTTTCTTGCTGTAATTTCTGAATATCATCATTTGCTTTGCTTTCAAAGTCCTGAATTCTTTTTTGCAAATCCTGTAACTCCTGAATTTTTGATTCAACAATTGGATCAGGAGTAGTTTTGTCCTGGCTTAATGCCTGTAGGTCTTTTTGTTTTTTATCATAGTCGCCGTACATTCCTTCCAATGCTTTTTGGTAAGATACTTTTTGTTTTTCGATATCGGAACTCATTTGTTTATACTCGGGCATAGCCTGTATAATTGATACTGAGTTGATATGACCTATTTTTTGTTGTGCATTTGCAGTGCCGAAGAAAGCAGTAAATGCGGTAAGAATTATTGCAATTGTCCTTTTCATTGTTTTGAGTTTGATTTATGTTGTTTTTAGTTAATGCCTAATTTCTTTTTTACTAAACCACTTATATCGCCGGTGCTTTCGGGCGAATAAACTACTGCGCCTGAGGCAAGGTCGAAAATATAAGTGTAGCCGTTTTCTTTAGCTACCGCGCCTACTACTTTAAGGTATTTATCGTTTAGCGGTTTTAATAGTTTTTCCTGGTACTTCTGTATATCGGCGCTTGCGTTTTGCTGGAAAGCAGTAACCTGGCGCTGAATGGTATCCAGCTCTTTCACTCTTTCCTCGCGCACGGCTTCCATCATGCTTGTTCCGTATTGGTTCAGCTCTTTTTGTTTGGTTTGATAGGTATCGTACATTTTTTGCAGCTTGGCTTGTGCATCGCGTTTTTGCTTTTCAACTGCATCGGTCATTTGCTTAAACTCGGGCATGGTTTTTACCACTTCGTTAGAATTGATATGCCCGTATTTTTGCTGTGCAAAGGCACCTATCTTAAAAACAAAAAGTAATAAGAGTAAAATGGTTATGTTTTTTTTCATTAGCGCGCTCAAAGATAATTTTTTATATTAAGCATAAAAGCACCCGAAACAGGGGCTGTTAATTTTTACTTTCCTGTAACTCCAAGCGCCTGTAATATGTCTTCGCTTTTATTGTATTTTTCAGCCGAGTAAAGCATGGTAGCGCCGTTGGAGCGGTCGAAGATGAAATCGAAGCTTTTTGCAAGGGCATATTTTTGAATTTCGTTGTAAATTTTATCCTGTATTGGTTTTACCAACTCTTCGCGCTTTTTAAATAATTCGCCATTAGGGCCAAACTTAGCTTTTTGAAAATCTTTAACTTCTTTTTCTTTTCCTTCAATTTCTTTTATTTTTTGTTGTTTCATGGGGTCGGTCATCAATACCTGCTCGGCCTGAAACTGTTTGTACATATCATCAACCCCTTTCATTTTGCTTTCAACATCTTTTTGCCAACCCTCAGCAATTTTATCTAACTGCTTTTGGGCCTCGGTGTATTGAGGCATTTTGCCAAGTATGTAATCCATATCTACAAAGGCAAATTTTTGAGCAAAGGTTACAACGCTCATTAGCAGTATGGCAAAAACAACAATTGATTTTTTCATGACCTTAGTTTTATTTATCAAAGCAATTTAGGGTGTTTTTGTTTTATATGATTAGTTGTATAACAAAATGTAACAACACCACCCCTTCCATCCCCTAAAGGGAAACCAGAGCAAACAGCCAATAATCAATTAAGAACCGAAACAATAAACAAAGACTTAAATCTGATTTTTGGATATTAATTTTCTATTCCGGTTCGCGGCCCAGGATAATTCTAAACTGTCCGTATTTTGAAAAAACACTTGTTCCACTTGGTGTAATTCCAAATTTCTCTCTATCCCATCCAAAACCATAATCGAAACCAAGTAAACCGAACATTGGTAAGAATACACGCACACCTACGCCTGCCGAACGCGCAAGGTCGTAAGGTTTGTAATCGCCGATGCTGTTCCAATAGTTACCGGCTTCGGTAAATAGCAAGGCATAAATAGTAGCCGATTGACTAAGCGAGAAAGGATAGCGAAGCTCAATAGAGTATTTGTTGTAAATAGGCGAGCCACCTGTAGGTGTTACAATAGGGTAACCGCGTAATGAAACGATATCGCGGCCCAACTGTGTAGCACTGGTAAGGTTGCTTATACCATCGCCACCCAACTCAACCCGTTCGAAAGGTGAGTAGCCAATTGCCGGATTATAATAACCCAAAAACGACAGGTTGGCATTTGCCTTAAACACCAGGTTTTTATAAATAGGCGCATACCATTCAAACAACATTTTCCATTTATGAAACTCAACCCATTTATATCTCTCGGCATCGGTAACTGCAGGGCTTTGGTAATCGATGTTTTTACGGTCGTTAAACATAAACGAGTAAGGTAAAGTGAATTTGCCCTGCACTAAGAAATACATCCCTTTATTATAAAAAGTAGGGCCTGCCATTTCGCGAGAGTCGCGTGAAATGGTGAGTTGCAGGTTTAAGTTAATTGCCCTACCGTTGGTGAAAGTAAAGTAAGATGTGTAGTTATCGAGAATATAATGCTGAAACTCTACGCCTATTTCTCCGGTAAAAAAGTCATCGGGGAATTTTAAGCGCGAGCCTAAACCTACATATAAGCTGGTAGAATAATATTTACCCAACACCTGTGTGGCATCAAGCGGATTTAAGTTATTAGCGCGTAAACGGTTAAATGCAATGTTAAGTGACTGAGGTTTTTTACCACCTAACCAAGGCTCGGTAAATGATGCACTGTATGATTGAAATGCCGTTCCGTTTGATTGGAAACGAATACTTAATCTTTGTCCATCGCCTGAAGGCAGTGGGGTCCAGGCGTGTTTATCAACTATATTTTTGATTGAAAAATTGGTAAAGTTAACGCCTAGTGTACCAAACAAGCCACCGGTGTTGGTTGCTGTTGCCTGGCCGCCGTAACCGGCAGATAATTCTAATTGATCGGATGGTTTTTCAACTACGCGGTATTCAATATCAACCGTTCCGTTTTCGGGATTAGGAATAGGCACTACATCTAATTGTTGTGCATCGAAATAGCCCAGGTTTACTATTTCGCGCTGCGAACGTATTAAATCTGTACGGCTGAATTTATTGCCGGGCAAGGTTCTTAGCTCACGGCGCACTACGTTTTCGTTAGTTTTGGTGTTACCCATAATACGAATCTCGTTAATGGTAGCCTGCGCGCCTTCGCTAATGCGCAATTCAAGGTCAATTGAATCGCCTTCTACTTTTACTTCGTTGGGTGTAACACTAAAGAACAAATAACCATCATCCATATATAGCGAGCTTAAATCGCCGCCGTTAGGGTTCATGAAAATTCGTTCGTCAATTAGCCTTTGGCTATAAACTTCGCCGCGCTTAATATTTACAATTTTGCTAAGCAGCGAGTCGGGATATTTGGTGTTGCCATTAAAATAAATGTTGCGGAAATAATAACGCCGTCCTTCATTTACATAAATGTCAATTCTAATATTTCTGGCATCAACCGGGTAATAAAAAGAAGAATCAATCTTCGCATCGCGGTAGCCTTTGTTGTTGTAAAACTCTATTACTTTATTCTTGTCGTCTTCGTAATCGTTACGCTTAAATTTTGACGAGCGGAAGATGTTGAGGTTTACGTGTGTATGCTTTACCCAGTATTTCCATGCTAACGAAGGCGAAATATTACCCAAAACCTGGTACCATTTTGCAGTTACAGAGTCCTTCATCAAATTTCGGTGGAAGTGAAGGAACTGGCTTACATCGAACTGAGGTTTTTCGTGCGTTTCCTTCATTTGGCTGCGCAATTTATCAGACGTGAAAAGACGGTTGCCATAAAAATTAATCTGGTCAATTTTTACTTTATCGCCTTTTTCAACCCGTATTTTTAAAAGAACGCTATTGGCAAGTATGGTGTCTTTTTGTTCGTCGATAGTAACTTTTACATCCATAAAGCCTTTATCGATATAATAATTGCGAATGGCGTTAGTGGTAAGGCTCTTCATGTTTTCGGTAAAAATGCTACCGGCACGCAAATCAATTTTTTTCTTCAGCTCTTCAGCATCGCTGCTTTTAATGCCTTTAAAAGAGTAGCGGGAAATACGCGGACGTTCTTCAACATGTATTACTAAATATATTTTGCCGCCTTCAATTTTATCGGCAATAATTGAAATATTGGTGAATAGTTTTTGACGCCATAAAGCTTTAATGGCTTTTTGAATCTGATCGCCGGGGATTTTAATTTTATCGCCTTTGCTAAGGCCCGAAAGGGTAATTAAGATTTTTGAATCGAGAAATTTTGCGCCCTCAACTTTAATATCGGCAAGTTCAAATTCGCCGCCTTTGGCATAGTCGAACAATTGCAGTGAATCCTGCCCGAATATGGCTGATGAAATAAAAACACAAAGAATAAGAAAGGACTGTTTCAGGGTTAAATTCATTTGGTTACTAACTGTTCGCTGGTTTTTCCGAACCGGCGCTCGCGGCTTTGGAAGTCAATAATAGCTTTATATAATTCCTCTTTATTAAAATCGGGCCACATTACATCGGTAAAATAATATTCTGCGTAGGCCAGTTGCCAAAGCATAAAATTACTTACCCGCTTTTCTCCGCTGGTACGTATTAGCAGTTCGGGGTCGGGTATACCGGCAGTATACAGGTTATCGCTTATCAGGCTTTCATTAATATCATTTGCCGCTATCTCGCCACGCTGCAATTTATTTGCAATTTCTTTTACCGCATGGGTTATTTCGGATTTGCCGCTATAACTTAATGCTAGTATGGTGTTCATCTTTTTATTGCCCTTTGTTTTTTCCATTGCTTCATTTAATTCGGCAACTACACTGCGGGGCAAAGAGCTTACATCGCCAATAACGCGGAGGCGAATATCATTTTTAAGAAGCGTTTTCAGCTCTACTTTAATCGTTTTTAACAGAAGCGACATTAATGCCGATACTTCGGTTTGCGGGCGGGTCCAGTTTTCGGTTGAAAAGGCGTAGAGGGTTAAATACTCAACACCCAATTCAGCGCAGGCTTCGGATATTTCGCGCACAGATTTGACCCCATTGGTATGTCCGAAAATTCGGGTTTTGCCCAAGCGACCCGCCCAACGCCCGTTGCCATCCATAATAACGGCTATGTGTTTGGGCAGTTTAGTAGTGTCGATTTGGTCTTTCAGGCTTGCCATCAAGGGTAATTAAACGAATTTCAGAATTTTTATTTTCTGAAAGCGGGCAAAGATAAAAAAATAGTCAAGAGAGGGGTGAGGGGGCGAGTTTAGGGTTTGAGGTTGGGAGTTTAGGGGTTACGAATGGGGTTAATTGCTGGTTTTAAAGGGTGATTTGTGAGGTTACAGCATGTCATTTCACCTATTGCCCTCTTTAACTGAATCCTTACCAGCAAAACCTTCAAGAAAAGCTCTCTCCGATTTAGTTAGCCTGTCAATCCCTTTTTCATTTATTTTTTCAAGAATCCGGTCTATCTCTTTTTGTTTGCTGTTTTTATTGGAGTTGTATTTATCCTCAACCGAATAATATTTGTGTGTGTTAGAAAAATAGTTGTCAATCAATAAAAATTCAGGCCTTTTAATGATCATATAAATAAAAAAAACGGAAGGGACTGCAATTAGTATTATGGGCAAATAGTTTTGTATAAGTGAGGCTGGCTGCATGATGATGGCAGCTATCATTCCAACCAGTGCGCCACCCAGGTGTGCTTCGTGTCCAATATTGTCAGATTTTGATTTGATGCCATAAATTGAATACAGGACAAACAAGATTCCGTATAGCCATGCAGGTATATATAATGAGACACATAAAAAACCGATGCTCATTCCCGGAAAAATAGCAATTGCAGCAAATATCACTCCGCACATAGCGCCGGATGCGCCCACCGCACTGTAATCGCCATGATGCCGGTGTATGAATAAGGAAAATAAGTTTCCTCCAATTAAACTGCCAAAATATATTATCAAAAAATTAGATGCTCCAAGAAATTGCTCCAAACCAACACTAAAGGCATAAAGGGATGCCATGTTAAGCAAAAGATGCATCCAGTTAACATGTAAGAAACCTGAGGTAATAAGGCGCTTGTAGTCTTGGCCAATTAAAACCTTGTCAACCTCAAATGAATAGTCATCAAAAAACTGATGGTCCGCTAATCCTTTGTAGGAAACATAAACATTAATCACAATGATTAGTAAACTTACTATTCCAATTGGTTCCATTAGTTCAGATTCTTGAGTCCTGCTTTATTTCCCATGTAAAAAAAGAAATTTTGAAATAGATTCTTGTATAATTCAAAATTATAAAATATAGCTAATTTTGTTATATTTGTATTGTGCAACGCCAAGCATGGTTGACAATGGTTGACACTTTTGTTAGTTAGTGTTTTGATTATCAATAATGTAGTTTTTAATGTGTCAACTGTCAACCATGTTGATTTGCAGGTTGTTGATAATGAGTTTATTATGAACGTGTGCGAGTTGACTGGGTTGACAGTTTGGTTAAATTGTTGGGTTAGCACTAATTGCTATCCACCAAAATGATTCCAGCCCTGTGCAGTTAACTTATGGCGGTTGCCGCCTTTGGTTACCAGCATATAGCCTTTGTCGGCTTCGGTTATTTGGCCTATGATAGAGAAGTTCTCGTCGTTAGCTACTTTGGTTTCGTCTTCGGGGGTAATGGTAAACAGTAGTTCGTAGTCTTCGCCGCCGTTGAGGGCGCAGGTAATTGGGTCAAGATTAAATTTAATGGCCATGTTGTAGGCCTCTTCGCTTATAGGAACCTGGCTTTCGTTTATTTCGCAGCCGGTGCCGCTTTGCTTGCAAATATGCATAATGTCGCTGCTAAGGCCATCGCTTAAATCCATCATGGCAGTGGGTTTCAGGCCCTGTTCTTTGAAATACTGGATGACATCTTTGCGGGCTTCCGGTTTTAATTGGCGACCTATTAAGTAAGGGGCGTCTTCCAATTCGGGCTGCACATCGGGGTGTTCTAAATAAATTCTTTTTTCGCGCTCTAGTATTTTTAGGCCCAGGTAAGCTGAGCCTAAATCTCCACTTACGCAAATTAAATCGCCAACCTTTGCGCCATTGCGGTAAACAATGTCTTCGGGCATTGCTTCGCCAATGGCGGTTATTGAAATAACGAGGCCGGTTAAAGATGAGGTGGTGTCGCCGCCTATCAGGTCGACCTTATAATTATGACAGGCTAGCTTTATGCCTTCGTAAAGTTCTTCGAGTGCCTCAACCGTAAACCGCGATGAGATGGCAATAGAAACGGTGATTTGTTTGGGCTCGGCATTCATGGCATATATGTCGCTGAGGTTAACTATGACGCTTTTGTAACCGAGGTGTTTTAATGGCATATACATCAAATCGAAATGTATTCCTTCAATCAGCAAATCGGTGCTTACTACAGTCAATTTAGCCTTGTTGTCAATGATGGCCGCATCATCGCCTACGGCCTTTATGGTGCCCGGATTTACGGTGGTAAAACCTTTAGTTAAGTGTTCAATCAGTCCAAATTCGCCCAGCTTACTTACCGGGGTTACCTTCTTGTCGTCAGCCATATTAATTGATTTGATGGCGCAAGATTAGTATATTAGAACTCAAATAGGAAGTAGCGATGGTTTTTGCAAAGCCCTAACCTGATTAAATTAATGGTAGTTCCCGATAAAAAGCGGTTGTATTATTTAAGTTGGCTTACCCTTTTTGGTATGAGCGCCATAGGTATTTTGCTTATTCACTACCTGCAAAAAAAGAGTGTGCACGAGGCTTTGCTAGGGGGTAAAGATTATTACCAGCAGGTTATTTCGGGGTTGTGTTTTGGTGGTATATCATCGTTACTATCGTTGATATTGGTGAAAAGCCGCCAGCTTAAAAGTGTTCGTAGTTTTTTCGAAAACCTGATGCATGAAATTAACCCATCGTTTATCAATATCCTGTTTTACTCTTTCTGCGCCAGCGTTGGTGAAGAAGTGCTTTTTAGAGCGGGCATTCAACCACTGCCGTGGGTGGGTATTTGGCCTGCAGCTATAGTTTTTGTGTTTTTGCATGGGTATCTCAATCCCTATAATATCAGCCTTACTGTTTACGGGGTTTTTCTGATTGTTATTTGCTCGGGCTTTGGCTACCTATTTAAGTTTTTTGGGCTTACCAGCAGTATAACCGCCCATTTTGTGTACGATGTTTCTATGTTCAGCATATTGAAATATTCGTATAAAGAAGAATCTAAGTCGGCTTCTTAGCCTCTCAAAGTACCTGTTATTAAAGCCTTGGTTAAGGGCTGCAAATTCGTTTGGCTTTTCGCACAATAATTTTTTATTGATAATGAAGGTAAAGTGTAAGAAGTTTTTCTCTACTTTGCGACTTATTGAAAAATAACCTAGAACCCACTCCAAAGCATGGCTTTGTTTAACTTTTTAACTCAAGAAATTGCCATTGACCTTGGCACTGCAAACACACTAATTATTCATAATGATAAAGTGGTGGTTGACCAACCTTCGATTGTGGCTATTGACCGACGAACGGATAAGGTAATTGCCGTTGGGCAAAGAGCCATGCAGATGCATGAGAAGACGCACGAGAATATTAAAACGGTACGCCCGCTTAAAGACGGAGTAATTGCCGATTTCAGAGCTGCTGAAAGTATGATTCGTGAAATGATTAATATGATTTACGGTGTTAAGAAGCCTTTGTTTCCACCACGCTACCGGATGGTTATTTGTATTCCATCGGGTATTACTGAAGTTGAAAAACGTGCGGTAAAAGATTCGGCCGAGCAAGCCGGTGGGCAGGAGGTGAAAATGATTCACGAACCCATGGCTGCAGCAATTGGGATTGGAATTGATGTGGAAGAGCCAAATGGAAATATGATTATTGATATTGGTGGTGGTACTACTGAAATTGCAGTAATCGCTCTATCCGGTATAGTTTGTGATCAATCAATTCGTGTAGCCGGTGATGAATTTACTTTAGATATTGTTGATTATATGCGCCGCCAACATAATATGTTGATTGGTGAACGTACTGCTGAAATGATAAAAATAAATGTAGGCTCGGCATTGACAGATATTGATGTACCACCAGATGATTACCCGGTAAACGGCCGAGATTTGATGACCGGTATACCAAAACAAATTATTGTTTCGTACTCGGAAATTGCACATGCTATTGATAAATCTATTTCGAAAATTGAAGAAGCAATTTTAAAGGCGCTGGAAACTACACCGCCGGAATTAGCTGCCGATATATTTAAAACCGGTTTATACCTTACCGGTGGTGGTGCGTTGCTACGAGGCCTTGATAAACGTATAGGCCAAAAAACAAAACTGCCTGTTCATGTAGCCGAAGACCCGCTTCGTGCTGTGGTAAGGGGCACCGGTATTGCCTTGAAAAACATCAGCAGGTTTACATTCCTTATGGATGAATAACCTGCGGGTTTGATGTTGGCAATGGTAGTTTGCAATAAGTTATAAAATGAAATCAGAAACTCGAAACTCGAAACTCGAAACCCGCTACCGTGTATAATCTACTTCGATTTTTTCTTCGCTATTATTTGTTCATCGTTTTTATTTCGCTCGAAGTTTTGTGCTTTTATCTTACCTACCGGAGCAGGCATTATAACCAAGCTGCCTATATTAATGTGGCTAATAGCGCCAGCGGCAAAGCATATAAAATATTTCACACCGGTGTAGACTATTTATATTTGCGAAGTGTAAACGATAGCCTTGTAGCCGAAAATGCTGCACTGCGCGCAAAGCTGCCCGAATCAAGGTTAGATAATAAGATTGATTCAGTACAAATGCATGACAGCAGTGGCAGGTATGTGCAGCATTTTGTATATGTAACTGCAAGGGTTATTCGCAATTCGGTAAACCAACCTGCAAATCTTATATATTTAGATAAGGGCCAGTTGCAGGGTATTAATTCGCATATGGGTGTAGTAAATAGCAATGGTATTGTTGGGTGGATAATAAATACGACCCCCAACTACGCGGTGGTAATGAGTGTGCTTAGCAAAGATTTTAAAGTGAGCGCCAAGCTGAAGAAGAACGAATATTTCGGAAACCTGCACTGGGATGGCATCAACTCAACAACTGCAACTTTAGAGGAGATTCCAAAACACGTTCCGGTTAAAATTGGCGATACTATTGTTACCAGCGGCTATTCAGATTTGTTTCCGCGAAACATTATGATTGGGACTGTTCGTGATTTTAAATCGAAGGCGGATAAAAACTTTTTGGATATCAGTGTTAACCTTTCAACTAATTTCGGCAACCTAAGTTATGTGTATGTTGTGAAAAATTTAAAACGAAATGAAATTCTAACATTAGACAGTCTTACAAACAAAAATGATTAACCAAATACCTGTAAACCTTTTTCGTTTTTTATTGCTGTTGCTGGCACAGATACTTATTTTCAGTAACATCAACTTTAGTTCGTTTGTAAACCCGTATATTTTTCCTCTTTTTATTTTATTGTTACCATTCGAAACTCCCCGGTGGCTATTAATGCTTATCGGTTTTTTTGCAGGGTTGGCACTTGATGTTTTTTTAGGCTCAACAGGCATGCATGCTGCGGCCTGTTTGCTGATAGGTTATCTCAGGCCCTTTCTCATCAATATTATTACCCCTAAAGGCACGGAGTTTGAAATAAGCCCTAATGTATATGCGCAGGGATTAACCTGGTTTGTAATATACCTTGGCATTGGCATGTTGCTTTATCTTACATTTTATTTTTTAATGGAAGCAGCCACGTTTTACAATTTCCTTTTACTACTGGTTAAAATTATTTTAAGTGTTATCGCATCAGTTGTGTTTATGCTTATTTTCCTTTTCTTGTTTTCCTCAAGACAAAAAAGGCGATATGTATAACCACAGTTGCTTTTGTGAAGTGTTATAATTAGTTTTTACGTTAAACATCTGCTAAGTTTTAGTGTTGAAGTTGCAGGCTATTATTTTTACAACCAGTGAGTAAAGACCGCTATAGAAATCGTTATCAAATTCTCCGCATTATCATCTTTGCTTTTGCAATGGTGTTTGTGCTTCGCTTGTTCTATTTGCAGGTTGTTGACCGCAAGTATGTTTCGTTGGCAAAGAATAATGCCATTAAAGAAATTGAAGTTTACCCCACCCGTGGTATGGTGTACGACCGCAAAGGAGAATTAATTGTATACAACGAAGCCATTTACGATTTAATGATTATCCCCCGCCAGGCGAAAGGAATTGATACCACCAAACTGTGCGAGCTACTGAACATAACGCGCGATGATTATACTGAACGAATGAGGGCATTGAAAAGCGCTAAAGGATATTCATCGTACAAGCCCAATGTTTTTATTAAGCAGCTTTCGCTAAAAGATTATTCGCGCTTGCAGGAGTACTTGTACCTCTTTCCCGGATTTTATGGGCAGGTGCGTACCATACGCAAATACCCACATCATTGTGGGGGAACCGTTTTGGGTGACATTGGCGAAGTAGACGATAGGCAAATAGAAGAGACTAAGGGCTATTATAAACCGGGCGATTACGTTGGCAAAAGTGGTATTGAAAAAGTTTATGAAAAAGAATTGGGTGGTACCCGTGGCAAAAAATTTGTTTTTGTTGACGTTCACAACCGAGAAATGGGAAGCTTTAGCGGCGGCGAGTTTGATACCGTAGCTAAATCGGGTGATAATGTTATTGCCACGCTTGACATTAAACTGCAGGAGTACGGCGAAAAATTAATGCAAAATAAAAAAGGTAGCATAGTTGCTATTGAACCGGAGACCGGTGAGATTATTGCATTAGTAAGCAGCCCCGGTTACGACCCTAATTTATTATGCGGCGCAGTGCGCGGTGCCAACTATAAATCGCTTTTAACTGATAGCCTTCTTCCTTTATATACGCGCCCAACACTTGCTACTTATCCGCCCGGTTCATCTTTTAAACCGGTGGTGGGTCTTATTGCTTTGCAGGAAGGGGTGCAGCCCGTAAACTATACGGTACCTTGCAGCGGTGTTTATTCTTTTGCGGGGCTATCATTGCACTGCTCGCACCATCACCCAACTGCTACATGTATGCAGTATGCGTTAGAGCAATCTTGCAACTCTTATTTCTGGCAAACTTTCAGAAACACTATTGAGAACAAAAAGTATGCGCACATACAGGATATTTACGGTAAGTGGACGCAGTATTGCAACAGTTTTGGCTTGGGCATTAAAACCGGTGTCGATCTTCCCAGCGAAGTAAACGGAAATATACCTTCGGTAAATTATTTTAATCGAATTTACGGCGAAGGATCCTGGCATTCTTCTATGCTCATTTCGTTGGGCATAGGCCAGGGAGAAATTTTGGTTACGCCAATTCAAATGGCTAATCTTTATGCATGTATGGCTAACAGGGGATATTATATCACGCCACACATCGTCAAAAAAATTACTGACCCGGAAACTAACAAAGACGTAACCCACCGGTATCAAAAGCACACTACTTTAATTGACTACGAACATTTTCCACCGGTGGTTGAAGGGCTTTTTCAGGTGGTTGAATCTGGTACCGCTAGAGCGGCGCATGTAAACGGTATTACACTCTGTGGTAAAACCGGTACTGCACAAAACCCGCATGGTGATAACCACTCTATGTTCGCAGGTTTTGCACCAATGGATAAACCAAAAATTGCAATTGCAGTTGTGGTTGAAAACGGAGGCTTCGGTGCCGACTTTGCAGCACCCATTGCCAGTTTAATGGTAGAAAAATATTTGAACGATACTATTCAAACCAACCGGTTGCCGTTGGAGAAAAAAATGATGGAAGGAAATTTACTGAGCCGGTATGGTGTGAAGACGAACAAAACTGTAATGATGAATAAACTGGGCGAGGATTAATTATCAAATTCTAACTTAAATCAATTGGCAAAAAGCGAATCACTTACCGGAAAGATAGACTGGATAACAGTATTGCTGTATGTAATATTGGTATTTCTGGGTTGGGTAATGATTTATTCATCGGTATATACTGATGAGGGTAAAAGTATTTTTAATCCCACTTTAAGAAGCGGCAGTCAATTTCAATGGATTATTGGTTCTGTTATAATTGCCTTTGTTATTTTAATTATCGATTCGCGCTTTTATGTAACTTTTTCATATCCCATTTATGCCTTCCTGATGGTTTGTACCGTTTCAGTAATGTTTATTGGGGTTGTGGTAAAGGGCCAGAGGAACTGGATTCGAATCGGGGGATTTCAAATGCAGCCTTCAGAGTTGGCCAAGGTTGCTGTTAGTTTAGCGCTTGCTAAATATCTTTCATCGTTAAATGTTGACCTGCGTAAGTGGGCGGATAAATGGAAAGCCTTTGCTATCATAGGCGTCCCCATGATGATTATTTTGGTACAGGGCGATGCCGGCTCGGCAGTTGTTTTTGCGACTTTTGCATTGGTTCTATTTCGCGAAGGGCTTGAGTCGTACTTTCTTATTGTAGGCAGTGTGGTAATAGTATTATCGGTGCTGGCGCTTTTATTTACCCCATTAAGTATTGGCATCGGCTTAACTATTCTGGCTGGCATAATAGCGTATCAGCTAAGGCGAAAAAAATTAATCTGGTTCATTGCTGGAATCTACCTTGTTTCTTTTGCCTATGTGTTTTCGGTAAACTACAGTTTTAATAAAGTATTAAAATCTCACCAGCGCGACCGGATTAATGTATTGCTTGGTAAAGAAGTTGAAGCAGGTAAAGATTGGAACATTCGCCAATCTATAATCGCGGTTGGCTCCGGTAGCTTTTTTGGGAAAGGCTACTTAAACGGAACGCAAACCAAACTTAAATTTGTACCTGAGCAAAGCACCGATTTTATTTTCAGCTCAATAGGCGAGGAGTTTGGCTTTACCGGTAGCGTTATTCTTATTGGTATATTTCTCGCATTATTCTTCCGCCTGCTTTTTCTGGCAGAGCGACAGCGGTCGGCTTACAGCCGTGTGTATGGGTATTGTGTAGCATGTATTCTGTTCTTTCACTTCCTTATTAATATTGGAATGGCTATTGGGGTGGCGCCGGTAATAGGTATTCCGCTGCCGTTTATAAGTTATGGCGGCTCGTCATTGCTTTCGTTTACACTATTGCTTTTTATTTTTATCCGGCTGGATACTCAGCGGTATGAGGTGATGAGATAAAGAATAGAATCAAGAACTTACAACCAAGATTAGAGAGGTAAAAAGTGAAATGTAGAAGAGAACTATTTCAACTTTTCATTATTGCGGTGCCGGTCGGCATCTCGCTTCGTCTTCTTGTCTAAATTTTTTTGCAGGGCTTCGGTAAGGTCAACACCGGTTTGGTTGGCAATGCAGATTAGAACAAATAATACATCAGCAAGCTCGTCAGCCAACTCTTTATGCTTATCACTTTCTTTAAACGATTGTTCGCCGTAGCGGCGGGCTATTATGCGGGCCACTTCGCCAACCTCTTCGGTTAGCATAGCCATATTGGTAAGTTCGTTAAAATAGCGCACACCGGTGGTGTTTATCCAGTTGTCTACTATTTGTTGTGCTTCTTCAATTGTCATGATCTGAAAATGTAAAAATCTATTCTAATCCATTACCATGAGCCACCGGCTCCGCCGCCGCCAAAGCTACCACCACCAAATCCTCCAAACCCACCACCACCACCACTATCGCCACCGCCAAATCCGCCGCCACCCCAAAAAACGCCACCGGTACTTCCGTAAGTGGTTCCTCCGCCACGGTTTCTGAAAATAAACGGGAGCAAGAAAAACACGCCGAAAATAATCAGCAATATTATCCAGGTAGGAACCTTCTTGCCATCGCCCGTATCCTTTTCGTCATTCACAAAATTACCCGATAGGCGAGCAATCATTTCATCAACGGCACTATTTAAGCCACCGTAATAATTCCCTGCTTTAAAGGCAGGCTTAATCTTATTTTGAATAATTCGTTCACATATGGCATCGGGCAAATGTTCTTCCACCCCTCTGCCGGTGGCAATAAAAATTTGCCGGTCGCCTTTTGATACTAAAATTAAAACCCCATTGTCTTTATGTTTAGTGCCAATGCCCCATTTTTCTGCTAACTCAGTAGCATACTGAGCCTTTTCGGTACCCTCGAGCGAATTAATAATAACAATGGCAATTTGTGTTGAGGTAGAGTCGTTGTATAAATCCAGCTTTTGTTCAAGTGCCTGATTTTCGGGTGCTGAAAGCATACCGGCAAAATCATTTACCAGCCGTGGCGGGTTTGGTTTTTCGGGATAGGTTTGCGCAAACAGAAAAACGCTGCAAACCATCAGCCAGCAAAATACAAAGGCGCTTGATAATCTTTTTATTATGCCCATGATGTTATCCCTCGCTGATTTCATTAGGCAGTTCGTTTTTTTGATCTTTCTCGTAGGGGAAATATTGTTTTAGGTGGGTGCCTGTTTCCTTGATGGCGAAAACGGTTCCTTCAAAAAATTCTCCTCGCTTAAAATGTTCGTGCATTACTTGTTTAATTCCCTCCCAAAAATTAGAAGGCACTACCGCGTGTATACCCTTATCGCCTATAATGGCAAATTTTTTATCATCGTGTGCAATGTAAATAAGGGTGCTGTTAGCATGTGTTGTTTTATCCATTCCCAGGCGGTAAAAAATTTCAGTAGCCTGTTTCAATACATCTATTTTGCATTTAGCTTCAATGTGCACACGTATTTCGCCCGAACTCATAGACTCAGCATCAGTAATGGCTTGCACTAATGCCTTTTTTTCTGCTTCGGTAAAAAATCGCTTTTTCGAAAACATGTTTGTTGGTTTATCTTTTCCCAAAACAAATTAGATGTCGTCCGGATCATTCATATGACATTGTAGAGAAAGAGAAGAATTGCCTTTCTAAAACTTAACCGTCGGCGCTTTTTCCGAACCCGCATCGGCTTTGAAATAACCTTTTTGTGTAAAGCCAAACATATGTGCAGTAATTAATTGCGGAAAACTTTGAATGTAGGCATTGTAATCATTCACAGATTCATTATACCGGTTTCGCTCAGTATTAATGCGGTTTTCGGTGCCTTCTAACTGTGCCTGTAATTCCTTAAAGCTTTCGGTGGCTTTAAGATCAGGATAGTTTTCAACTGTTGCCAGCAATCGGGAAATAGAGCCTTTTAACTGGTTTTGTACCGCTTGAAATTTGGCAATATTCTCGTCAGTTAAATCTTTAGGGTCTATTTTAATGCTTGTTGCTGCTGCGCGTGCCTCAATTACATTTTGCAAAGTAGTTTGTTCGAAATTGGCAGCACCTTTTACAGTGTTTACTAAGTTAGGAACAAGGTCGGCACGGCGTTGGTAAGCCGATTCTACATTACCCCATTGTTTGTTTACAGCCTCGCGTTTTTCAACCATGCCGTTGTAACTGCAGCTGGTAAGTGATGAGGCAATCATTAATCCGATAAAAAGCCTGAATATGTTTTTCATATATTTTTTTGACATTTAATTGCGATAAAGGTATAAAGTTTTTTTGCTCTATGAATAAAATAAATGAGGAATATTTCCGGTTTTCGTTTAAAACAAGCAACCTCAAATTACTACTTTTGACGTATTGGCTAAAATAAAATTGTATGAGCAAGCTTATCAACGAATTTAATGATTACCGAACACGCATGAATGAGGTGATACTTTCAAAAGACAACCTGGTAATGAAGCGGTTCTGGAGTTTAGATAATCAGGCGTATGCCGATGGCGCACTGCCTTCAAAAACAAAGGAATTGATGGGCTTGGTAGCTTCAATGGTTTTGCGGTGCGATGATTGCATTAAATACCATTTGGGCAAATGTTTTGAATTAAAAGTTACTACTGATGAAATGTACGAGGTATTTGCCATTGCCAATTTAGTGGGCGGCTCTATAGTTATTCCACATACCCGCAGGGCGGCTGAGTATTGGGAGGAATTGGGTAAATAGTAATAACTATTTTTTTAGAATAGCTATTTGTGCCGAATGGTAAATATCGTGGTGTATTAAACCATGAATAAAAATATACCAGTTAAATTCTTTGCCCGGCACAATTTCTTGAAGTTGCGAATCAGTGGCATTGCTCAATGCATTTTCTAATTCTATTTGATTTTGTTCAAAGGCTGCAATGGTGTTTTTCCAATTTGCCTCGGTGGTTTCATATTGGGTGGGCCAATCCAACTCCGAGTTTAGTTCAACTTTATAGGATGTGTTGCCTTTAAAATGTTCCAATACAAATTTTCGCCAGCAAAGCATGTGCGCTACCAATTCGTAAATATTATGCGAACCGGCTGCGGGCTTGCGAAATGCTTTTTGGTAATCAATGCAATCAAGAATTTCTTTAAGATTAGCTCCATGCCACATGGGGCCAGTCCAGCTATGTTTAAATGTTTTCTGAATGCGTGAAATTTCTGTGCTCATATTATTTGAATAAAGAAGGTGGAGAATTATCGTCAATAATTTTTGGCGGCTCAAGACGTAAGCCGCATTTTTTATTCAAGGCATCAATCATATACTTGCTCAACTCGGGCGAATGCAATTCATCGTGCTGGTGAATAAAAAAATAAAGTGTGTGCAAGCCATTATCCAGCCAATGCGAAATTCTTTTTACCCAATCATCAATACGCTTAAAATCTGTTGGGTGTAGGCCATTGCCCACAAAGCGTATAAAGGCTTTAGGCGTTGTAAGCTTAGTATGTAGCACATCTCTTCTGCCCGAGGTATCAGTAATTATTGCGGTTACGCCCAACTCTTTCATCAATTCAAAAACTTCGCTGCTTGCTACGGTATCGGCAAACCAATCGGGGTGTCGCAATTCAAGCGCTACATCAAAATCGCGCGGCAAGGCTTTTAAATAATCATGTATGGACTCAAAACTTTTTGGTGCAAAATTATCGCCCAGTTGTATAAACGAAGTGCCCAGCTTATTACCGAAATGGCTTACTGTATTTAAAAAAGCATCGGTTTCTTTTTCGGCATTTTTTAATCTTCGGATGTGTGTAATAACATGGGAGAATTTAGGGCAAAACCGGAAATTATCATCAGCCAGCCCAGCCCATTTTTCAATAGTAGGCACCGGAAACAATTGATAGAATAAAGCATTTAGCTCAATACTATTGAACTGTGTTACGTAGTATTTTAAAAAATCGGCCTGCTTGGTTCCTTTGGGGTAAAATTTGCCAACCCAGTCGGGCCGGCCCCACTTGGCGCAACCCACATAAACTTTCGGCTTAGTTTTTTTCTTCTTTAACTCTTTAAAAAGCTGCAACGTAAGTTTGTCGTCTTCGGGCAAAGTAAAGTCAACGGATTTAATATTTTCAACTCTTCCGAATTCCATAGCTATAGTTAATGTTTAATTACTGCCGAAATGTAGCTACAATTGTATCATGAAAAAAATAAATTTCTATAGCGGCCCGGCTGTTTTGCCTGAAGAAGTTTTACTACAAGGGCAGGAGGCTATCCGCGATTTTGCAGGTATGGGGTTAAGCATATTAGAGATATCGCACCGCAGTAAAGAGTTTGTGCGTGTAATGGATGAAGCCCGCGCATTAGTTAAGGAATTAATGCAGCTAAAAGATAATTATGAAGTGTTGTTTTTACATGGCGGGGCATCATCGCAATTTTTTATGGTGCCAATGAATTTACTGGGCGATGCTGAAACGGCAGCATATTTCGAAACCGGCCGGTGGGCACATTTAGCCATGGAAGAAGCCAAAAACTTTGGCGCTGTGCATGTAGCCTGCAGTTCTAAAAACGAAAACTTTACCCACATACCTAAAAAATATAATGTGCCCGCCGGTGCTAAATACCTGCACTTAACTTCTAATAATACGGTTTATGGAAGCCAATTCCATTGGTGGCCCGAGGTGCAATGCCCGGTAGTGGCCGATATGTCGTCAGATATATTTTCGCGGCAACTTGATTTCAATAGGTTCGGTCTTATTTATGCCGGTGCCCAAAAAAACATGGGTGCTGCCGGTGTAACTATGGTAGTAGTAAACAAAGAACTTTTGGGTAATGTAAAAAGAAAACTGCCCGCTATGCTCGATTACCGGGTGCATATAGAAAAGCAAAGCATGCATAATACACCACCGGTGTTTCCCGTGTATCTTTCGTTTTTAACGTTGCAATGGATTAAAAAGCAAGGGCTGAAAAAAATAGAAGAAAGAAATATACAGAAGGCAAAAAGCCTTTATGATGCCATAGATGCAAGCTATTTATTTGAAGGAACGGTGGCAAAGGAAGACCGGTCGTTAATGAATGTGTGTTTCCGGTTTTCGAAAGAGGCTAAGAAAGAATTGACGGAAGAAAAATTTGTGGCTTTTGCAGCCGAGCATAATATAGTTGGTATTAAAGGATACAAAACCGTTGGTGGATTTCGCGCCTCAATCTATAACGCTATGAGCGAAATTGGTGTAGATACTTTAGTTGAGGCGATGCGTGATTTTGAAAGCAGGGCTTGAGTTACAGCGCTTCCATTAGTGTTTTCCATTCAACGCCTCTGTTGGTTTTATCAAACTCGCCCGCCCTTTTCTTCGAAATTTCTGGATCGTAATTTTCCGGCGATTCCATTACTTTAATCAATGCATCTTTAAATAAATCTGTATCGCGAGAGTTAATGATAATGCCCATTCTATCGTCGTTCAAAAATTCTGATATACCGCCTGAATCAAATGCAACAATGGGTTTCCCTAGCGCTGCTGCTTCAATCATTACCAGTGGAAAAGAATCGCGGTGTGAGGTAAGCATCATGCCATCGGCAGCATTAACGTGGTCGGCGTAACCATCTTTTATTGCACCGGCCCATATTATTTTATTTCCGAGGCCCAAAAGCTCAGCTTGTTTTTTTGCATATTCCGAATAACCGGATTGATGATTGCCACCAAACCAAACAAAAGCCGAATCGGGGTGTTGCTTAATTACCTTGGCTGCTATTTCAGTAAAAATAAGCGGGTCCTTATTAGTATCCAATTCGCCCGACATGGCCCACACAAAAGTTTTTTCGCCAAAGCCAAATTCATTTCTGATTTTTTGTCTTGAAGCGCTATCCGATTTCCATAAATCAACATTAATAAAAGGATGAATGGTTGAAATTTTTTTACTGCGCCCCAGCGTTTCGAATATGCGCGAATTTCTTTTGGCAACGCTTATAATATGTTCGGGGTAGTTAACCAGCCGCTGGGTTTGTTGTTTATTGATGTGCGCGAACATGTGTTCCAGTTCATGAGTATGAACAATACATTTTATTTTATGCGCCTCCGCATACTCAATAATTTCGGGCATAAAAATGGTATTGATGTACCATATATCTGCCGGAAAATCATACGCCACATTATCTAAAAACTGGTATAGCAAATTGCGGTTAACTATTTTGCTGTAAAACTTTCGGCGAAAGCGCATGATATCAATAAATACTTTTCCGAAGGCTGAAGCTGTTTCGGCTTTGTATTCGTGATTGAAAGTGCGGAAGTCATACTTTTTTATGTGCGTTGGGAAATCGGCGTAAAGCTGTCCTTTATTTCTTCCGGCAATAGCGTATTCAATTTTTTTAGGGTCAAGCATCATAATGTAATGCTTCAGCAAAAGCTCTGAGCCGGTTCGGCCCCAAAAAGGAGAAAAGAATAAAATTTTCTTCATTCCTTCAAAAATAAGATTTATAGGGAATTGCTATTCCAAAATCAGCTTTCCGTGTGAAAGCACTTGTTGATTTTGTTCATGCTGCCAGAAATAAATAGCTTGCTAGGATTTCCACGATAAAAAGTGGTAACAATATCAGATTAACGCCTTACCTGATAGGGCAGTTGTTAAAGGTTATCGGGAAAATGAAACAAACAAAAAATGAATCATCACAAAATGTCCCCCTGTTTTTTTATTAAATCTTTGTATGCCTGGGGAAGATGAAATCTATCATTCTCATAGAGCTCTCTTCTTTCCTGTTTTGAAATTTTGAATATCTCATCAAATACGTTAGCATATTCTTGTTCAAAAGCATACATATCTAAGGGGAATGCAAAATCATTTCCTGCATACCTACCCCATTTCCGAGATTTGCCATAAAGCATATATTCCTCACAGGGGAAGCCGCATAAAAAAGCTGAAACATAATCCCCGCTCATCATCTCATCCCACGTAATGTCAACTGGAAATTTCAATCGAAACAAGGGCGTGTTTAGTTCGTTCACATTATGAACTACAACAAAATTTTCTTCGCCCATTGCAGAAATAAAAGCTTTAAATTTTTCAAAGCGCTCTGGCCAAAAAAGCTGGCCTCCTTTAGCCACAATCAAAGTAAAATCATCCTTAAAAATTGTACCCTTTCTCCGTTGTTTAGCGTGGAATATATAATCCTGGACAGGTTTCCAAACAGAATCATATTCTGATTTATCAAGCCAATATTTATTCAAAAATTTTTCAGCCTTTTCTATATCATCTTTATGATCACTTTTTAAAAAACCGGTTATCCCAGAATCGAATTTGGGGAAATATTCTAATGTATATTCGTATTCTTTCATAATTTGCATGGATAGTGGGGGCAAATAAAAACAGGGCAACTGTTATTATAATGACGATTGTTTTATTAAAAAGCAAACCTGAATTTAGGAATTTTCGCTACCAATTGATTCCGTAGTTTTTTCTTTCATAAACTGCATGTCGTACAGTTTTTTATAGTAGCCATTTTTTGCAATCAATTCTTCGTGGCTTCCAAATTCTTTCATTTCTCCCCTGTCCAACACCATAATTTTATGTGCGTGGCGGATGGTAGAAAGGCGATGCGCGATAACAATGGAGGTGCGGCCCTTTACTAATTCTTCAATAGCATGCTGAATCAGATGTTCGCTCTCGGTGTCGATAGAAGAGGTCGCTTCGTCAAGAATAAGAATGCTTGGATTAAAAACCAGCGCACGCACAAAAGATATTAATTGCCGCTGGCCCATGGAAAGTGTTGCTCCGCGCTCCATTACTAAATAATCGTAACCACCCGGCAGTTTCGAAATAAACCCGTGAGCACCTACCAGCTTTGCTGCATGTATTACTTCTTCGCGCGTAATATTTTCGTTGCGCAGCACAATGTTGTCGTGCACGCTACCGGCAAAAAGAAAAACATCCTGCAATACCACACTCATTTTTGAGCGTAGTGCCGAAAGCTTGTAATCGCGCAGGTCAACATCATCAATTTTTATTGCGCCTTTATTAATATCATAAAACCTTCCCAAAATGCTCATAGTAGATGTTTTACCGGAACCGGTAGCGCCAACTATGGCCAATGTTTCACCGGCATTAATTTTAAACGAAACATCTTTCAGTACATAATTTTCATCGTTGTAAGCAAACCAAACATTTTCGAAAGCAATTTTGCCGTCCATTTTTTCCGAGCTGTATGTGCCGGTATCTGGAATTGTTTCGTCTTTATCCAACAGCTTAAAAACTCTTTCGGCTGCAACTATGCCGCGCTGTATTACATTCACCTTATCGGCAATAAAACGTAGGGGGCGGAAAAGCATATTGATAAGCAATATATACCCTGCTATAATGCCCACGCCCACAATTCTGCTATTTGGGTTAGGGTTTGCAATAATATCACGTATCACTTCGTTCGATGCCATCCAAACCATGGCGCCCAACGCCAGCGCAAGACAAACTTCCACAGCCGGAAAGAAAAGCGAGTAATACCAAATACCGCGAATAGTTGCATCGCGCAATGAGCTGTTAATGGCACTAAACTTCTTTTCTTCTTTTTGCTCAACTCCAAAAATTTGAAT
>CAIXGR010000026.1 GCA_903919075.1 uncultured Bacteroidota bacterium | reverse complement strand
TCTATCAATTAAAGCGCGGTGCCTTTTTTCGCTGTGATGCCCTATTTTGATAGGTTCGCCCAAACTTAAAAAATCCTTTCCTTCGTTAGAAGCATGATAATATTCAGTGCTTTTATTTTCTGCACTTACGGCCCAAGATTCATAACGTTCCGCCTTTGCTTTTGCGCGCTCTTGCAGGTTGTAACCATCCGCGCGAACTATTGAGTAATAATAAAAGCCGTCACGTTGTGCTATAAGGTTAAAAACTATGCTTTCGTTCTCTTTTCCGTATTTGGTGGTTACGGGTATGACTTCGCCGCTTTCGTGATTTTCGCTGCACTTGGCTAAAAAAACATTCGGGCAAAATTTGTGGTAGGTGTTCATGTTTGGAGTTTTTATAATGATTAAATGAGAATTAAATTAACGTTGAACGGTTACAACGGGCCGGTGGTAACTTACCACAGTAAACCACATTTTTAAGAGGCTATTTGATAGGCTGGGCGCGTGCCGCTTATTAGCTGGCTGCCATACTTGCCCCTTATTTGCTCCATGTCTAAAGATTTGTGTTTGCCCTTGGTTGCATACTCTGGCGCTCTGAAATACCACATTTTCTTTTTGCTTGCCCAAAAGAATCTATTATTTGGGTTCTCTGCGTTAAAGGCTGCAAATGCTGCCCTGTGTGCGTATGTGTTACCGCTTACCCATAACCAGCCCCCGCAAACCTCTATAACTAAGCCTAAAAGGTTTTGTAAAGCATTTAAAGCGTTCTTATATGCTTCGGCGTTTAATATCTCGGCTTCTTGCTCTTCGGCTGTTAGGGTGCCGCCCGCTACTATGTGTTTAACTGCCTTTTCATATTCGTTATTGATTGACTTCATTGTCAGTTCATCGCCTCCTTTATCTGGGTGGTGAATCTTTACTAAATCTCTGTAAGTCTGTTTAACATCTGATAAGGTCTTGCAATCCTTGAAAAATAAAGTTGTCATTGTGGTAAGTTTTTATGCCTTGCGTTCATCGCTTCGGCATTGCAATAGTAGGGGGTATATACGAGATATACAATAGTAGGGTATAATTTTTAACAAATAAAATCGTAAATGGTTGAAAATCAAGCCCAATAATTTATATCTAAAATACATTTTGCGCTATAAATATACTTTATTATCTTCGCGTCAAATATATAAACATGGCTAACAATACATTAAAATCAAAACTAATACACCTTGCGCCCGAAGTGGTGAAAGCATTAACCATACAGGCTATAAATGATAACACAACGTTTAAAGAATACGTGCAAACATTGCTAACTAAGAAAGCAGCAGTAAAATGAAAGAGAATAATTATCGCGTTTATGTTCATTACGGCGTAAAAAATATTCCATTTTATGTAGGTATGGCATGCGACACCTCAAAATATAGGCATAATGCAATGGCTAGCAGGTGTAATGAATGGAAAAATATGGCAAAGAAAAAATTAACCGTAAAGATAGTATCCAATAATCTTACCAAGTCAGAAGCGAGGGAATTAGAAAGCGCATTAATCCGAAAACTAAAAAAAATTTCTGATGGCGGCACTTTGGTAAATAAAAGTGATGGACATCACGATAGGCCAAGGGCCTGTTTAGTAATACCAATAATGCCAGAACTGGAGTTTAAAAGATAACAAACGTTTGGTTTAATCAATTTTATTTTGTTCGCGGATGGTGGAATAGTTATTTCCTCCTTATCGGCACATTGCTTTCCTTCATCATCTGCTTAACGCGGTCCGCATCGAAATAGTCGGGCTCCAGGAATATGGCGTATGAGTTGCAAACCCGTTGAACCCTAACAACGCCAGCCATATAATGCCCGCGACTTATCGCCCTGCAAACGCTCGCATGATGCATCTCACATAGTTCCCCATATTGCCGAGCATCTACTATTAATTTGGACATTTGTTATTATAAGACATTTGGAGCAAAACTGTTTGCTTATTCGCTAATAATGGTAAATGTAGTATAGTTTGTGGGAAGTAAATAGGGCTGTCCCCTCATTACGTGCCTCATACCGCGTTCATTTAATGCAAACCTACACGGATTAGTCGGAATAAACAACTATGCGTTAAATCAAGGCTAATGCCGTTACAATAAGATGGCTAAACTTGTTAAATTGCCATTATTGCTACTTGACATATTATCAGTTATGATTCGATTGCCCAATGTAGGAATAATTGGCAGGTCATTAATCCGAGCAAGTCAATACGTAATAAGATAAACAAAGCAGCCCGCCCTAATCTATCCCGCGTTAAATAGGCTCGACTGCCTTATTCTATCCCATGGCAAGCCAATCAGAAACCATATACCCCGCTCCTTAATGCTTTGAGTTGTATCGAACGACAACAATAGTAGTAAGGGCGGGCTGAATTGAACCAAGTAAGCAAGCCCAACCGTTACAAACAATCCTTTTTTTATGGCAGAAAATGTTGCTAGGAGGGGGTATGTTCGGGGATGCCTATGCGCAATGGCGGGGGCGGGTGGGTAGCCTCTACCGCTCGCACATCATATCAAATTATCGCTTACTCTAATCGGATTGACTGACATGGATTAGTTAATGACGACTGCCTTAATTCAAACAGATTTCAGCATCAAAATAGGCGTTACAGATAAACTCGCTGGTGATAAGATAGCCGTTATGGTATTCGAGCCATTTGAAGATAATAAGCCAAGGTGCGGGAGAAGTTTGGTAGTTGCTCATAACAGGTGTTTGGCGAAAGTAGTGATTTTGGATGAGGTCGGTGTGACGGGTGTGGGCTGCCCTTGTTCTGGTTACGTGAATATTTATTTCATTTAAAACCGTCAATAATTTGATATTGTCAAATAATGACAGTAGATTTGTGTTCGTAAATAGGCTGAAACGTAATGGCAGTATAGGTTTGGGACTGTTGCAAGTAGATTCATCAAATCGTTATAGGTATTGTATTAATACACACGATTTGATGGTTTTGTTAAAATTGTTCTGAAACGTAGTGGTATCAAGGGTTTCAAAAAATTGACGGCGGTTTTAAAGTGTCAAATTTTGACAATTATGAATAGTAACTTATAAAACAACATAAATGGAACAGAAGGCGGCAGATACGGGAACATTAACTCCATTTGGAGAGGCGCAAAGATTAGTTGATAGATTGCCCTTTAAGGGGAATATTTCAGACGGGTATCATACCTTTGATGAACTATATGAGCATAGGATTGTAATTTATATCGCCATGTGTAAAGGCATTAATCTATTGACCGATTTGCCTGTATGGAAAAGCAAGAAACATTCTGATGGCTCTGTTTGGGACGGATGGTTTTTGCTGGGCATACACACCGAACAGGGGGAACAAATTACCTACCATCTTCCTGAATCTAAATGGAATGATTGTAATTTTGCGAAAGAACTTGACTGTGCGCCATTTTTTGATGGACACACATCGGCTGATGTATTAAAACGAATTGCATCACTGTGAACAAATACCGCGCACCAAAGATAGACGAAGCAGACTTTCAGAACAACCCGTTAACTGGCAGTGACTTTAAGATACTGATACACCGTAGGCAGGATAAAAATAAGTTAGAACTGATTGATGGTATTTACGTGCCGGTTGAAATTGAATTAGAGCGTGACGAGTATTGCAAGATTTATACGAAAAGTGAGAATAGGAAAATCGTAGCGCAGTTAAGCCCATCGGCAAAAAGTTTATTTCTTTGGATTGTTTATGAATTGGAGAACGGCAAAGATTACCTATGGTTGAATAAGCGCAGGTATATGGAGGAAAATAGTGTAAGTAGTATCAACACTTACAAAAAAGCAATAGCAGAACTGGCAAGGCTTACGTTTGTATGTGCAAGTATAGTGAAGGACGTTTACTGGATTAACCCGAAACTTATGTTTAGTGGGAGTAGAATTAATAAATACCCGAAAAATATCGAAGTTTATAAATCACTTAATAAAGGCAAATAACCACCCAAACCAATATTTCAATAACAGGAGTAAACGAAACGGTTAAACATTAAACCATGACCGACCTATCCACCTACAACTTTGTCGAACTATCGTGCAGGCTAACCTTTGCGCGCAAACAATGTTGGCACCACACAAACCTCTCCATGCCGTCACTTGACAGCGATAAGGAACATGAGGCTAATAGAGAGGCAAACCGTATCAAAGCGGCTGAACTGAAAGATTACTGCGATAGGATTAAGGCGGAGTTGATGGGGAGGATAAATGATGAACTATGAGAGTGGCTAAACTGTCTACAAAACATTATAGCCCGAAGCGGGGCGACAAAGAATACCTAGAGGATTTTGTGGCTAAGTTTATACCTGCCGAGCATACTACCGTTATTCAACAGTTAATGGATATACACAACCTGACTGCCGACCAAGCGGTAGGTTTAGCGATGGCTATGTTTTGTGGCATACAGGATAGCATGTTATTCCATTACGATATTGAACTACCTGAAGTAAAACTAAGTGTTGTGCCATACAGGATAGGCGATAAGGCTAAGATAATAAAATACAGGGGACTTGAAGCAAAAGGAACACTAAAGGGAATATTAGGCCGAACAAATCGGATATTAACCAATTTGGAATACGCGCATAATGCCATGATGAAAGACCCCTCAAAACTTAAAGCAGAACTATACAGCGAGGAACAAAAGAAAGAAATTGACAGGCGCAAGTATTATATAAGCAACCTGCCAAGTAAAGCCGCTGTTAAGAGAAAGAAACGGCTTTATAAAAAGAAAAAGGCCAAGCTGGAACAGTATATTTTTGAAAATAATTTATACTACTAAACGAAGATTAGTATTTTTATTCACCATTAAACATAAACCAATG
Source organism: uncultured Bacteroidota bacterium (assembly GCA_903919075.1). Lineage (GTDB taxonomy): Bacteria > Bacteroidota > Bacteroidia > Chitinophagales > LD1 > Bog-950. Next base: position 37,838 of record CAIXGR010000026.1, on the reverse strand, counting down.
ACAGAAACAAAGCCGATGTATGGCAAAAAGACAGACAAGAAAGAAGGATTAGCAGTTAGCCCAAGACAGGTAAGGGGGCTGATAGGTGCGTTTGCTAAAATAAGAAACAGCAACCCTACGCTAAAAGGAAAAGCCGATTACTGGCTGATGAAAAATGAACACCCGTTGCGCGAAACATGGGAGCAGGTTTGCCAAGACCGTAACGCTATCTATGAAGCCAATGTAGTAATGAAAGAAGTAAACGGGACAAAGTATTTTACCAACACCGGCAAAGACGAAACGGATATTTTGTTGAGCGATGTTTACGGTTACTACAAGGAGTTTGAGAAAGACGGTAAGCCCGAACTTGAATATCTGAACCCGTCTAACTACAAAGAAACGGGCGGTGCGCCAACGTGGGAGAAATTAGTGCCTGAAGAAAAGGAAGGTGATGTTGTGTTGCAGGAAGAAATGATTGTAAAGACCCCCTACAAGCTGAACTACAAAAGCGAAGCAGACAAGGAGGTGTGCATAGCGGCGGTAAACGAATTTGAAAATGCCGAAAATTATAACATATCTTTGTGGAAGTTGAGTTTTGAAGACTTTGATGGGGTGATGGTTGCATGGCCTGACCCGAACAATGCGAGAGAAAGCATGGAGGAGTTTAGAAAGTTAATTTACGAACACGCACTTAAACCATAAGATGATATTCTTACTACTACCAATATTAAGTAAAACATCTGACCTGTCAAACGGTAAAGGAACGGAAACGCTACGAGAAGTAGCGTTTCCTCTTGGTTCAATTATCATTGACGATTGGACAGAAAGCGACAACAAGACCGTTGTGCCGAACAGGAGCAAGGTGCAGGCTAACGGCGCGTTCTATAAGGTTAATCTTGCGAAGGCGGATATATTTAAACTAATCGAATCTAAAGGCGGTAAAATCTTAAACACTAAATAAACATGAAAAAGAAAGCAGCAACAACAGGCAAGCCAAAGGCATACGGTTCAGGCTCGGCAACTAAGGGAACTAAAACTACTAAGATGGCATCGGGAAGCGGATGCAAAGTGTGTAGCAAATAACCTGCGTTAAACAATAAAGCTATGAACCCTAAAAAGAAAGGCTTAGACTACGGTAATAAAGAATCGAAGCCTAAGAAGATAACGAAAATAACAAAGAACGGGCAATGCAAAACGGCTGGCACTTACGATGCCGACCAGCGCAATCCCGCACTTAAAAAATGATAATTCCGGTAATCAGAGATAAGGGAGTTGTGAGAATACCTTACGACTTTGCATCTGCTGTGCCTGAATTTGCAGCTTTACTGGACGACCCTAAAATGGGTGCGCCCTATTTGGCGTTTGTGATATACATGACTGACCCCGGTGAGGATAATATTTATTTCAATTACCCCGAAGAACTGCGTAAAAAGAAACTGGTAGACGCATTGAATCTGAAGATGGACTTATTGAAACTGCCTGTTATGCGGGTTGCTCAAAAAGAATATCAGGACTTTTGCAAGCACAACATAAGCTACCAGTTTAAGAATGACTACGTATTAGGCATGAAGAAAGTAGCGGAGTATGTGAGAGATACCATAAGCCTGACCGATGATAACGCTAAGAAATACGCCGATGTGTTAAGTGAAATGCCTAAATTACTAAAGGGTAAAAAGGAAATTGATAACACCGCTACAAGCGAGGTGAAGAAAAAAGGCGTAATGAAAGGTCAAAAAGAAACTACTTTAGCGGAAGAAGAAAACAGATAAATGCGTGTTGATGTTAGCATACGAATAATATAAGCAAGTTTCAGCCCGTAGTAAAAAACGGCATACCCGATTACGCCCTTGATGATAAGGACGCATGGAGGTCGTGGTATAAAGAACAGCTTTATTATATCCACAATGGCTACGAAGTGGGCGGCGAAAGAATTACTGGCCGCTACTATGCACACCTTAACTTCTCTACCGTAGAAAGCCTATCCAAAGAAGAATACCGTATTCAAAGCAGTCCGTATCATGTGGACGTAATGAAAGATTTATTCGACCTGATTGATGAATCCCTGCGCGACAAGAAAAACCTTTTTGTTTGGAAGGCGCGGGATAAGTTTTTCAGTTACAATATGTCCTCTCTTGCTGCTATTGAAATGATGTTTCAAAAGAACAACGTAGTAGTGTGCCTGTTTCCGAAAGGGGAAGAAGTAAGGCACAAGGATAACTTCAAGGCCAAGTATGATGTGCATCTAAACAATTACCCTGCGGTAATGAAGATGTATCCCTACCTTAAAAACACAAAAGATTTACTGCATTATGGATGGGAGGAAACGGACGAAGATACGGGACAAAGCAAAATATGCGGGGCCAATAATCTTATATCGTTTCAGAAGGTTAGCAACAAGGACGTTGCAAAGTCATTCCGTTTTAAATTCTGTATCATAGACGAGGCGGGTGAAATAGACTGCTTAAAAGAACTGACCGATACCAACGCGGCCAATATGATGCTCGGCGGTCAAAAGTATGGCATGACTATTATGGGCGGAACGTCTAACGCCAATAACGCAGGGTATGAAGCCGTGTGTAGTATATGGCGGAACGCCGATAAATTGGGGTGGAATAAGTTTTTTATACCGCGACACAAAGCCCTGTTGGGATGGGTGCCGCAATATGACCGTAAAGGGTTAGAAATTGGGCAGCGATTAGCTATTGACCCATCAACAGGGGAAAGCCTTGTTGATGTGGCTGAAGAATATTTTCAGCACCGATTGAATATACTGGAGCAGATAGGGGATAAGTCGGGTATCAATGAGTTCAAGCAAAACTATCCCGAAAACGAAAACGATGCGTTCCTTCGCTTTACCAATAGCCCATTCCCCGTTGCCGAACTGGGAGAACAAAAAGCGCGTATCATAACAAACGCACAGATACAAAAATCTATAACACGCGGTAATATTGAACGCTATGTAGAGAATGGCGTTATCAAAACAAAGTTTGTAGCGCAGGACTACGGCAGGTGGTATATGTATTTACCACCAAAGCCAGAACTTCCGATGCGCGATGTGGTAGGCTTTGACGTTGTGCGTGACGGTGGCGAAGTGGTTGACAGCGATAGTAAAAACGCCTTTGTAGTTTATAGGCCGTTTCAAAGTATGCAGGAACTAACGGGGCTACCTGTTTGTATCTTACATTACAGGCACGGTAGTTTATACCAAGCCTTTGAGGATTTGGTATTGACCTGTATGCACTACAACGCGGAGTGCTGCGGAGAGGAATTAAACCAAATGATAACCGATTATTTTATTGAGAACAACGCCACAAAGTATATGTGCCGCCGTCCGTCTATATTGGATGAACTGGGCAGCAATACAAAGAACCGTTGGTTTGTGAAGGGCAACAGCCCGATAGCATGGCGCACCTCTTTGGAATATGCTGTTGAAGCTACTAAGGACAATTATCAGAATCAAGTCTTTGTGAACCTGATTGACGAGTTAATAGACTTTGGCCCAAATAACAATACGGATATAGCGGATGCCTACAAGTGGGCCTGCTTACTTGCACGGCAACAACAGAAGAATAAAAAGGCAAATGATGAATCCAATAAAAAGAAAACCGAACCTAAGTTTGAAAGGTTTTTGATAATGCAGGGTGGCAAATTAGTAACAGTGAACAGTGCTTTACAGGCGCAACAAATAAGAACCAATGGCAGACTTAACACCAACTAACGGCTTTGTCGGGTTTCCCGATTATATCGTGCCGCCTTCGCCTATCCGCATTGAAAAAATGTATGAGGAGGTTAAGGTTATTGATGATAGGATAGCTGCGAACTATGCCAAGTTACACCGTATAGAAAAAGAAGAAAAGGAAACATTGCGCCCCGTTGGATTTCAGCCTTATGGTGGTGCAGATGCGCCCAAAACAACCATGCACGGTAAGGCTTATAACGAAGTAAGCAAAAAGATAAACCAGCAACTTGAACGAAAGCGGGCTATTTATTCTGAAAACGAACAGTGGCGTTGGGCAAAACAATATATTGATGCGGGCATAAGTTACAGTCAAACATGCGTAAATCCTTTCTTTACTCAAATGTATCAATATGCAAGCGCCAGGGTAAATGAGAATGAGTTTGGACACATTACAAACTTATATGCGGGTGAATTTGGTAAGCAACTGCCTGCTTATATCAGGCAGGTTAATCAGATACCAGCTATTATAAACCGATTGGTTGGCGAGGCCGATAGTATGGGCTTAAAGTTTAGTGTTGGTGTAAGTAATTCAGATGCTATCAACAATAAGTTAGAAGAGTATGCCGAAGAAATGGCAGAAAAAATGACGCGCAAGGCACGACAGGTAGGCGGTGTAGATAAGTTATTGGGTAAGCCTTTGGAGCAAAACGACCAGTGGCAGTTTGGGGACGATGAAGATTTAGGGAAAATGAGTTTTACCGAATACAAGACCGATAAAGAGGTTATGGTAAAGCGGGGGTTGGACTACCTGATGAAGAAAAATAAGAACGCTATACGGTACAAAATGTCGCACATGGGGTTCCGTAATTATATTGTAACGGGCATATTGGGTTTTGAGATATACGATGCCGTAGACGACCCCGATATTCAAGCTATAAACGCAGGCGATATTTATTATATCCTTAGCCCTGAATCAAACTTTATACAGGATGGTTCATTGGCGGGCCGCTACATGCGGGAAACACCTGCTAATATATTGGCGATGTGTCCCGAACTTCCCGCCGAAGATGCGAAGAAACTAAAGATGTATGCAGCAGGCTTAGACCTTACTGGCAGACCCATGACAGCCTCTTATATCAATGAGTGCGGGCAAGTTTTTGTAAGAACAACGGATATGGCAAGACCGTTGATGCTGAACGGTTGGAAGCAGAACTGGATGGCTACAAAGATGGTGCGCGTGAAGATGGAGGAGAATAAATACGACCTTGAAAACCCGCACCTGAAGTATGTAGACGATAATGACAATACCGAAGGCGCAACTTATGTTTACCGCTATGTGGATGAACTTTGGGAAGGCACAAGATGGGGTAGTGATATTTATTACCAAGTGCGCCCTGTTCCTAACCAGCATATTGTAGGTGATTATGTAGAGCGAAAGACCTTAAACTTTGTAGGCATAGTAGACCCGAACCCTTCAATTGTTCAATTGGCGCAACCATTTGAGGCATTACGGGTAGAAACTTTCTTTGCTATTGAAAAGTTAATGGCGCAGGTGAAGGGAAAGATATTAACGATAGACGAGGCTAACGAGGCCGATGGCGCAGATAATGCCTACAACATGGCGGTTCATGCTACATACCGATATAACAGCGCGAAAGAGGGCGACCAGCAGTTAATGAACATTGCAGGTTCAAAGCATATCAATAAACCCGAAGCAATTGATTTAGGGTTAAGCAGTGCAATAAACGACCTGTTAAGATTTGTGGCCTTTTTGGATATGAATATTGCCAATATAACAGGCATAACGGGTGCGCGTAAAGGTGAACTAAAAAGCGATACAGGCTTAGGCCAAATGCAGGAAAGCACGTTAGCAAGCAGCATGAGTACGCAGCCATACTTTACAGTGCTTTATACTGTTGAGGCAATGGTATTGGAAAAGTTATGTGAGCAGATGGGGAGAACGTGGGCGGGCAAAGATATTGTGCGTTCATGGTTAGGTGATGATGGCTACGAAACATTGCGCTTAATGAGCAAGTCCGACTGGAACCTTGCGCGTTACGGTGTGACTATTGAGAATGGCGCAAATGATGCAGCCGTGCAGCAGAAGATATACCAAATGGCAGAGGCGTTAATGCCTATACAGAACGAACCTGAAATGGCGCGGGCCTTAATAAAAATAATGAACGCTACCAGCGCGAAAGAAGCAGAGCGTATATTCGATAAGGGTATAGATGCTTTGAATAAAATAAAGGCGAAGGTGAGTGAAGGTGAGGCGCAACAGGCACAGGCCGAACAGCAAATGAAAGCGAAGGAACTTGAAACTAAAGTTCAGCTTGCTGAAATTGCTGCAAGTTCAGCACCACAGGCAGCACAGATAAACGCACAGGCTAAGATTGAGGACACCCAACTTAAGCTGGAGCATAAGGAAAATGCTATGAGCGTGAAGAAGAAAGACGATGTAGATTTGATGATTGCATCGCACGAATTGGAACATAATAAACCCGTAACAAGCACACCACAATAATTTTTATATACTTTTACAAAAACTAAACAAGCACATGAAAAACTTACTGATTTCACTTTTTACTTTAGCCTGTGTAACGGCTATTGCACAGCCACAAATAAACACGGTGGTTGGTAACGGATTTTACGGGCAACTGCCTTACGTAGGCATACCTGCAACACAAGCCGAATGTTACCCGATTGCCGTAACCGTAAATGATAGCCTTGATGTTTTTTACATTGATGCCATGACAAACACCATAAACAAGGTGAACCATACCACGGGCGTTATGAGTGTTATAGGTGGCTACATAACCAACAGCACTAATGTAGGTTACGCAGGTGATGGCGGTTTGGCTACTACGGCCATATTTAACGGGCCGCAGGCAATAGCCGCAGATGACAGCGGTAACGTGTATATAGCCGATAAGTTAAACTTTAGAGTGCGTAAAATATTTGCTAAGAATGGTATTATACAGACTTATGCAGGCACCGGCGTTAACGGTTTTAGCGGCGATGGCGCAGCGGCTACAAGTGCAAAACTAGGAACAGCATACGGACTGTGCTTAGACGACAGCAGCAACTTATATATTACTGACCAACAGAATGTTAGAATACGCAAGGTATTCAAAACATCGGGTGTTATTACAACGATAGCGGGTAACGGCTCAACAGGATATACCGGTGATACGGGAGTAGCTACAAGCGCAACATTTAATCAGCCTTGCGGTATAGCGGCAGATGATAGCGGCAATATTTACATAGCAGACCGTAATAACAACGTTATAAGAAAAGTAACAAAAGCTAACGGTAAGATAGTAACCATTGCAGGCAACCACACAGCAGGCTTTAGTGGTAACGGTGGCAGTGCATTGTCGGCACAGCTTAACCTGCCTGTTGATGTAGCAGTGGACGATAGCGCGAATATATTTATTGCAGACCAATACAATAACGCGATACGGAAAGTTAAAAAGACTACCGGTAACATATTCTCGGCAGCGGGAACAGGAGTGCCTGCCAATGATGGAGATACGGGCTTACCTACTAAGGCGGCTTTATTATCTCCTTATTCAGTATCAGCTAAGAACCCTAGCGGTAAGGTATGGATATGCGTATATGGCTATCGCATAAGAGCGTTTAACCATTACTAAGATTGGTTTATGGGGTAAGGGCGGCGCGGTGAAAGTTGCGCCGTTTTTATTTATCTTCACTCTATGTATCTAAACATTATAATTATCTTAGCACTCTTTTTAATCATTTATTTACTCTTAAAACCAAAGAACATGACCGAAGCAGAAACCGCAGAATTTGTAAACCTGAATACCAAACTTGACGGTGTAACAACCGCAGTTAATTCAGCACTAAGCGCATTAGCTGAAACTAAGGCAACGTTAGCCACATTGCAGGGTAGCACAAGCGATGCAGACGTTATCGCAGCATTACAAGCCGCAGAAGCTAAATTAGACGCTAACGTAGCTGCTATTAACACAGCACTTACGCCAGCATCTTAACATTTGGTTTATTGAATAAGGAAGCCTTGCAGTAATGCAGGGCTTTTTTATTTTGTAGAATCAAAAAGGTTTGTATATTTGTGATACTAAAACGGTTCGCCCTGTGATGGTTTTTGAAACTCCTACCACTATGGTCGGTTTGTCGCCAGAAGGTAGGTTTCAATAAAAGACATAAAAAGATTCATCCAACTGCGTAGAGGTAGTGGGATGGGTTAAGGGAAACTAAAGCCCTATAAAAAATCCTCGTATCCTCTACTACGGGGTTTTTTATTTTATAGTCGGACGGGCAACAGACATCAGCGATTATATCATAGCGTTACTGGGGGATTCATGCACAGCGCAACGGTGGCCTAAAGAATGAGCCGTAAGACATGGGAGGCAGCTAATTAAGCCTGACAGTAGATTTGAAGTATTGACTATTAGCAGTATCAATACCACATTCGTTAGCTGGACGGCTCCGCACTGGAACTAAAAGTATAACGTATAGTGCGGGACAACCAATTTAAAACATTGGGATAAACGCACTATGCACACCCGCCAACCGAACTCACCACTTGGAGTTTGATTTTAAGTAGTAACTGATAGAGAATAAAGTACAATAGCAATAAAGTTGCTCAAAATATCGGCACCTTAATTACTACTGAAAAAATAAATTTGGTATTCTAAAAAAAACATTACTTTCGTTTCCATGAAGCAAAACATGCGTGTTACCTCTTTTATGAGTGAGTGACGAAAAAACAGAAGTTAAGCAAGAAGTGCTGATTACTCCGCAAAGCATTACAGATGTAATGAAAGAAGCGGAAGAAAAGAGATTAGGTTCGGCACCTGTTAAAGACCCGATAGCACCGAAAACAGAAGATAAAACTGCTGTGGTTGCAGATGCGGTTATCCCTGCCGAAGAACAAGAAGAATTTTTATTGATTGTAGACGAAGATAAAGCAGACGTTGCGCCTGTATCTGCATCTGTGTTTGACCGCAAGAAGTGGAAAGAACTGGATGATGATATTGATACTGAAAACTTTGATGAAGAAAAGGTATTAGAACGTGCCAAACAATACAAGGATAATTACAGTAAAGCCCAAATGCTTGTTGAAAGCAAGGGCGTAGTTGACAACGACCAGTATATTCAAAGCTGGGGTAAGGCGTTAAAATTCCAAGATGAAGATTTGGTTTTAGCCCGCGAGATTTCAAAATATACCGATTTGGGTTTAGATAGCGAAGCGGCTAACGAACGCGCAACAGCTAAACTACAATCATGGAAGGACAAGAACCCCGACCGCATTACTGAAGAAGCCGAGGATATACGCCTTGCGCTGAACAGTAATATCAAACAAAGAAGCGAACAACTTTCTGAACAACTCAATAGCACCCGAAAGGCTTTAAGCCTATCCACCGCACCTAAACCTGAATTTCTGAACAAAGCAAAAGAAGAACTTGCCAAGCAACGTGATTTCTTAGGGCTGAAGTTTGGAGGCAAAACAGAATCAAGTGTAAAGGATTTCTTAAAGACAATAGAGGCAAAGATTTCTGACGGCTCCATCCTGAAACGCATACAAGAAGACCCTTCGCTATTAGCCGAGGTAGCTGTATTTGTAGAGAACAAGGAAGGATTTAAGAAAGCGATTGCCAACAGGATGCTAACCGATAAGACGAAAGCACTTAACGCCTTAGATAAGGCACCACACGTAAGAGGGAAAGCGTTAGCGGATGTTGCACCACTGCAAACAGAGAAGCAGCCTGCCGTATTAAAAGACCCTAAAAACTTCAAATAACCAAACAAAACTAACCAGTGAAAAAATATACAGCACAGTTAACGGACGCGGTATTAACCGCACCCATACTAAACGCAGCGGGCGTAGGACACCCCGAAATCATCGAGCGTATCACTAAACAGATATGCGATGAATACTGCTTTTACTTTACAGGCATGGCTTTAGGCTATGGCCGATACGCAACCAGTGGCGAAATTAAAGCGGCAGGCAGCAAATTGATGATAGGCAACAACAACGTAACTTGGGCAGTTCAAACAAGAACACGCCAATTAGTTACTTTGCAGGTGCAAATCAACAGCGGTAGTGGTGGTGGTGGCGCAGCCCAAACCATGACATTAGGCCCGAATGATAACTGGATTCAACCCGGCATGACACTGAAATATACTTTCAGCGATACAGGTTCTTATATCCTGTTCTATATCGTAAGCGGCCCTGTTACTAACGGTTCAAATTGGGACTACCAAGTGAAGATTGAATCTTCATCTTCTACAACCGTTCCTGAAAACATTTTAGTAGGTGCTACATTAGGACAAACAACTATTGCAGTTGCAACTTGTACCACTTCGACCACCTACATGCCGAACAAGTTACCTGACCAATATGTGAACTATAACACCACCATGAAGCCTAAAATGACTTTATGTAAGGATGGTATAGCTACCGTTACTTGGTTTGAAAGCGTGGACGGGCAAAAGTGCTGGACACCTACCGAAATTTACCAGTTTGAAATGGAAACCCTGTTAGACCTTGAAATGGGTATAGTTTACGGCGAAAGCACTGTAAACAACAGCGGAACCATATACATTACTGATGCAAACGGTAACAGCGTTATGAAGGGTGACGGTTTCCTTGCACAGATTGCAAGCGGTAACAACATCGTTTATAACGTAAACACTTACTACCAGCAAGCATCGAACTACGATTTATTGCGTAACCAAATTGAAGATGCAGTTGAAAACTGGTCTATCCTTTATGGTGTAACGGGTAACGTAACCATGTATGTGCATTGCGGAACTAAGGCATTTGGTTTGCTGCAAAACGTATTAAAAGGATATGCCGACCAATCAGGCGGCTGCTGCTTTATCTACAATTACCGCACAGGTGATATGGAAGAAATGGGATTAAGCAAAAACATTATCCGTTACAAATGGAGTACCTATGAACTGGTATTGCTGAAGTGCGCTGTGTTTGATAACCCTGCCGTTCACGGAACGCCGCAAATGGGTAACTATGCAGTAGCTAACCCGCCACTTGAATCATTCCGTTTCATTATTGCACCTGACAGCGATTGCGAAGGCTATCCTTTAATGCAATTGTTCTTCAGAGGTGGTTGCGGATTGGATGACATTTGGAACAACAACTTTACACCCGGCACGATTGACCCTACCGGCATATTGGGCGGAACATACACCAACGGCTACCGTGCTAAGATTAACGTAAACGATTTCTCTGGTTTCAGTATCGGTAAGGAAATTGAATACAACTACATCGTGCGTGACCCAAGTAAGTTCCTTAACTTTACACCGTTCCAAGCGTAACCAAATAACGGCGGGGAGATATTCTCCCCGCTATACTTTTAAATAAACCCCATGTCCACAGCAGTAGCAAAAGATTACGATTTTGAGAAGTACAAGAAAACAGAGGAATACAAAACCCTTTACGCAAGACATAAAAAACTTGCTGACGCAGGCGATGTAGCACTGATTGAACTGATACCATGCCATAAGTTAAACTTTGGCGGTTACACCATTTTTGATGATGTGATACGTGACAGGCATAAAAACCCCGTTATAGACCAAAGAACAAGAGCAGACGGTTTAGGTATAGGGCCGGTAGGTGCAACGTGGAGATTAGATAAGGAAGACGACCTTAAATATATCTACTGCGTGTTTCACTCTCCTATTGTAAGAACAAGATTAGTTTTTGAAGGCGAAGAAGCGCGTAAGAAAGACCACCAGTTTAGGGTGATAGACGCGCACAAGTCGAGCATTGAATATGCCGAAACAAGACAGGAGGACATTATTTATCAGAACAAGATTTTTACTTACGAAGAAGGTATTGTGAACTTCTTGTGTATGTATATGAATCGCTCGACTTCAAAGCCGCGCATTCAGAAACAAACTGACCTATCTCAAATTTGGGAGAACGGCAGAATACACAAGACAGGTGAAGCGGAAGCCAACAGAAAGAAGTTGAAAGCTATTATGGATAGCCCCGATATGGACTATTATATTGTAGCCTACAATGCGCTTGCTGAAGGTGATGCTGCAAAAGAAACGGGCTTTTACAAGACCGCGCATGGCACCTACAAGCACAACGCCTCGATTATAGGTAACAGTATAGATGCAGTAATTGGGTACCTGAAATCAAACGATGAAGTGTATATCACCTTAAAGAAAGGCACCTCATTAAAGGCAGCAGGCCCGAAACCAAAATAAATAGCGTTCTATGACATTTCAGCAAATGAGTGATACCCTTACGCTTAGAATAGACCAAGCGGGTAGCCCCTCATTTATACCGACTGAAATTGATACTTATTTGAACTGGGCTTACAATAGCTGGTATGAACAGACAAGGCCAAACTTCAATAAGGTGCAGGCGTTTACCGATAGGCTAACCCACCTGATAGAGCCATTTAGCTTTACAGGGGTTAATCAAATAACGCTTTACACCACTACCGAAACAACGCCCGCGATGATAAATGATTATCGTGACCTTGCGAGGATGAAAGGAGTTTGGAATCAGAAGGATTGCAATGGTAACATTGCACCTAAAGAACGAAATATTGTGCCTGTGCCATTAAGCAGTGTTGATACCAATACGCAAGACCCTAATAATATACCAACGGATAGATTTCCGATGTATAAAAAAGGGAACAACGGAACGTATAGGGTTATCAATATTTTGTCTACGTCAACACCATTAAGTATAAGTGGCGATTACTTTAGATTGTTACAGGTAATAAACAGCGCAACAAACCCCAACGGAGTTTTTGAAGCTGCGGATTATATTGCTAACGAGATAATAGAAATTGCCAAAATACTGATGAAAACTGATGTGGATGATTTTGAACAAGCCACAGTAACGGCACAAGAAAGTAAAGGAGGGGTATGAGCGAATACACAGGCGTAGATGCAAAGAACGAACTAAGGCAGTTATCATTGCCCGAATTATTGGAGTTAGCTATACCCTTTGGAGGCGCAGAAGGCATGACAAGTGAACAGTTGATTGATAAGATTATGGGCGAGTGTACGGGCTGTAAAGGCACAAAAAACGGAATGACTGTAATTTATCAGCCAATGGTAGTAGAAAACAAAATTTATAACCAACCGCAAACATCACAACCATGTGTTAATTGCGACAAAATGAAATAAAGTGGAACCAAACGAATCGACAGACCAAAAAGAAGTTAAGCAGGAAGAAACTGCGCAATTGAAAACTACGGTAACTGAAATCAAAATACCTACCGTAAAAGCGGTAAGACAGTTTGATGCACAGCAACACGGCTATAAGACAGTTATTATAAAGGAAGATGGCGACAAGGAAACCCTTACAGGAAACCGCGCTAATAATCCTTTAGAAATAGCAAAATTCAATAACAAGCAAAAAGAAAAAGAATGAACCTATTAACAAGCCTTATACGCAGATTTGAAATAAACCTGCAACAAGTAACCGCATCAATCGGACTGACGGCACACGCTGGCGGTGGACAGGCTAACGCCTTGCAACTGGCCGATACGTTTAATACCGTAGCAACCGTAGCCACAACTGCCGATAGCGTAAAGATACCTAACGTTGGTTTAGGACCGGTTTACGCATGGGTAATAAACAACGGCGCGAACAGCTTAAATGTGTTTCCGCAAACAGGCGGTAACTTAGGTGCAGGCGTTAATACTGCCGTAGCCGTAGCTGCTGGCAAGAGAACGTTATTCTACTCTACACAAACAAACGTTTGGTTAGTAGTAGGAGTATTTGGTTCATAGTGAGTTAGGAATACTTTAACTCATTAAATGTGTTTTATGAATGCGGATTACGTAATTTATGGTCTTTCATCTTCACTAAATGTTGATGAAATTAGATACATTGGCATAACAAAAAAACCTGCCAATAGGCTTTCTAATCATAAATACTATAGCACTAAAAAGACAAATAAGAGGGCAAATTGGGTTAAAAAAGTATTGCAGGGCGGCAATCAGCTTATTCTAACAATACTAGAAGATGGACTTACTACTGAAGACGCTAAGAAAAAAGAAATAGAATACATATTGCTTTTTAAGTCTTTTGGTGCAAACCTAGTTAACCTTACCTCTGGCGGAGATGGGGTTAATAATTATGTCCCTAGTTCAGAAACAAAACAAAAACAACGGGAAGCAAAATTAAAAAACCCAACGAGGTATTGGCTTGGCAAAAAAAGGGGTAAGATAAACGGATTTGGAGAGGGTAGGCCTTTGGGAGTTCCCTTAACGGATGAGCATAAAGATAAGATAAGGCACAAGGCCTTAGGCAGAAAAATGAGCCAAGATGCTATTGACAAGATTCGAAAATCTAAAACAGGCATACCATCTAAAGCGAGAAAGAACTTTAAAGTAACAAATGTTATTACAGGAGAATCTTACGTATTAGACGGGGTAGGTAGAGTAGCGGAGTCTATAGGAACAACCAAACCGTCCTTGAGTAAATATTTTACAAGAAAAAGTACACATCCATTTTTGGGAAAATATATATTTGAAAACCTAAGTAAGTAATGCCCTCATTGGTAACTCACATCTATAATATTCGTGACCTTGTAAACGGTGGCAGGGCTAACCGAGCCATGACCTACGGAGACAGGCAGATAGCGCAATGGATAAGATATTGGCGGGCGTATTTAGTTGGTGCAAACATTAAGAAATACAACTACGTTCCGCAAGGATATGAACAGGATTTAGGCTGCCTTACTTTAACCAAGGCAGACAAATCTATGTGCCAAAAGTATTGTTGGGGCGAAAAGGTATATTATGTAGAGATACCCGCCGTGCTTGACCTGCCCGACAACATGGCTATTACTTATTTTGGCCTTGTAAACAAACAAACCCGCATACCATTAAGCGATTATAACTACGGCAGCTTTGCCGAGTATAGTCGTTTTTCACCTGCACAAAGAATATATGCCGAAAAGATAGGCAATACTTTATACGTGCATGGCGTAGACGATTTGTGGGCTTTGGAGGGAGTGAACCTACGCGGCGTATTTGCAGACCCCGCTAACCTTGTAACCGATAACGGGACTGAAATACTGTGCTATGATTGGGACACCGATAATTACCCGATACCTGCAACTTTAGAGAGCGCAATGTATGACCTGATATTTGAAAAGGAAGTAGGCATAGCAAGAACAGTTAAGGCTGATAATAGCGATAACGAAGTAACAAATGTTACGCTATGAAAAAACATGAAGAACCAAAACGGGGTATAGCGGAAATAGCCGAGCAAATGGATTTGTATCTAAAGAAATACAAACTAAAGTCAACCACCGATAACAAGGCGTTTATTGCAGACTATTTCAGGCTGTTATTTGACAAAGCAATACAAACGGGCAACCGCATACCATTACCGCTTAATTTGGGCTATATTCAAGGACTGGAGCATTTATATGAAGGTAGAGATATTGAGCATATAAAAACTTTCGGCAACTTAGATTACTCATTGGTTTGGATAAAGCACCCGTTGTGGAGAAATTATATTGTTGAAACGAGTTTGGAAATAAGCGAAAGGTTAAGGGCAAGAAGAAAAGAAGGGCTTAGATATTTAACGGAGTATGTGGACGGGGATAGTTTTGTATGGCAATAAGCGCAGCATTACAGGATTATATAAAAGGAAACAGGCTTACCGATGAACAAGTCGAAGAAAGACGAGCAATTTGTAAAGCATGTCCTGCGCTATCTAAAAGAATCGGGATTAAAAAGCAATTTCCATTCTTTGAATACAAGCCGATTTGTAAAAATTGCGGCTGCTATTTGGAAGGTGAAGTAGGTAAATTAAAGGCACCAAGAGAAAAATGTCCGGATGAAAAATGGTAGAATAAATAGCACCAACGATATTGAGGTTTACCAAATGGTAAGCCCAAAATTTGCTATTCGTGCCGCTGTTGGTAATACAGGCTTTTCGCACTTGCTGCAAAGTTTACAGGAAGACCTTGTAAGGTGGGCGGGTGAGGCAAACGAGTTGATTATAAAAGATACCCGCGCCTGCACGATATACGAACCCATAGACCAAACCGCTTACACCGCAAACGGACGGGTAAAATTGTGTGATGGATTTGTAGCCTTAGAGTGCCTTACTTTAGCAGGTTGCGTGATACCGTTTTTATACAAAAAGAACCGCTGCACCAATACCTGCCAAAATAGTTGTTGCAGCGAAATAGCGCCAAGTATAAATGAAGCGATTTGTAATAACCACCGAGCGTTTACATTAGAGGGCTGTTGGGTAAAGATACACGGCCCCGTAAATGATAGCGAGGAAGTGGTGATACAAGGGTGGAAGATACCGATGGACGAAGATGGCTATGTAAAAATGATTGATGGCATACCCGTAACAGCTTGCACACAATATATTGCATGGCAGCTTTGTTTACGCATGGGCGATAACCGAGCATCTACCTTTGAGCGTATTTGGTATAACCGAGCAAGACAAGCCCGCGCGTTTATCAATAAAAAGACCGATAGCGAAATGCGGGAGATAAGTAAATATTGGTTTCCAAATAGATTTACGGTAGGCGGCAGGGGTGGAAACAACGGTAACAGAAGATGAAAACCGAAAGATTTGTAAATACCTTTGCAAAGGGCATGTGGCAGGATATAGACAACCTGCAACAAGGGCAAAATACCTATGTGTATGCGCTTAATGGCAGGGTTACATACAATATTGACGGAACCTACGCATGGCAGAACGCAAACGGCACAGACTTTAGATTACGGATTACACCGAACTACAACATCGGCGCAAACAACTACGTGCCGATAGGTGGAGTAGAAATAAATAATAAGCTGGTTTTATTTTTAAGCAATGGCGTAAACAGCGAAATAGGTTTAGTTACAGAGGCGGCGTATGGTTCTTTTGTTTATCAAACCATGTTTAATGATTTGTATGACCCTTTTGGTGCAAAACTGAACTTTAGCCAACTGCACCCCATGCGGGATTATGAAGTAGTTACCGAAAACAGTTTAATAGAGAACGTTTATTTTAACGACAATTTTAACGAGCCGAGAGTATTTAATATCCTGTTAGGCGCACTGCCGGTTGTATATAACGGCACCGCTTATTTTGCCACGCCATACGCACAGCCTTATCCATCTTATTACAGTGTACATGGCATGGCGCAAATGATAGACCTTACATGGGGGCTGTGCAAGTTTAAGCAAACCATAACAGGTGAACTACTAAGCGGCAGTTATCAATACTTTTACCGTTATATACACCAAACCGGATACGCTACGCCGTGGAGTACAGGAACGGGGCAAGTGTTTGTTACGCTTGATGCTATCAATGCAAACTGGACGCAATACCAAATGCAGAACAGCAACGCCCAAAGCACAAAGGGCAATTTGCTTGAAATAGATTTTTTAGATGTAAGATTTAGCCAAGTAGAAGTTGCTGCGCTTTATTGGGAAACCGATGCCGCACCCGCCAATGCTTACACTTTTTTTAAGGGCAACATAACCGGTGCATCAATTTTAGTGCAGCATCAATTTCAAGGCACACAAATAGCGGTGGACAGTTTAGTGCAACGTTATGCAGAAATAAGCAAAGCAAAAACGGGGAACTTAAAAGACAACGTAAGGATATTAGCCAATTACAGCGTGTTTCCCTTGCTCGAAATAAACACCACAAACATTCAGGTATCACCGATTAAGAAGTTAATGCTATCGGATAATTCAAGATTAGCAACCACTACACCGCTTACCGCATCTCAACCTTCAGGGCAGGGCGGTTTGGCAGATGGCGTTACTATAAACATGACCGATGGCGTTCCTGTTACATACGATATTATAAGCGATTATATCAACTATAAAGGTGTGCAGTGGAGCAGTATTTTACGCGGCCACTTTGGAGGCGAGATATACCCTTTTGCTATTGTTATATTTGACCGAAAGGGGCAGCCTTTTTTCGCTCAACACTTAACCGATTTTACCTTTCCTACAAGATACGGCAACACCGCATTTGATAACAGGCTATCGGGTAACACAGCGATACCGTTTGGCGTAAACGGAGATTGGATACATACCTCACAAGGGCCATCTCAACAAGTAACAAACAATATTAGCACTGATAATTTCGTGCTGAATTTATTGGGGTTAAAAGTAAGCGGTATAGACATGACCGATATACTTTATGACGCAGGCGGCCAATTACAGGTAAGTGGATTTAGTATTGTTAGGACTGACCGTATTAAGCAGATATTAGCGCAAGGGCTTGTAATGAGTTCAGGAAATACTTTAGATAATAATAATAGTGATAGGGTAACTATAACCGCACTGCCAACGGCTTTTAATGGATATGTAGCATGGAACCATCCCTTTACTAATCCTACTGCGCCGTTTGTTTCGGGACAGCCATACAGCACTTATTATGGGGGGGATGTATGGAATGGTTTAGTACAAGGATGGGGCGGATATACTAACCCGAATACGCAATATGTAGGACTTGACGCAAGGCTTGCACCATATAATGTTGCTCCGTATCAATTGCCTTCGTACGCACCATCTAACCCAACAAGTTTTCCTCAACCCCTGCCATCCTGCACTGCAACAACAGCCGCAGCATTTTTTGAGTGTCCTGACTTTATGATAGATAACTCTATTGTAGGAACGGCATCTTTAGAGGGTGATGTAGTAGAGTTAGTAAACATTTGCACTACAGCATATAACGCTAACGGCCCGATAACGGCAACAAATCCGTTGTCTATGAGCGATGCCGCACCGCAACAATTAGTTTGGCCTACGGGAAGCGGGCATCAAAGTTACTATCAAAAGAATTACCGCAGTGTTGATACGGCTAACCCTGATAATAGTTGGAACACAACAGTTATTACGCCCGACCAATTAAACCAAGCGGCAACTATTGGCCCCGCAGCATATCAAATGTTTCCATTGGGTTCATTAATACCATTAGGCATATTGCCGCAAAGTTGGTATCCGAATGTTCAAACGGGGCAAGAAGTAACTATACAGGGCAGTAATTTATATTATACAGACGGGACATTTGTAGCCGATTACCTGAACTGGGAGAACGGAGGCAAGCCGCAACGATACGGAGCATATCAACGCGAACCAAAGATAATGTTTATTACAAACCCCGTATTATCGCAAAGCAACCCAAATCCCGTAGCAATGGTAGGGTGCTTAACAGATAGCGGAAACGGGCATACGGCTTATTTTATAGGCAACTACAAAAGACCGATTGGCAGCTATACTATAACACCTTCGCTGTTACAAAACAGAACCTATTTACCTATCGGGCATTTTGTGCCTATCAATGCAGGTATTATAGCCACTACAAAAGCGCAGGCAGGTAACAACGGCAGATGTATATTTAATAACGTAGAGGTTTGGGGTGGCGATTGCTTTTTGGATTACTTCACTTACTATCGCTCGTACTCGTTATTAGACCAAGTGCATAATAACAACCAAGATTATTCATTGGGCTTATCATTCCCTATTGAATCTGTTTTTAATACCGCGCTACGACAAGGAAATACTTATGATAACTTAGGCCCGTTACCAGCGGCGGCCTTTAATGATACTACATTGCCCGACTTTAAAAACGGGCTTTATTACGATTCAACAACACAACTTAAATTAGAAGATTTTAATGATAATTCGGTTTTGTCGGCTGATAGCATACAGGATTTTGCATTTGTATCAAAGCCTGCCAATTTTATACCTGTTTACGATTTTCCTGTAAATGAAATAAGCACAGGAACAAAAATATATGGCGAACAGTTTGATACATTCAGATTGTTTCCAGTAGATAACGTTCAATCCGCAGATGGCAGCAAGGGGCAAATTAATTCCTTACAAAGCCTATTCAGCACACTCTATATTTTTCAGGAAACCGCAGTAGCAAGGGTAAGGTTTAATGACAGGGCGCAACAAACGGGTGACACAGGGCCGGGTGAAGCATTGGTTTTGGCAAGCAATACAGGCTTTCAAGGGCATGACTACCTTAATGAAGTAAACGGAACGCAGCACCAGTTTAGTGTTGTAAATAACGGCAAAACTGTTTATTTTATAGACGCGAATCAGGGCAAACTATTCAGATTACAAGGTGGTATTATCAGTCCATCCGATATTTACGGTATGCACAACTTTTTTTATGGTGCTACAAGAAATTATTGGGGCAAGGATAATCCGTTTAGCGGCGGTATAGTAGGCGCGTTTGATTACAAGAACCAAAGTCTTTACCATACCTTTTCAAACATAGCAAACGCGGCGGGGAATATAGCAGGGCAAACCATAGAATTTAATGAGGCCGAAAGCCAGTTTAAATCCTTCCACAGTTTTATACCGAATCTATATTTTGGCTTACGTGGTAGCCTGTTAAGCGTTAACCCTGCCGTTGGAGGTAATGGTAATTTGTATGAACATGATGCAGGGCCGGTTGGCTTGATATATGGAACGCTGGTAAATTCGCAACTTAAATTTTCGGTTAATCCAGTGCAAACAGAACCAGTGTGGTTTGATAATGGCAGGATAGCCATGAATAATATAGCAGCGGGTAATAAGTTGAATACGGCCACATTAAATGTGCAGGATTACGCACCACAGATTATCAACTTTTTACTTGACCCAAGATGGAAATTCAGACAAGGGTTTGCCGAATATCCTACGCGGGGAATAACGGCACCAACAAGATTAAGAGGTAAGTATATGACTGTTCAATTAGAGGTTATTAATGATATTTCAAATACTGTTGTAAGGATAAGTAGCCACGAAACAAAATATAGGTTATCGCCAAAGCTATAAAAATGTTACCTTTGAAAATATAAATGCGTGTTACACATGATGAATGCTATTTTCTGATATTAGACCGTTTGTTAACGACCAATCGCTACCGACCTTTGCCAAAATACCAAAGGGCTTACAAGGCTTTTTGGGCATTAACAATAAAGGCGAACAGAACGCATGGGGCAAAGCATTAAACTGGGTGCCGGGCTTAAACATAGCCGCTGCCATTGGTGACAAGGTAGAAGCAAACCGAAACAAAGGAACGGATGCCTATAATAACCTGAATCAAGATGCTAAGAATGCAGGTATAGGATGGGGCGCAGAAGCATTGACCGCTTTAGATATAACCGCAGATGTTTTTACGGGTAATTTTGGCGGCATAGGCAAAGATGTTATGGGGCTAGGGAAAGCTATTGCAGGAACTTCGGGGGATAAAAAGTTGCCCGTAAAAGACCTGACAAGTGGAGTTGGTAGTTTAGGCTTTCTGAACAACCTGTTTAAGAAAAAGAAAACGGATGGCAGCTCACAACCAACACCGCAAACGCCACAGGCATTCAATATAGGAACTGACCCCGAGCAGCAAGGCGACAATATTACCGCCCCAGACGAAACCGATAGTATGACACCAATAGACGTAAACGGCGCAAGTGCTTTTTCTTTATTCAGAAATGGCGGTAAGTTAATTGGCCCCACCCACGAAGATGGCGGCATAGGGCTTATTGATATGAAAACGGGCAAAGATACGGGTATGCGCGTAGAGGGTGATGAGCGCATTGTGCCTGAAGAAGATTGGGTAAAGTTATTAGGACACGCTAAAAAAGGAGAAGCGAATAAAATTGCAGCGATACTAAAAGATATTGATAAGCGTAAGCCTGTTAATCAGGAGTTTGGTAATGGCGGACCCATTTCAGCGTCTGCGCTTTCTTCATTATCTGATTCAGAACTTGCAGCACTGGCAAGGGAAACAGGATTAGGCGGAAAAGCAAAGCAAGACGAAGAAACGGCTATCAATGATGAAGTTAAGAGGCGGGGGTATAGAATGGAGTATTTTGATAAATTTATCCACGATAAGCAGGGAAAGCAAATACCGATAGATAAAAACTTCGATTATTTTAAATGGCATAATTCTGTTCAAAAAGAGACCCCATCGGTTAAGGAGGGAGTTGTAAATACAGGCTCAAATGTTTTGGCCGATAATTATAGTAACTCAAAAGATGCGGTTTATAAAAACGGCAAATGGTTTCATACGCAAGGTGATAATAAAGGACAAGAAGTTGATAGTAAACTTCAAAAGCAACTAACGGAAGAATATATAGCAAAACAACCGCCTGTTTTTCAAAATAAGCCAAATGAAAAGCCAGCGCAAAGCACACAACTTCCCGCAACTATTTCACAAAGTCCGTTGACTATTCAAGGAACAGAAATTAGCCAAACGCCACAAGTTGTTGCACCCGCAGTTAGTGTTGCACCTAAAACAACCGCAACACAGCCAAAAACAACCGCTGCCATAACCGACCCCTCACAAAATGGCGGATTATTAGGCTCTGATATTTTTGGGCTTCAAAACAATACCACACTGCCAGTTTTGCCCGAAATAAAATCAAAGATTGGGCCACTGGCAACAGACGAGGATAGGGCAGATTCTACCACACAACCCGCAACCCCGCCAACAACCACATCACCCAATACGAAAGACTTAGTAGGCAACATTACGGGCAGTGCATTTGATGCTGTGCGCTTAGGAATGGGCTTAAGTGCTGCAACGAAGAAGCTGCCCGACTACAAAATACCTGCCGAATGGAGCGATTATATGAACAAGGCCCGTTACTTCAGCAACACAGGAATAAGCCCTGAAGAAAAGGCTTTAGTGACAAGTGGCGAACAAGGTAATTATAGCCAAGCGGTGCGCGATATAACCAACGCAAGCGGCGGCAATGCAGGTATGGTGGCGGCGAACTTAGCAAGGGTTAATGCGGGTAGGGGCGAAACGAATTTGGCACTTGCAACTAAAGATGCTGCGCTTAAAGAAATGAACTTTCATAATTTCCTGCCCGTTGTGAATCAGGATATTGCTATGAACAAGGAGATTTTTGACAGGAAGTATAATGAAGCGTTGGCAACAAAACAAAGCGGCTCGCAGTTAGCAAGCAATGCCTTATCGGATATAAACAACCGTATGGAAGTAGCTAAAGCCTTTGGGCCGGGTAGCCAATACGATACGTTCAACAAAGCCTTAATAGCCAAAGGGCAGAGTGAAGCAGAAATTGCAACAGCACAGGCTAAGTATTTCAAAGAACACCCCGAAGCGTTATTGGGTTTTGGATATACCGCACCAAAGGCTAAATTTGACCCACAAACAGGACAACCAATACCACAATAAAATATGGCGATTGATTTCGGATTTCTTAATGCACTAAGCGGGACTAAGAACTGGGACGCTATCAGAAATGATAAGCGGGCTGCGCTTATGTATCAACAAGGTGCAAATCAGTTGGCAGAACAGAAGAACAAAGAGAACGAAGCGGCTGCGGCAGAGGTGCAAAAATACCAACAGGCTATACAGGACATGCCTGTTTTGCCGCAAGGTTTAGAGCGCATCAAAGCATTAAGCGATACCCTTAAAGGCCCGATTGCGGAAGGAATAAAGGAAAGTAATGGCGATTTAGAGAAGTGGATAAAGACGCGGGGCATGGTTGACCTGCATAACTATATCAATACCATATATCACCACCCTACTACTCAAAAAGAACTGCAAAACGCAGTATCTAAAGCACACTGGCAGGCCGACCAGCAGGCAGGCTTAACTGAAAGACTATTGAATCCTGACGGAACGCAACGCAACACATTTAGCAGTCAATTGCAAGACTACGAGAATGGAAAAACAGATACGCTAAACTATTCCGGTGGTTTTAAAGCAGGCAAGTTTGATGATAGCGTGTTTACAAAAGAGTTTGGAGGCCCGAATCATTACCAACCCAAACCGGTTGACGCAAAGGATTATGTTTCTAAGGCATATCAACAGTTGATTGATGGCGGCATGAACCCTACGGATGCAAGGCAGCAGGCTATAACAATGGGTGCAAACTATAAACAGCATGTAGATAGCAAAGGAACGCCCTTATATTGGAAAAACCTTGAATATACGCCCAATATGCGTCTTACCGAAATGAAGATTAAGAAGATGCAACAGGCAGGCTTAATGAACGAAGGAGGCAGCTATTTGGCGCGGGTTTATAACAACTTAGCCACACAATCAGGCTCAAATGCAGACGGAAGTGTGAAGAATTACCTGCCCGATGTGCGATATTTGCATCAAGTAGCTGGTAATCTAGGCTTTGAAATGGACGAAAAGAATGGCGGTATTAAAAATGTGCCGCTTATGACGGCTCGTGGCCCTGTTTTCTCGGCCGATTTCTCACAAAAGATAGACTTTAGCGGTTTAGATGGCAAGGATGTAGTGGTTAAGCCTACCAATTTATTGCGCAAAACTGGCCCTGATGGTAAGCCGCAGGTATTTATGGGATTTACTGTTTCGGAGGGCAAGGATGCGGCCAATAGCACTACCGTTGATGGTGGCGCGTTAAGAAGCGCACCGTTTAACCCATTTACGCGCAGTCACCCCGCAGCAGGCGAAAAGACTGTTAATGGTAAGCACGAATTTACAGTTTTTCAAGAGATTCCTTACAATGAAACGACTGTAAGTTCACCAAAGGAGCAAACCAAATCGGCACAACAGGCATTAAGCGTAGGCATACAAGACCAAAAGTTTTCTGAAATGCTACAAGATTTGGACACCGAACAAGACACAGGAGAATAAATGGCAGACCCGATACAACCCGCGACCATTCAGCAACAAAAACCTGTTGATGAAAATGCAATAAGAGCGAAACTTACTGCAACGGGGAAGTATTCTGCCGAAGATATAAACGGGCTAATACAGAACGTTAAGGCTAATCCGAAACTTTTAAGCCAGCCCAAACAACCAACGGGCGTTCAAAAAGGAATAGATTATTCGGCTGCAAATTTCGATAAGCCTATTCAAACACAATCGGCCAGTACACCCCTTATAGTTGAAGCGGCAAAATCATTTTATAATGGACTGATTCCCGAAGCCGTAAAAGGCATAGTTGACCTGCCTAAAATAGTTTTAGATGCTACGGGTAACAATTCGGAAGGTTACGACCACTTCAATAAAATAGCGACCGAGGCGATTGATAAATACGGCACCTTTGATATACCTAAAGAAGATACCGAGGGCGGAATATTTGGAGGATGGCGGCCATTTGTAAATAGTTTAGGCGGCATGCTTGGAACCGTTGGCGGTGTAGCGGCTATGGCTTTAGTGGGTGACGAACCGGGCGCAATAGCTGAAGGTGGTAAATTATTATCGGAAGGCGCAGAAGGAATAAAGGCACTTGAAAACGCAGCAAAAACTGCGGAATGGGGCAAGAAGATTAAGAACTTAGCAGCATTTTCTACCTACATGATTGACCCGATTATGCAAAGTGGTAAACGGGCAGGATTGAGTGATACGAATAATGCGAGAATGACTTTGCTTTTAACGCCCGCCGTTGCAGCTACTTCGATGCTATCGGACTTATGGGGCGCAGGATTGACCGACCGCATATTAGGCAAGCAAGTGAGCGAGGGCATAACAGAAGGGCTTGAAACAGAACTAAAGGAACTTGCGGGCAAAGATGTAAGCAACGAAACATTTAATACCGTTGCAAAAAAAGCAAGTTCAAAAATGATAGACAACATGAAGCGGTTAGCAACTTCGCCCATGTTGGAAGAAGCGGCCAAAGCAGGGGCGGCGGGTTATTTAATGGGCGGTGTGCAGCAGGCGGGAGAACAACTATACGATAATTTTATTGCGCCCGAAAATGCAAAAACGGGAGAGGGTAAATATGGCACACAATTATTCAGCAAGGAATCAGTTATAGCTGATACGCAAAATGCTTTATTAGGCGGCTTGTTGGGCGGCACAATGGGTAGTTTTACCAAAACACCATTGGTAGACCAAACCATGTATGGCTATATTGAAAATGCTGTAAGGAAAGGTGAAGGCGAGGGGAAAAAAGCAATAGATAAGGTCAATAAAATTGTTGATACCCTTGTCGAAACGCAAAAAATAAGCCCCGAAGAAGCAACCGATATTAAGGCTAAAATAGGTAGGATAACCACAACGGCACAGCAGCTTAACATGGCAGGCGGCGGTAGTAAGTTAGATTCTGATGCACGGTATGAGGCATACGATTTACAGCATAATGTTAGAAATGATATTGTAGACAAATTCATTAAGCCGCACGAAGATGCCGTAGCGCATTTGGAAACATTAAAGATGGATGCCAACGCTAACCCTGCGGCTATTGGTGAACGGGAGGGTGCAATAAAAAACGGCGAACCTTTATACAACAAATCAAAAGAGCAGGTTGAGGCCATTGATGAATACCTGACCAACTTAGGCAAAACGGGCATAAGCGATAAGCCCGCATTACAGGCTAAGTTGTTAGAGATACAGGACAAGCACTTCCCGCAACCCGAACCAACGCCCGAACCTGTTGAAAAGAGCGCAAGTGAGAAGATGTATGAGGAAATGGAACCCGAAGCATTAAAGCAGGCTTACACTACCTTACATGCAGAAAGCGCAACACTGAATGAACCCGAAATAAAGGCGATTGAACGCATAGCGGCAGAAAAAAATATTGACTTACCAAAAATAGGAACCGATGCCATACAAGAGCGAACAACAGAGGAAATGGGCGCACACCAAAGCGGGACAGAAAGCGCTGGGGGGCAAAGCGAAAGTAGCGGAGTGGGACAAGGAGAGCAAGGGCAAAAAATTGCCGAAAACAGCGAACCACAAACAACACAGGTAAAAGACCTGCCCGAAGAAACCAAACAGGTATTGCGTGACCGATTAAAAACGGATATGAAAGAAGATTTGGTTAATTTGCTGCGGAAAATGGAGGCGGATGGAAAAATTAAATTATCGGAGGGCTGTAAATAAACCATACGACCCTGATGAAGAAGACGATTTTGATATAGATACATGGAGAACCTGAAAGATAAGACTGCTTTAGTATTCGATAATGGAAACTTTGTTTCATTCGCACAAAGATTGAGCAGAGAGTTTGGGCATGTGCTTTTTTATAGTCCGTGGAATTTTAATGCTTTCCCCGATAGTAATGCTTTTTTAACAGGAGAGGGCTTTGACGATATTGAACGGGTAGATAGTTTTTTCGACTATTTAGAAACGGCAGACATAATAATATTTCTTGACACTTATCAGGGAGACTTACAAGAACATTTAGTTAAGTTGGGATATAGGGTTTGGGGAAGCAGAAAGGGCGAGCAGTTAGAACTTGACCGATTAGGAACAATAAACCTAATGAAGAAGTTGGGTCTACTTACGCCCGAAGTAGACAAAGTTGTTGGCTTACCTAAACTAAGAGAATACTTAAAACAAAATGAAGATATTTATGTAAAGGTGAGCAAGTTTAGGGGCGACATGGAAACGTGGTGTGCCAAAAACTACAAGCTATCCGAACCAATGCTTGATGAACTTGAACACAGGTTGGGCGCAAAGAAATTAATAGCCGAATTTCTTTGTTTTAAGGGTATAGACGCAGAGGTTGAAACGGGTTTGGATATATACACGATTGATGGCGAATACCCTAAAATAGTGCCACTGGGGGCTGAACTGAAGGACTTAGGATTTGCTGCTACATATCAGGAATACGACAAGCTGCCAAAGGTTTTGACAGGTTTTTTTGATAAGATGAAACCTACCTTTAAGTTTTATAATTACAGAGGAGATTTTAGCAGCGAAAGTAGGGTAACTAAAGATGGCAAGAGTTACATGATAGATGCCACAGCGAGGAAACCATCGCCACCTTCTGAACTTTCACAGGAAATGATTTTGAATTGGGGTGAAATAATGTGGCATGGCGCAGGTGGAGTTTTGATTGAGCCTGTATATGCTGGCAAGTATGGCATAGAAATAATTATAAAAAGCAGTTGGGCAGAAAAAAACTGGCAGGCAATAAGCTATCCTGACGATATTGAACAATGGGTAAAGCTAAAGAACTGCTGTATGATAAAAGGGCAGCGTTATGTTATACCGCAAAAATACGAACTTAATGAAATCGGGGCCGTTGTAGCCATAGGAAAAAGTATGGACGAGGCTATTGAAAAGGTTAAGGAATATATATCTAAGATTGAAGGTTACGGGCTTTCTATTCAAACCGAAAGTGTTATTGATAGATTGAGTGAAGCGATTGAAAAAATGAAAGTTATAGGGATTGACTTTTAAAATTTAAAAAAGCAAATTCTCCATATACTTTCTTAGCAACAATATCATACGCTTTTGCCGCCTCTAACTCTGATTTAAAGCAGCCAATATGAACTGGCTTTTTTTCTACCGTTATCTGCACTATCCATGCCTTGTTTTTAGCTTTCCAAGAAACGCCCTTATATATAGATGTAGAGCCTTTTTGTGACAAAACGTTTGCCATATTTTGCTTGTGAGTGCATTCCCTTATGTTGCTAATCTGATTATTAAGTCCATTGTGGTCTATGTGGTCAACTTTAATATTTCCATCAGTAACACCTAAAATAAATCTGTGCATTTGTAGGACATGGCGCTTTTTGCCTATCTGAAATTTTCTTGTTGCGTAATAGTTTCCGTTTTTTGAATCTAATCTCGCAGACCAATCCCAATGAATTAAATAATCATACATATCATCGTCAACCATTGCGAAAAACTTTCCTGCATTAATTTTACTGTGGATGGATAATGGTATAAGTTTCATAAAAATAAAACCGCCTGCTTAATAGGTGCTGATAGACACTTTTGGGCAAGCGGCGTTAAAGGTTAGAATATTTTTCGGTGCTATCAGACATCGTAATGCGAATATAGTAAAAATATACGTATTTTCGGGTCACTAAATATAATTTATGGCAACTTGGCATAGCAAAGCATTTTCGTCCTTACCAGACCTAACAAACTATATGAACAGCAATGGCATATTATTAACTAACTGCCTACCTGTTTATTTTGCAGAGGGCCAGCATGTTTTAAACTGGTATTTATAATATGGACGAAGTAGAAATGGACGAAAAATACCAAATCGGATAAATGGCATGTTTCGTAACACATGATGGCAAGCGTTACACAGCAAAACAATTTGAGAAATTTGTTAATGCTAATCCTGACGGTTTTATTGAACACGTTGCAACGGCTGCCGATATAAAAACGCAGAGCAAGCCCGATGCTTTAGACGCGCTATTTGAAAGTCACAAAGAGGATATACAGCAAGCCGCTAAAGTTGAGATACCCGAAGATGTCCAAAAACAATTAGAAGATGCAGAACGACAACTCACAACCGAGGAAAAGGAAGCAATTAACGGACTTGGAAGCCTTATACAAAGCGGAGAAGCAGATGGGGGCGAATCAAACAAAGCAACTACTGAAACAGTTGAACCCGACAGCAAGCGACAAGGCGATGGACAAACTATTAAGCCACTTGCCGAAGGAGAAACCGCACAGAAAACCGCACCAAAAAGCGATGGACTTCGCAAAGAACCTGTTTCGACCAGTGAAGGGACAGGAAAACTTAAAGAAAGTGATGTAGTTACAGATAAGGCCAATACGATAGACCTTGCCAACGGCTTTAAGCTACACACCGAACCGTTTACTATGCCTGATGGTGAACAAGGCATACGGGCTACTATTGAAAAGCCCGATGGCGAACTAAGCGAACCTGAAGAATATGTCGATACGCATGATTTAGTTGATAAAACCAATAAGCAGCTAAAGGGATACGGGCTTAAGGGTGGCGGAAAGAAAGTAGCCGAACCTGCCATAAAAAGCAATGTTAAAATAGGCGAAACGGTAAGTTTTGAAGTAGCCGGTAGCGAGGTTAAGGGTGTTGTAGAAGAATTGCTGCCTGATGGTCGGGCTAGGGTAAAGGAAGCTGATGGGACGGTGCATAAAATAAATTCTGCCGAGTTAAATATTTCAGAAACAGAACCTACCACAATAACCATAAAAAGCGAAGATAGCAAGCGTACTGTTGAGGTAAAGATTAAGAAAAAGGCGAAGGAAGCTAATGCCAAAGCGGAAGAAAAGGGCATAAGCCTGAAAGAGCAGAAGAACGACTTAGTAAATAAGATGCAAACTGCCGTTTCGGTTATTGGTGATGCGGAAGAAATTACCCCTGAAATTGAAAAGGAATTGGAGGGGCGTGGGATAAAAGTTAGAAGAAATACGGAAGAAGTATTAAAATCTGACATTATTAAACAAGAAAAGCGAGTTATTGAAGAACGTCAAAATGTAAAGACTGCAAAAGCGGGTAAAAAAACACCCGAAATTAGGGCGGCTGAATCTAAATTAGAGGCACAGGAACAAATACTTAATGTTCTCAAAAGAAGAACGCCAAATACCCAACTTAATTTCAAAATTTTAGGTGATGGGGAAGTAAATGCAAGTATCGAAAACCTGCCCGAAACCCTTGAAATGACCAAGAAGGAATTTCCTGAACGCGAACAAACATCACAGCCAAAACCTAAAGGTATATCGGGTCCAAGTAAGAATTTATTAAAGTCAGTTGAGGATTTAGATACCGCAAGAGAAAATTTAAAACAAGCTACAGAGGCACTTGAAAAGGAAAGAAAAAATGATAAGTCGTTTCCTGCCGAAAGGAAAGAAAGAATTGCTAAAGCCGAGGGGTTAGTTAAGGTAATGCAGGAGGTATATGATGAAGCGAAGATAGCATATCCTGAAAAAGTGGATGAAGAACGACCTGTTACCAAACGCACGATGCAAGAGGTAAAAGAAGCAAAACCAATATCCAAGACTTACTATACTACAACTAATGATAGCGGTTTTTTACGGGCAGAAGGTGCAAAGCCTGTTGAATTGAATAGGGAAGGAGATTTCTTTATTCATAAGCACGGTAAAGAATATAAAGTATCAGAGGCAAAATCAGGAGCATTAATTGCAAGGGGTGATAGTAAGGAAGAGGCTATATCTAATGCTAATGCTACTTTAGATAAATATGGGGATAAGTTGGACGAAGAAGCCTTAAAATATATTAATAAAAAGGGATTAAGCCCACGTTATACCGAAGAAACCCGCTTTCAAAAAGAGTCCACATCGGAACCAATTACCAAAGAAGGGTTAACTAGGGCGATTGAAATAGCCAAATCTAACTTCCCAAACCTTGAAATAACCAACAAGGCGATGGATTGGATAACGGCATTGCATGAGGCTAAAAAGGAAACAGGCGTTGATATAAGCGACCCGAATGGGTTTGTGTGGAAAGGTAAGCTATACCTTAACCCTGATATTAGCAAAATAAAGGGCGATACGGTTTTCCATGAAGTGCAGCACGTAGCTAACGAGGTAATGAAAACCGCCGAACCAGAAAGATGGGCAGAGGGTAAACGATTAGCATTGCAAGAAGGAGCCATTGATAAGTTGCGTGAATTATACCCGCACCTTAAAACTGATGATGAAATTGCAGACGAGTTTTTGGCAGACGCAACGGGCAAACGGGTTGAGCAGTTAAACGAGGAGTTACAAAAAGCGGGGATAGCAGACCGTATCATTAATCAAATAACCGATTGGGCAAGACAGGCTAAGAATTGGGCTTATGATAAGTTAGGATTAACAAGCGATATGACGTTTAATGAGTTTGTTGACGCTTTGGCGCGTGAACAGTTGGATGGTAAGAATAAAGAGGTTGTTGGTAGTGATAAGTTGCAAGCGCAGAAAAAAGATTTAATTGATGTTTTGAATGAAAATGAGGGAGAATCTGAGCCCTACACAAAAGAAGAACAGGCAGCCAAAGAAGAAAAAAAGAAAAGAATAGGATTATCTGAAAAGCAAGTGTTTGGAACAAAAGCAAGCGACCATGAATTTTTAGATAAGGAAATGGCGAAAAACACAAAGTCTGAAAACATTGCAGAAGAAAACAACTTTAATCATATCAGCGAAACCCGTAGTGCGTTAATTTCAACATTAAAGGCAAAGGGCGTTTGGAAGAAGGAAAGTGTAATGTCCGACTTTGCAAAAGATGCAGATGTTGCACAGTTAAAAGCAGATGTTGATGCCGCAAAAGAGAAACTAAAAGTTGCGAATGAATCGAAAGATATTGAAGCAATTAAAAACGCAACAAAAGAACTACATACCGCAAACGGAAAATATGGATTAGCCACTAATCCCGTAGGCACAAAATGGAGTAAGGGAACTATACAGCGAGGTGTTGATGTGTTGCGCGGTGCTATTGGAGATTATATTGACAAGATAGGCGAAACGTTGTATACCGAGGCGGGAAAAGAGAATAAAAAGGCTTTTCAGTTACGCATGGAAATGTTTAGTAAAGACCTGAAAAGCGAAAAGGCTATACCTACGCTAAAGGCTATATTAAAAGACCTGAATGGTGAAGAAAAGTTGTTTGATATACCCGAAACAGATTTAACGCCTTCGCAAAAAGAAGCCAAACGTTTCTTTACTGATGTAATGCAGTTTAAAACGCAGGCCGACTATATCAAAAAAACGGCAGGGGGTGTAATTGATACGGCCAATACTTTTATACCAAAAGAAGAAGTGCAAAAAACCGTTCAATCGGAACACGCTAATAGATTTCCTGCTTTTGATAAGTTTGCAGAGGCACATAGCGAAACACCTGTTTTAAAGAACCTGATACCACTGGTGGGCAAATATGTTCGCGCTACTTCGGGTGTAACAGGCTTTGGGAAATGGTTGACAGGAACAAGTGACGGATTGATAAACGCAGGATTAAAGGCGGCATCACAGGCAGCAGGCAAAGCGTTTAGAATAAAGCAGACCGCAGAAGATTTGGCCTTTAATAAAAAGGATTACGAAAAGCGGGGAGATTACGAGAACGCAAAAGCATTTGAAAAGACCAAACCTGTTGACTTAAATAAAATAGCAGGAAAAGATTTGGTAGCGGGTGGCTTGCAAGTTAGCCCGAAAGAGTTAAACCACATTTACCTTACATTAAGGCAGGCCGATGTGAATAAAAGCTACTTTCAGAATGAACGCAGTGCCGAAAGATTATCGGCTGAATTGCCCGCTAAGCAAGCCGAATTAGATGCTTTAAGCAAACAGGACACGGCTAACCTTAAACCGAAACAAAAGGCTGAAATAAAAGACCGTATCGAGGAGTTAACCCATGAGATACAAAGCGATGCAGGCAGAATAGATGAACTTAAAAAGGGTGTGCAATCCTTTAGGTTTCCTGCTATTGAAGGAGTGCGTGGCACAACCGATGTGAAAATAACCAGTGAGGCGTTTGGCAAGATAAGAGAGTTTGCACAAAAGGAATTTGGCGAACAAAATAACGGATGGCAACAGGCGGCTGAATTTATACACCCGTTTATTGATAACGCATTTTATATGCAAAACGGTATTAAGTTAAACCCGCTTGAAAAGTTTTACCCGCTTATACACGGTGACACCAACGACTTGCGTTCATATCAAAAAGAACAGAAGAATATTGACGATTTTAGGAGCGCAAAATATCGCGTACCCGCACCCGAAGGTAACAACTATCTTGTTTTATCTTCCGACATAACACAACAGACCTACATCAATTCTTCTTCTAAATACGCAGCATATTCGCCTGTTATACGCAATATGGACGCTATAATGAACGGCTTAGAGGGGCATGTAAGCAAGGATGATATTGAGTGGTGGAACAGACAAAAAGCACATGCAGAAGACCCGACACGCTTTGAAGGAGTGATAGGAGAAATGGGTGAGCGCGAAAAGAAGTTTTACGCTACCTTTAGCACCGCAGTATTGGGTTTAAATCCATTTATACCACCTAAAGAAATTGGTGCCGTATTTTTAGCAACGAGTGAAATTGAATCGAAATATCTGTTACCGCAAGTGCCTAAAATGGTTGCCGATTTGGGTAACTTACTGAAATCATTTAACCCGATGCAATTACGTACGTATGATGCAGTTGAACGGGAAATGATGCAGCACAACGATATGGCCAATATGCGCTTGCAAAGCGGCATAACAGATTATGCCGAACTAAGCAAGGAAATGGGTAAAATTAATATACCCAATACCGATAAAGTGGTAGACCTTTCTAAAGCAACCGAACCTATGTTGATGGCGCACAGAATGGTGCAAAAGGCTTATTGGGAATCGGCAAAGGCTAAAATAGACGCAACGCAACCCGAATTAAAGGGCGATGCTTACTGGAAAGCAGTAGGTGATATTTACGAGAAGGTTACATTAGCCACACAGCCGAGTATTGATACGTTTAACGGGCCTTCATTCAGAAAAGACACCAACGCATTAACAAGGGCATTAAGTTTATACGGCGGGCAGGGTTTTGTGAATATGAATAACGTAATGAGCCACGTTATTGACTACATGCACAACCCCGAAAGCGCAAAGGCTAAAGTAGGTGCGGCTAAAGCTATTGCAAACGTGTTTGTGCTGAATACTTTAATGTTAACGGCTATTGACGCAGCAAGGCCCGCAAGCGGTAATGATAAAAAAGATAAGGATAAATTGTTTTTTGACGGACTTAGAAATATTACCAAGAGCGTACCGATATTTTCACCAGTTGCAGAGGCGGTTATCAATAAATATCAAAGCCCTGCATTTGGATATGGCGTAGACTTACCTATTTTAGAGGTGACAAATGAATTGGCGCAAGGGTTTTCGGAAGTAGCGAAAGGTAAGTTTGATAAGGCGGCGGGTGATTTTGCCAAGATAACAGCAGAAACAACGGGCGTTCCTTTAACACCAATTGAATTAACCAAGAAGGCTTTAAAATAAAAATATTACTTTTGACAAAACATGCGTGTGATATGACCTTCATTGCCTAACTTAAATTGCACAGGAGTAACAGCGACAATAACAGCTACTTTAGTTGTTAATTGTGCTAACGGCATTACTTTTACCGATACCACAGGCATTTATACCGCAGGCAATACTACGGGTT
The DNA here is from genome assembly GCA_903919075.1 of uncultured Bacteroidota bacterium. Lineage (GTDB taxonomy): Bacteria > Bacteroidota > Bacteroidia > Chitinophagales > LD1 > Bog-950. The sequence goes on along the minus strand of CAIXGR010000026.1, from coordinate 3,413 downwards.
ATGGAACACCCAATAGCCCGAATATATCTGCCATAACTTCAACCGTTTTTTATTTATACGATAGCACAGGAGTTACTTTATTAGGAACCTACCATGCCGCTTACCTGCCATCTGCTGATGGAACAGGAGGAACACCATTAACGGCGGCTAATTTCGGTTTATCTGCCTTTACGCCAAATCTAACCTATGTGTTAGTATATGGTATAGTGGTAGGCGCAACAACTTATACCTGCATACAAAATAGCTTTACAGTTCCTTGTTGCGGTGCATCTATACCGAGCAACTTAACTACAAGATTTTCTATACAGGAAAATATAGGCAATGGCGCAATAGTATTTACTGATACTACTGGAACATATAATGCACAAACAAACCCCGGTGGTTACGGAACGCCTAACCCTGCGTATAGCGATATTACTTCTACTTTATTGCGCATTACATTAGAGAACGGAACAGTTATAGATATTACCAACTTTATACCTACCGCAATAGCCCCATCTGTTACATTAACAGCAGCTATGTTAGGATATACCAACAATATACCCGACCAGATTATACAGTTTACCTACTTTGTATATACAACCGTTGGACAGTGCCAAGTTGGTTACGCCAATAATTATATTCTCATTTCTGGCAACAGCACTGCATGTATCATGGGGCAAATACAAGGCTTATTAAACGGCGATTGTAGTTGTAGTGACGATAATTGCAGCAATACCGATTACATAACCAAGATGCTTTTTGAACTGGATGCTATAAAGATAGCTGCAACTGGAAATATTGGCTGCGTAACGGGTAAAATACAGGCTTATTACGCAAAATGCAGTGGAGGCTGCACGACCTGCTAATGATACAACAAAACTACATAACACAACGGTTTGCAGCGCAATATTGCAAGATTAACAGCATGGCAAAAATTGGCAAAGACATTCGTGTGCAAATGTGCCTGCTTAAAAAAATGTATTTGGCGTATAGGCTTTATTTGGCAACAGGATACGAGTGTTCAATTACGTGTTTTTTAAATCAGAACTAAGATGAATAACGCAATACCTTGTGTTGGCGGAAATAATGCAATACTGGAAATAATCAATAACGACTGCAACTGCGTAGGCATTGCAAGTGTTACGGACAACAGACCGCAAAGCAATACGTTTACGATTGTATATACAAACGGACAAAGTCAGTCTTTCCCGTTTTTACAAGGCAATACGGGGCCTGCGGGCGGTATTGGGCCAGTTGGTCCCGCAGGACAGAATGGTTCAAACGGTGCGGCTATACTTTATAACGACCTTACGGTAACAAATAACGGTTCGTCTACCTCTTTAACTACCCTAAAAAGCTATTCAGTAGGGGCTAATTTACTTTCGGTAAATGGTTCAGAGGTTAGATTCAGAGTGCAGTATGAGGACTTAAACGGAGATGCAACCATTGTAACAAATATTTCATTTGGTGGTATTCAGCTTGCATCTGATACAATAACACCTACCGATAGCATAAGTGATTTTCACTATGACATAACTATTGTAAGAACTGGACCAGCAGCAGGATTTGCTATTGTTACTTCAAAAACTATGAATGGTAATGTTGTAGTTAAGCAACACGAAACGGCACCATTTGCTATTACGCCAATATTCAGTTCAACAAATAACATAGTAGTAGCGGTAACGGCAGACATAGCTAGTTCAGTTAATTCACGCCAATTAGAGGTTGTTTACTACCAATTCGGAACAATAACGCCTGCAAGTAACGGGGCAGAACAATCATTTACCGCCCAACAGACAGTATCAGGACAACAGGCATATACACCAGTATTAGGATTTAACGGCGGCACAATTAAGCAGCTTTACTTAGACGGAAACTTACTTGCACCGACAGGCGCGGGACAATGGAGTTATGACAACACAACCGATACTTTAACTTTTAACTCAATTACAATAACTTCTGTTCAATGGATTCAAGGAACATATACGGCGTAATACTTGCGCTTTTAATTACTCAATTCGTATCAGCACAGGGTATTGTAAAGACGGGGGTTTATACATGGGCCGATAGTGCAAACTTTAATAGCGGAGTTAAACTTGCTTCGGGAGCGCATAATGGGTATGTTTTAACCAGTGATAGCTTTGGACATGTTTCTTGGCAACCTTCTTCTGGAAGTGGCTCAGGGTGGTCTTTAACTGGTAATGCAGGCACAACGGCAGCAGCTAATTTTATTGGACCTACCGATGGAGCAGATTTTAGAATACAGGCTGATAGCAACGAAATTTTACTTAAAAATAAAGGTGGTGTTTATCAAATAAATGCTATGACAGATACGTATGCTTTTCAAGATGCAGAAGGGAATCATACGCCTTTATCTATTGACGCGCTGCTTCAAAATACTATTATTGCGGGCAGTTTTACTTATGACAATCCAACAAAAGGCGCAGGCAAGGTGCTAACAAGCGATGCAATCGGTAACAGTTCGTGGGCAAGTAAAAATTTAACACAAAACACACCAACCCCCATAAATTCAACCGCAACCGCAACTACCAGCCAAATATTAAGCGGATATATAACATCCACAAGCGGCGCAGCAACTGTAATAACATTGCCAACCGCAACCGCATTGGGAACGGCATTGGGAGCTACTCAGGGGACAATTTTTGACTTAACAATTGACAATAGTAATGGGAGCAACAATGTAACCATACAAGTAAATACCGGCATACAAGCTATAACACCCGCAATTACAGGGGGCGCAAACCTTGTGGTATCAACCGCCAATTTGATAGGTCAATTCAGAATAACTTTTATAACATCAACAAATGCAATAATTGCACGAGTTGAATAATTGCCATTATGAGAACATTTATTTTAGCCATCTTTTTACTATTTTCTGATTTAGCTTTTTCGCAAGGGCTTAACTACATGGCACCTGCTATACCTAAAGGTGGTGCGGTACAACAACTATGTGGTGGTGATTCTACCTGTTCACCCTCTAACGTGTTTGTAGGCACTGGTGGGGCAGCGGTGAACTTAGGTAGTAATAGTTATTCATTACAGACTAACGGAACGCCACCTGTAGGAACTTCATTTGTATGCAGATTTGATGCAACACAGTTAACAGCAGTAGCGGCTAATGTTTCAATATTTGGTTTAACCCCGTTAAAAGATTACCCAAATCAAGGCGTTTACTACATTTTATATCAGGTAAGCGGCACAAGAAACAATAATAAGCATGTTTACGTGACTTATCAGAGCAGTATGGTGCAGCCTACGAATGTTACAGGTAGGGTTACTTATAACGGTGCTGTTTATATGAATGATAGCCTAAAGGTTTACGGATTACAGCAATATCAACCATCAGGAGTAGTTGCGGTGGGTTCTGTATTGTTAGCCGCAGATGATAGTGGAACATTAGGATATGGTTG
>CAIXGR010000025.1 GCA_903919075.1 uncultured Bacteroidota bacterium | reverse complement strand
TAATTAATATAAATCCGTTCACTATGAAAAATTTACTCTACTTCATCCTGGTTTTATTGTTACCCGAGGTGTCAATGACGCAAAATCTCGTTGTCGGCAGTGGGTCGCACTTTACTGTTGGTAGCGGCACCGACATTTCGGTTTCCGGAAACGTTACCAATAGCAGCAGCGGCACTATCGACAATGCTGGTATTGTGAGCCTTACCGGAAATTGGACCAACGATGGCACAGCCGACGTAGGCTCAACCGGAACAATAAAATTTAATGGAACCAGTAACGAAAGTATTACTGGTGGTACTGAAACCACCTTTGGTATATTAAGTATTAACAATGCGGCTGGTGTTACCCTGACAGGTATCGGCGCAACTGTTAATACTACGCTTGCATTTACTACAGGGGTAATTACAACAAGCAGCAATGTTGTAACAATTGCCTCTGGGGGTAGCGTAACAGGTGCTTCGGGTTCAGGTATGGGCAGTTATGTGAACGGATTTTTGCAAAAAACTGCTTCAGGCTCTAACCCTACAGTTAGTTTCGAAATTGGCGATGCTTCAGATTACGCTCCGCTTAGCTTGGCTTTCAACGGCTCAGTAAGCGGTCAGGTAACTGCTAACACAACATCAGGCCAACATCCTAATATTGCTACTTCAATTATTAATAGCTCACAAGATGTTGCTCGCTATTGGACATTAGGTAATAGTTCAGTAACAGGCTTTAGCACTGTTAGCCCAACATTCCATTATACAGCTAGCGATCTTACTATAGGTTCAGATCCTACACAATTTATTGCTGAAAGATATAATGGAAGCAGCTGGAGCCTTTTAACCCCAAGCAGCACGCCTTCAGGCACAAGCATTACTTTAAATGGAACAGCAACTCTTCCTGGCGATTATGCTGTGGGTGATAGTGGTATTATTCTTATTTCAGTAGCAACTCAACCTACAAGCACTGCAGTTTGTGCTGGCGGTACCGCAAATTTTACAAGTACATCTGCTTCACTTCCTTCTCCTACTATTCAATGGCAGGTTAATACAGGTAGCGGTTGGAATAACGTAGTAGCAGGTGGTGTTTATGGTAACCCTACCGTATCGCCGCTGGTATTAACTGGTGTTACTACTGCCATGTCTACTTATACTTTCCGCGCTATATTTCATAATATAAATGGTTTTGCAACTTCAAACCCGGCTATATTAACTGTAAACCCTTTGCCTACACCTTCAATATCTGGTTCGCCATTAGTATTCTGTGCTGGCGGGTCAGTTACACTTGATGCAGGTAGCTATACATCATATGCTTGGAATGCAACTGCAGGTAGTTCAACAAGTGAAACAGTTAACGCAACAGCTACAGGAACATATGCCGTAACTGTTACCGATGCAAATACTTGTTCTGCCACTGCTTCTCAGTCTGTAACTGTAAACCCTCTGCCTACTCCTTCTATTACAGGCGGTCCTACAACATTCTGCAATGGTGGTTCTGTTACACTTGATGCAGGTTCTTTTACTTCTTATGTATGGCAAGATAATACTACCACTACAGAAACTTTTGTAGCCTCTACCAGTAACACATACAGTGTAACTGTAACTGATGCAAACGGTTGTACTGCTACTGCATCGCAAGGTGTTACAGTTAATTCAAATCCAACTCCGGTAATCACACCTAATGGCTCTACAGTAGCGTGCGGTTCTGTTTCGTTAACTGCATCAGGTGGTTCTACTTATTCTTGGTCACCTGCTGGCAGTGCACAAACTGCAGCTACTGACGTGTTTACTACTGGCGGCACTTACACCGTTTCAGTGGTTGTAACCGATGACAATACTTGTACTGCATCAACAACTCAAGATATTACCGTTAATGTTAATCCTGTAGTTACTATAGGAGCGGACGGTCCTACATCATTCTGCACAGGCGGTCACGTTACTCTTGATGCAGGAACTGATTTCGTTCCTTCTTATACATACTTGTGGAGCGACAATTCAACCGGTGAGTCTATTATCGAAACTGCAACAGGAACTTTTAGCGTTACAGTTACAGACGGTAACGGTTGCGTTGGAGCTGACACGGTAAGTTTGGTAGTTAATCCTAACCTTACAGTTAACCTTACAGGTTCTGGCTCACCAAGCCAATTCACTTCTTGTGGTCCTAACACCCTTGATGCAGGTGGTGGTTATCAAGCATATTTATGGAGTGATAATACTACAACCAGCCAAACTTTTTCAGCCACAACAACAGGAACTTACAGCGTAACTGTTTCTGCAGGTGGTGGTTGCACAGGAACTGCTTCTCAATTTATAACAGTTAATACACCTCCAACAGCAGGAATTACAGGTACAACTACAGGTTGCGGTTCAGTTTCTTTAACTGCTACAGGTGGTACTTCATATTCATGGTCACCAGCGGGAAGTTCACAAACTACTGCTGCGAATACTTTCTCATCTGGCACTACAGTTTCAGTTACTGTGACCGATGCTAACTTATGCACTGCAGTTGCTACACAAGGTATTACTATATATTCTAGTCCTACGGCAGGAATTACAGGGACAACAACAAGTTGTGGTTTAGTTTCTTTAACTGCAACAGGTGGTACTTCATATTCATGGTCACCAGCGGGAAGTTCACAAAGTACTGCTGCAAATACTTTCTCAAGCGGAGTTACATCAGTTTCTGTTACGGTTACAGATGCAAATTCTTGTACTGCTGCTACTTCACAAAGTATAACAGTATATCCGCTTCCTTCAGTATCTCCTAGCAGCAATAGCCCAGTTAGCGCTGGCAATAATATTATACTTACTGCAAGTGCAAGTGGTGGAACAGGCCCTTACAGCAGCTATCACTGGACTGGTCCGAACTCATACAATAACACAGGCGTTTCTGACCCTGTTACAATTACTAATGCTAACTCTATTAATCAAGGTACTTACAATGTAACTGTTACTGATGCACATGGTTGCACAGGAACAGGTAACACTGCGGTTACTATTACTGGCGGCAGCGGTGGTTTTGTATGGTCAGGTGCTATAAGCACAGACTTTAGTAATGCAAACAACTGGGTCGGTAATGCATTACCGTCTAGCGGTTGCGCAACTAATATTACAATTCCGGCTCCATCTGGTGGAAGTTTCAATCCTACAATATCATCGCCAGTTACTTTTGGTAATATCACTGTAGGATCTGGTGCTGTAGTAACTAATAACTCAACACTTAGTATATGTGGAACATGGACTGGTGGAAGTTCTAATAGTATGATTGTTGGAACAGGAACCGTTATTCTTAATGGTTCTTCAGCTCAAACTATAAGTGGAAAAACACAATTCCAGGAATTAGTGATAAACAATTCACAAGGTGTATCTTTAACATCAGGTGCTACAGTAAGTATTTACACAGCACTTGATCTTCAATCTGGTAATTTCAGTGTATCATCTGGCACTATTACTTTCTTAAGTACTTCAACAACGCAGTGTGCTATTATTGATAACTTCAGCTCTGGTTATACTGGTACTATATCAGGTAACATACGTGCACAACGTTACTATGCTGCAGCAAGTACCTTCAATCAGCACTTTATGGGAACGCCTATAAATGCTCCGCTACTTTCTCAATATGGTGCAGGCAACTCTTCAGGTTATGTAATACCTCTTCCTAGTTGCGATGAGAATATCATGGCAGGTGGCTCTCCTTTCGGAAACGTATATAGCCTTGATGAAACACATGGAGCAACATGCGGTATGGCACAATGGTATGTAGAACCAGGAAGCGCAGCTGCAATTAACGGTTTAGGATATTCAGTACGCGAAGCAAGTGGTGCAGGTACTTTAACTGTTACAGGTGCTGCAAACCAACAATCTAGCTACCAATTAACAGGCTTAACCAATAGCAATTGGACTAACACTACAGCACAAGCTCACCCTCTAGGTTCAGGATGGCATTTAGTGGGTAACCCATATTTGGCAACTACCCAATTAAGCAGTGTTGACCCAAATATTGGTTCTCAAATACAGATTTGGAATACAAGCGGCCCTTACGCGGGTAGCTACCAGGCAAGTATAGTTGGAGATGGAGCAATAATACCTCCATTCCAGGCTTTCATGGTTAAGTATACTGATATTTCAACTCCGGGAACATTTACTTTCTCTGGCGGCGACCGTACAAGAACTCCACAAATGTTCTTTGCACAATATGATAACAAGTTAGACATAACTGCAGAAAACGTATCAAACGGTTTCTTGGATAAAACAACAGTGGCCTTCAACAGCAATGCTACCGACGGATTTGACGATAAATTTGATGCAAACAAATTTGCTGGCGATGCTACACGCCATACTCTTTACAGTATGAACCAAAACAAATGGATGGCCATTAACGTGTTGAACTCTGTTAACACTACCAGCACAGTTCCTGTAGGTTTCGAGCCAGGTGTAACTGCTAATTATACTTTCACATATAACGGTATAAACACATTTGACCCTACCAGCTATATCTTCTTAGAAGATAAACAAACAGGATCAATGACTGATGTAAGAAACGGTTCATACAGCTTTGCATCTAACAGCACAGATTATGCAGATCGTTTTGTTCTTCACTTTACACCAGCGGCAGTTGTTAGCACAGTTAATGCAAGCTGCAGCAACCTTGGTCTTATCAGCATAACTCAACCAGGCAGTGCCAACTGGAATTATCAATTAAAAGATAACAACAACGTAATAGTTGGTACTGGCATACTGAATGAAGCCACACCGCTTAGTGTGAATGCACAAGCAGGTAACTATACGCTTACATTGGTTGATAACAACAACTACACCGTTACTAAGAACATCGTTGTAGGTGGTGCACAGGATATCAATGCAAGCTTTAACATGTCTTCGACTACAGCAGTTGCACAAACAGAAGTAAGCTTTAACGGCACTACTCAAAATGCAAATAACTACAGCTGGAACTTTGGTGATGGAACAATAGTAACAGGTGTAACTAATCCAGCACACACTTATAACACACCTGGCACTTATGTAGTAACCTTAACTGTAACCAATGCTACCGGATGTAGTTCATCTATATCGCAAACACTTACAGTAACAGGTGTTGCTACAGGCTTGGGTAATGTTGCAAGTAACAACATTAACATGTGGAGCAATACAGACCGTGTTTACGTTGACTTTACTCAGGCAGGAAAAGTGGATGCTGTAATAAGAATATTTGACATACTTGGACAAGAACTAAGCACTGACAAATACACTAGCAACACAGTTTACCAAAAGGTAATTGATCAAATAGATGCAGCTTATGTAATTGTAAGCGTTAAGAATGACGACAAAGTAATTACAAGAAAACTGTTTATTGTTAATACACAGCAATAAGAATCTGTAATACTAAAATAGAAACACAAAAACGCTGCAAGCATAATAAAGCTTGCAGCGTTTTTTATTTAAAGCAAATGGTATAAGTTAATTGGTCACTCGCTAAACTATTTGAAGACTGATAAAGTATTCTTCACTTACACCTGCTTTAGAGCCCTGTAAAAGCTAATTGCACGGCCTCTACATACATGACTTAATTCTATTATGAAATAGTGTAATGGTATGTTATATGCAGGTGGTATGAATTACTTACAACAACCCCAAAAAAGAATTGTAAAGGGCAGTTCAAATAGATAGGGGTGTCTTATATTGATTCAGAGTAGGGAAGGAGGGAGGAGTAAATTAAACTCGTATAAAAACAAAAAAGTCTGCATGATAGCAGACTTTTTTATTTAGATTCTTTTCTTCAAGAATTATTTTCCTGTTGAACCAGTTGAGCCACTCATAGAGCTGCTAGAATCAGCAGACATTGCTTTTGAAGAATCAGTAGTTGTAGTTGTAACAGTAGTTTTTACTACAGAGTCAGTGTTAGTTGTTGCAGCTGATTCTGCGGCTGGCTTGTTATTGCAAGCAGTCAGAACGATTACTCCGGCAGCTACGAAAGCGAAAAATACCTTTTTCATTTCTTTTGGTTTTTAGTTTAAGGTTAATTAATTGACGGGCAAATATAATTTTCCCTTCTTGGTTATTCAAATTTTAGAATATTTTTTTTACTTCTCTCTGAAGAAGATATTAACAGGTACACCGTTGAAATCGAAGTTTTTGCGTAATTGATTTTCAAGATAGTTCTTATAAGCTTCTCTTATATATTTTGGATGATTAGTGAAAAAAGCAAACGATGGTGTAGGGGTTGGTAGCTGCGTTACATACTTGATTTTCACCAACTTACCATCAGTTGCAGGTGGGCTATATTGCTCAATTGCCTTAAGCATTATATCGTTTAATTTCGAAGTCTGAATCTTCTTTTTAAGGTTTACATACACCTTCTCAATAAGCTCAATTATTTTAAATACTCGCTGCTTTTCAATGGCGGAGATAAAAATGATTGGTACATCGTTAAAAGGGGCCAGTTTCGAGAGCAGTGCCTCTTCATAATCGCGGGCAGTATTGGTGGTTTTTTCCATCAAATCCCACTTGTTTACGGCTATTATAATGCCCCTGTGCTTTTTAATAGCCATTTTATAGATACTTAAATCCTGGTGGGTAATGCCTTTAGTGGCGTCAATCACCACAATGGCTATATCCGACTCGTCTAAAGCATTTACAGCCCTAATAACAGAGTAAAACTCAAGATTCTCCTGAACCTTCGCCTTTTGGCGGATACCTGCGGTATCAATCAATATAAACTCTTTGCCAAATTTATTAAACCGAGTATGTACTGAATCGCGGGTGGTGCCGGCTATATCGGTTACAATATTCCTTTCCTCGCCAAGCAACGAATTTACCAACGATGATTTTCCTACATTGGGCTGGCCTATAATACAAACTTTAGGTATGTTTTCGTCTTCTGGGTTTGGTTCAACTACCGGTATTCTTGCAGCTACTGCATCTAATAATTCACCGGTGCCGGAGCCGGTCATTGATGAAAGGAAAAATATATTTTCAAATCCCATGCTGTAAAACTCGTTGGCTTCGTGCATTCGCCCTATATTATCAACTTTGTTTACTACCAGGAAAACATTCTTTGATTGCTTTCTTAATAACTCGGCAAATTCAGAATCTAATCCTGTGATTCCACTAGCCGCATCAACCATAAATAACAACAACGAAGCCTCGTTCATTGCTATCTTCACTTGTTCCCGAATGTGCTTTTCAAAAACCTCTACGGAGCGCGGAACATAACCACCGGTGTCAATTACATTGAAGGCTTTTCCGTTCCAGTCGCTTTCGCCGTAAATACGGTCGCGCGTTACACCGCTTATGTTATCAATAATGGCTTTTTTCTCGCCTATTAAACGATTAAAGAGCGTTGATTTTCCCACGTTGGGCCTTCCTACTATTGCTATTGTGAAACTCATTTTTTAGCGATTGGTATATCCGAAATTTTTAAGTAAAAGCGGGTCGTTCCTCCATTTATCTCTCACCTTTACAACCAACTCAAGGTGAGCTTTCTTGCCTATAAATTTTTCTATTTCTATCCTGGCTTCTGTTCCTGTTTTTTTCAACGCGCTTCCTCCTTTACCAATAATTATGGCCTTTTGCCCTTCGCGCTCAACATATATAACACATTTTATCCGGTCAATAGTTTCGCTTTCATTGTAGTCTGTTACCTCAACCTGGCATGAATAGGGGATTTCGGCACTGTAATTCAAAAATATTTTTTCGCGAACCATCTCGGAAACAAAAAAGCGTACGTTTCTGTCGGTTAGTTGGTCTTTGTCATAATATGCCGGAGATTCAGGTAACAATTCAACGATTTGCTTCAAGATCTTTTTAACGTTAATGCCTGAGGCAGCTGAAATGGTTATTACTGTTGATTTAGGTAGTTTCTCTTTCCATAAATTTACCAGCGTTTCCAGCTCCTTTTTTTCACAAAGGTCCATTTTATTAATAACTACTATCGATGGCACTTTGCTCTTTTCTACCAGTTCAATCAAGTGCTTTTGCTCCTCATCTTTTTGAGCCTTGTCGGTAACAAACAATAGCACATCTGCATCTTCCAGCGCCCCTGCAACCGACTCATTCATTGAGTTTTGCAGCTTATACGCAGGCTGATTAATAAATCCCGGTGTATCCGAAAACACTACTTGGTAATTTTCATCATTCACTATTCCTAAAATTCTATGCCGGGTGGTTTGCGCCTTTGGAGAAATAATTGACAGTCTTTCTCCAATAAGCGCGTTCATTAGCGTTGACTTACCAGTGTTAGGAAGCCCAATAATATTTACAAACCCCGATTTATGACTCATGACCTTACTCTGTGTTAATATTTCTCTAACAGGCTTAATGCCGCTTATTTTGGAAGTGCGAAAATAAGAATATTAGGCTCACTATCCTGCATAGAGCGAGCAAATAGAGATTTGGTGTGAAGTATTGCCAATATAGCAATGCATTGGTGGAATAAGCTACAGCGATGTAATGCTGTCAGCTGTTAACTCACTACTCAAAAGCAATCTACCAGGTAAATACTATTTGACCGTTGCCTGTTGTGCCGCCTGTGCTGGTGCTTGCATTCGTTAAGCCGGTAATGTATGATGAGCCACCACCGCCGCCGCCGCATGAGCAATCGCTTCCGCCGCCGCCGCCGCCATAGTAACCACCACCACCGCCACCACCCACAGGATGGTCAGCAGATGAGCCTTCGCCACCAACACCTAAAGTGCCAGCATAGCCGCAAGCCCCGTAACAGGCATTACAACCTCCCCATCCTGCAGCCCCACCGCTATTTTGAGTACCGCCACCGCCACCACCGCCATAATAACAACTACCGCAACCGGCTGAATTACCACCCATATCTCCAGTCAATCCACCACCATTTCCGCCAGGGCCCGCGCCATAGCTTGAATCATTACCCGCACCGCCGCCACCACCACCGGCAACTATTACTCTATCCATAAGCGCAGTGCCTCCTGCTCTTACATCCGATGCATCGCCACCGTAACCTCCACCGTTAGGTCCATGCGGGCCGCCGCCGTTCCATCCGCTTTGCCCACCTACAAAAATGTATAATGTTTGGCCCGGGCTAACAGCTAATGTTCCGGTGGCATAGCCTCCTTGCCCACCTGCAGCAACCGAATTTTGTCCCGCAGCCCCATAAGCAGCAATAGTTATAGCTGAAACACAGGAAGGAACGGTAAAAATTTGCATTGAACCGGTATAATTAAAGGTTTGGTTACCGGTGTTGTACCCATTACAAACGGTTATTGCCAAAGTGCTCGAAAAACTATTACTGCAACTGTTTCCTGCTGTAACGGCAATATTACCGGAATTGGTACCGAAGGTAACGGTGATAGAAGTTGTTCCCTGGCCTGCGGTTATAGTTGCGTCAGATGGAACACTCCAAGTGTAGGTAGTTGCATTATTTACAGCACTAATAGAATACACATTGCCACTTGAACCGCTGGCTGCTGAAGAACTTCCGGATATATTACCCGGTGTACCCGGTGCTGGAGGGTTTATAGTAATAGTTTGAGTGCTTGCCGAGCTAGAGCCGCAACTGTTAACTGCAGTAACACTTATGGTTCCTGAATCTAAGCCGAAAGTTACGTTTATGGAAGTATTGCCTGCGCCCGAAGCTATTGCTGCATCTTGTGGTACAGTCCAATTATATGAAGTAGCGCCTGCAACCGGGCTAACAGAATAAATATTTCCGGTGCTACCGGTGCATACCCCCGTACTTCCCGAAATTGAACCAGGTGTTGAAGGGATAGGTGTTACAGTCATTGAAATTGAATTCGAAGTAGCAGGCGAGCCGGTAACGCAGGCTTCGCTAGTGGTTAATATACAATTTACAACATCACCATTATTTAAATTGGAGTTGCTATACGATGAACTATTGGTGCCCACATTTCCTCCATTAACTTTCCATTGATAAGTTGGCGAATTAATACCACTTGAAGGGGTTGCAGTAAAAGTAACATCGGCTCCCGAGCAAATAGCCCCAACAGGACTTGCCGCTATACTTACCGATGCTACTAATGCATTCGAAGAATTAGACGTTACCCAGTTTGGAACCGAAGGAGTACCAGCATTAAAATTATATACATTACAATCGGTATTAAAAATTTCGAGCCCGGTGGCAGGTTTTGAAATGGCATTTCTTTGCGAAGTTGACATTCTTGGTATTAGTAGCCCCTTACTGCTTGAACCAATATCCAAAATAGCCGAACTATCAGGCTGTGTTCCTGCAGCGTTTATGGCTACACCTCCTTGGGCATTTACAGTAGATACCTTGAAAACAATAAACAGCATGAACATAATAGACAATGGGTGACATACTTTCTTCATAAAGGTGTATTTATGGGTAAACTTTAACTTAAAGATAATCGCTCTAAAATACTCAGGCTTTTCGAAAAACACAAGGCTAAAAGCAACCCTGTTTTTGTAAATCATGATATTTGAAAAATATTTCGTTAAAAAATTGTGTAACCAAATGGTTTCACATACATTTGCAACCGAATGGTTACATAAATAGTGTTCACTAAAATAAAATCAAAGCCATGGCAAAATTAGTTTCATCAGTACTTGTTACCCTTGATGGGTTTGCAGCTGGCCCCAATGGGGAGTTAGATATGTTTAACGTTAATCAGGAGTTTTTTGATTTCGCAGGTGTACTTACCGATCAATCAGATACTGCATTATACGGAAAAGGAACTTATCAGATTATGAACAGCTATTGGCCAACAGCGGCCGATAAGCCCGATGCAAGCAAGCATGATAAAGAGCATGCAGCCTGGTACAACAGGGTAGAGAAAATTGTGCTTTCAACAACCATGAAAAATGTTGCCGGTAACAATACAAGAATTATAGGCAGCAATGTTTCTGATGAAATAAATAAACTGAAGCAAGAAAAGGAAAAGAACATTCAAATTTTTGGCAGCCCCGGTGTGGTGCGTTCATTAATGCAGGAAAACCTGATAGATGAATATTGGATGTTCATAGCCCCGGTGGTTATAGGTAAAGGTATGCCGCTTTTTGCGGGAATTACAAACCAGGTAAAACTAAAACTGCTATCCAGTAAAGCGTTTAGCACTGGTATAGTTTTAATGCATTATGAGCGCATTGCTTGAAGATTGAATACAGTTGACAAGATTATTATATGAGAAGAGATGTGTTTCAGGCAATTGCCGACCCTACGCGGCGTGAGATTATTAATCTTATTGCGCACCGGTCGTTAAATTTAAATGCGGTGGCTGAGAATTTTGATGTTAGCAGGCCCGCCATATCCAAGCACATTAAAATACTTACCGAGTGCGGCTTGATTGTTATTAACCAACAGGGTAGGGACCGTTACTGCGAGGCAAGGCTTGAAAAATTAAGCGAGGTATCGGATTGGGTAGAAGAGTACCGGAAATTCTGGACCGACAAATTCGATTCACTCGAAAATTATTTGAATCAATTACAAACAAAAAATAAAAGTAATGGCAGAAAAAAAAGAAAAAAATAACGATACCGCCGATCGCGAGCTCGTTATTACGCGTCTTCTTAACGCGCCTAAAGAACTTGTTTGGGAAGTATTTACAACACCCGGCCATATTAAAAACTGGTGGGGGCCTAACGGGTTTACTAATACTATTGATAAAATGGATGTAAAACCTGGTGGTGAATGGGAATTTGTAATGCACGGGCCCGATGGTACTAATTATAAAAACAAAAGTATTTATAAGGAAATAGTAAAACACGAACGAATTGTTTTTGAACATGTGACCGGCCCTAAATTTACAACTACAATAACTTTTACACCGAAGGGAAAAAAGACCATGCTTAAATGGCACATGCTTTTCGAATCGAAAGAAGAATTTATACAAGTGGTTAAAACATTTAAGGCAGATGAAGGATTGAAACAGAATATTGAGAAACTGGAAAAGTATTTAATAAACAATCAAACAAACAATATGGAAAATAATGCTTTCGAAATTACACGTGTTTTCAACGCATCTCCCGAACTTATTTTTAAAGCATTTAGCCAGGCTGAACATCTGGCGCAATGGTGGGGCCCTAAAGGGTTTAAAATGGTAGTAACTAAACTAGATTTTAAACCCGGTGGAATCTTTCATTACTCCATGCAATCGCCCGATGGGCAAATAATGTGGGGCAAATTTGTGTATCGGGAAATTGAGGCACCCGGACGTGTTGTATTTGTAAGTTCATTTTCAGATGAAGCAGGTAATGTAACCCGCGCTCCATTTAGCGTTAATTGGCCATTGGAAGTATTGAATAATATGACACTCATATGGAAGGACGGCAAAACAACTGTTACCCTTCGCGGCGGGCCTATTAATGCTACTGCCGAAGAAATGAAAATGTTTGTAGATATGTTCAGTTCAATGCAGCAAGGGTTTACCGGAACATTTGATCAGCTTGATGAATATCTTCCTAAAATAAATTCGTAAATCATTAATAATGAAAACCGAACCATTTGTAATCGAACGCACATTTAACGCCCCTATAAATATAGTATGGAGAGCCATCACCAACAAAGAAGAAATGAAGCAATGGTATTTCGACCTTGCAGAATTTAAACCGGTAGTTGGTTTTGAATTTAGCTTTACCGGTGAGAATGAAGGACGAAGATACGTACACTTGTGTAAAATTATCGAAGTAATTGAAGGTGAAAAACTATCGCACACCTGGCGTTACGAAGGGTATGAAGGTAATTCAATACTAACTTTTGAATTATTTGCTGAAGGTGATAAAACAAGATTGAGGCTAACGCATGAAGGTTTGGAAACCTTCCCCAACCAACCGGATTTTGCAAAATCAAGTTTTGAGATGGGCTGGACATCAATTATTGGTACATCGTTAAAAAATTATTTAGAAAAAACACCGGGCACTTAGAAAGCAAGAAGAAATTATGCGCCTGCTAAATCTGTGGCGTGTTCTTTTATCTCCACATTGTTTACCCAATCCTCATCAGGAACAGAAGGTTTTAAAACAATCGGCTGGCCAAGATAATCAATGCGCTTGGCTGGGTATATATGCGTAGTTACTAAATAGGCAACCAAAGATTTTCTATCGAGCGCCGGATGAATATAAGGGCGCAAATTTTTCTCATAGTAATCCGGCAATAAACTCCAATGCAAATTAGGTTTCATGTGGTGAGCGCCATGATAGCCGTTGTTAAATAAAAACCAGTTTAAGCTCCAACCGGTAAAATTTCGGCTGTGGTTATAAGGGTGTTCTTCATCACAACCATCGTGCTGAAAATAGTTTGTGCTTACTATGCCCCATGCGGCATATTGATGTGGTATTAATACAAACAGTATAGCACATTTCCAGTTAATAATAATTAAGGCAACTTTAGTTCCTATCACCAAAAAAAGCTCTAGCAGGTATTGCCTGAACCATGCCGGACGTTCCTTCCGCATTTTAGAAGCAAATCTGATTTCGCCTTTCAAAATATCGCCGCTCATAATAAAGAAAAATAAAAGCTGATTCAAAAAATTAATTCTGAAGCGCGCTTTAGAGGTGCGTATAGCATCCTTAGGTGTTTGTGTGTATTTATGATGACTGAAATTATGCCCCGGCACATAAGCACTGGTAGAGTGCCCATAAGTAAAAGACAACACTACTTGAAAAATTTTATTAAGCGTGCGGCTTTTAAAAATAGGCGCATGTATGGTGTTATGAATAATGGTTGCACAAACAAACGACATTAAGCAATTAATAGCCACCCAGGCAACTACTTGCCATTTGCTCATACTATCCCACAAAAACCAAGGTGTAATGGCAACAGCAAAATAAAGTGCCACATTAATAAGAGTTCTAATATCTGCTTTGTACCTAAGCATACTGCTAACTTAAATATTTTTTTTGAATGCTTATTTAAGCAAGCCAAAAATAAATTTCAGTGCAATGGTAGAGATTATTTCACAAATCTCTCAAATAAACGTATGCTACATCCTTGTTATAAGAAAAGGAGAAATAAATTAGTAATAAACAATTACCTGCCCATTTGCGCCACTGCCGCCGGCGCCAATAGTATTACCGCCTGAACCGCCACCACCGGCCCCGCTATTAGGTACAGCATCATTACCCGAACTATTATATACGCCACCATTTCCACCGCCTGCTCCACCGCCGCCGCCGCCGCCGTAGAGGGCCCCCCCTGCAGCCCCCCCGCCATTAGCGCCAGCCTGCGATGCCAGGTATGGGGCATAACCACCGCTTCCGCCAGAACCTAAGGAAATATTAAAATAACCACCAATACCAAAGCCGCCCTGACCCGGTGCCCCCCCGCTGGTACCGTTATATGATGCCCCTGCGCCACCGGTGGCTGAAATTAAAACATCAAAACTGCTTGTGCCGCCATTAACACCAACGCCGCCATTGGGAGTCCCACCTGCTCCACCGGCCCCTATGGTTATATTATAACTGGTTGATGGGGTTACAGTAAAAATTCCTTCCGCATATCCGCCGCCTCCGCCACCTGCGCCACCTAATGATGAATATTGCGAACTGCCTCCGCCTCCGCCTCCGCCCCAAACCTGCACCTTAATTAGTGTTGTAGTTGAAGAAGTAGTAAAAGTACCATTAGATGTGAATACTTGGTAACCATTAAAACAAGCACAAATACTTCCACCGCCTCCGGATGGTGGAATGGCGCTCCACTGTGGTGCCTGTCCGCCACCTTGGCTGGTAAGCACTTGCCCGCTTGTGCCATTGCCATTAGATGCAGAGGCCATGTAATTCCAACTACTTCCGCTCCAGTAATACATACCGGCTCCATTACCAACAGATGCATTGGTATTGTAAATAGTTAGATATGTTGCAGGTGAAGCAATAGTGGTTTGGTCGGTCAAACTGGTTAGTGCTACACGAGGAATAAGTAATCCGTGATTGTTTGAACTTACATCAAGCATGGCGGAACTTGCAGGGTTTGTACCTGAATTGTTTATTGCCACACCCTGCGCCACACTCTTTTTTTCAATACCAATAAAGAATAGGAAGGTTGCAAAAAAGAGAATTAATTTATTACTCATATTTAATTTTTTGAACATAATTATTTTAATAATAAACAACCACCATTCCGCTTCCGCCATCACCACCGGTTGCAGTATAGTATCCGCCGCCACCGCCGCCGGCGCCGCTATTGGCTTGTGCATTGCCACCGGCGGCTTCATAACCACCACCGTTACCACCGCCAACTCCACCACCGCCACCGCCGCCATAAAGGCCGCCGGAGCTTCCGCCACCATTAACACCTGCCTGTGCCGCAAAAGTAGTACTATATCCACTGGCTCCGCCAGAGCCCAGCGAGCTATTTAAATAACCTCCAACACCAAATCCACCGTTCCCCGCTAATCCGCCGCTATAGTTATTAATAGTAGCGCCACCACCACCGGTAGCCGAAATAAATACATCGAAGCTACTTGTGCCTCCGTTGGTGCCTGCATTATTAGGAGTACCGCCCGGTCCGCCGTTACCAATGGTTATATTATAACTAGTTGAAGGCGTTACCGTAAAAATACCTTCGGCGTAGCCACCGCCGCCGCCACCGGCACCGGTATAGCCGCCTATACCATTTGGGTTGTAGCCACCGCCACTACCACCGCCACCGCCGCCCCAAACTGCTACTTTAATAAGTGTAGTGGTGGAAGAAGTAGTAAAAGTACCGCTTGAAGTAAAAATTTGATAAGCATTAAAACAAGCACAAATGCTGCCTCCTCCGCCAGAGGGTGGTATTGGACTCCACTGTGGTGCCTGCCCTCCACCTTGGCTGGTAAGCACCTGCCCGCTTGAACCGTTGCCGTTTGAAGCGGATGCCATGTAGTTCCAAGTGCTGCCGCTCCAATAATACATACCAGTGCCATTACCAACCGATGCATTTGTATTGTATATGGTGAGATATGTTGCCGGCGAAGCAATAGTTGTTTGGTCGCTTAAACTGGTTAGCGCAACCCGTGGAATAAGAAGGCCATGATTAGTTGAACTTACATCCAGCATAGCTGAATTATCGGGCGAAGATCCATTGGCGCTGATGCTCATTCCTTGTGCCTTGCTTTTTGTTTGAAGACACATAACGAAAAATAAAACAGCAAGGGATAAAAACAATTTACCTTTCATAGATTTTATTTATTCAAAATTAATTTAATAATAAACTACAACCATGCCGCTACCGCCATTGCCGCCGCTTCCGGCCGTATATGCGCCCGAGCCACCGCCGCCACCACCTGTATTATCACCAGCATTATTTCCCGAACTATTATACGAGCCGCCATTGCCGCCGCCCACGCCACCGCCTCCACCGCCTCCATATATGGCAGCACCGGGGTTGCCTCCACCATTAGTACCCGCCTGTGCCAATAGGTAGGGATTACCATAATAGCCACCCATTCCGCCTGAGCCAAGAGAGCTATTAAAATAGCCCCCAGTACCAAGCCCTCCCTGGCCAGGTATACCGCCACTAGTACCGTTATATGTGGCACCCCCGCCACCGGTGGCTTGAATTAACACATCAAAGCTACTTATGCCACCATTGCTACCTATATTGCCACCGGGAGTACCGCCTTGTCCTCCGGTACCGACAGTAATATTATAACTTGTTGAAGGGGTTACAGTAAAAATACCTTCGGTATAACCACCACCGCCGCCACCGGCCCCACCATAATAAATATAGCTTGAGCTACTGCCTCCGCCACCTGCACCCCAAACCTGTACTTTGATAAGCGTTGTAGTAGAAGAAGTTGTAAAAGTACCGTTAGATGTAAATACCTGATAGCCGTTGAAACAAGCACAAATGCTTCCGCCTCCGCCAGAAGGAGGTATGGGGCTCCATAATGGCGCGTGGCCACTGCCCTGACTAGTTAATACCTGTCCGCTTGAGCCGTTGCCGTTTGAAGCTGATGCCATATAATTCCAACTGCTGCCGCTCCAGTAATACATACCGGCACCATTTCCAATAGCAGCGTTAGTATTGTAAACCGTAAGATATGTTGCCGGTGAAGCAATAGTTGTTTGATCATCTAATCCGGTTAGCGCCACTCGTGGAATAAGCAGGCCGTGGTTTGTTGAACTTACATCCAACATGGCTGAACTTGCAGGGTTTGAACCGGATGTATTAATGGCTACGCCCTGTGCTTTACCCTTTGTTTGAAATAAAATAAAACATAAAATCAGGGCAAGGCAAAAATTGAATTTATTTTTCATAATATTATTTTATAAATATAATTTGTATTGATGACGAGTATTACCAGGTAAAAATTACCTGTCCGTTTCCGCTTTGTACTCCAGAGCTGTTTGTCTGGTTACTACCAATATTGTACGAGCCGCCACCTCCGCCATCGGCGTTTATATTAGCCGAGCCGCCACCTGAGTAGCCGCCACCACCGCCACCACAGTTGCAATAGCTGTTTCCTACGCCACCACCACCACCGCCTAAACCGAACGAGCCATTGGCAATTGTAGTTTGCACCGAATATCCATTGGTGCCGGTTGAACCATCAATGCCTGCGCTAATTCCATTGCCGCCGTAAGATATATTGTTACTGCCGTTGTAGAATTGGCTGCCACCGGTTCCGCCACCGGTTCCACCATTTCCACCATTTCCATCTCCCGCGTTCCCATTATTTGAAGTAGTGCCGTTAGCATTAGCGTCGCTGCCGCCATCTACACCACCGCCGCCACCTGCCACAATCCATGCCGAGCCGCTGTAGGTAACGCCCGAACCACCACCACCACCCGAGCCACCGGTGTTGTTATAACCTACTTGGCCAACTACTACATGCAGTACTTGTCCTGCAGTTACTGAAAATGTTCCTTTTATTTCAGCGCCTAGTCCACCGGTATTCCCATTGCTCATACCACCTTGTGCACCATAAGCATCTATGGTTACTGAAGTAACACAATCGGGAACAGTGAATAGTTGTAAGCCGCCGGTGTAACCAAATGTTTGCGAACCGCTACCCATACAGTTGCCTACAGCCAAGCAGTTTGAGCTACTTGTTCCACAAGCATTACTGGCCGATACGCAAATATTACCACCAGTAACCCCGTAGTTAACCGAAATAGAATTTGTTCCTTGTCCGGATGCAATCGTAGCATCGGAAGGAACAGTCCAGCTGTAAGAAGTAGCGCCATTAACAGATGCAATAGAATAATTTACACTAGTTTGGTTGCTAGAAAAAGTGGTGATGCCTGAAATGCTACCCGGTGTACCCGGTGTGCTAACAATTGTAATTGGTAGTGAACTTGATGAACTTGTTCCGCAAGTATTACTGGCACTAACGCTTACATTACCGGACAATGTTCCCATAGTAACACTGACAGATGTAGTTCCTTGCCCGCTGTTGATGGTAGCATCTGCAGGAACTGTCCACGTGTAAGATGTTGCGCCATTTACCGACGAAATTGAATATGTATTAATTGTTGAAGCGCATGGATTGGAATTACCCGTAATTGTGCTTGGAGTTGAAGGGCCCGTATTAATAGTAACTGAGGAGGTGCTTGCAGAACTACTTCCGCAATTATTATTAGCGGTAACACTAATATTGCCGGAATTGCTGCCGGTATATATAGAAACAGAATTGGTGCCCTGACCACCGGTGATGATAGAACCCAATGGAGCTGTCCAGGTGTATGAATTGGCACCGCTTACGCCTTGAACTGCATATACAACTGATGATGCATTACATGGATTTACGTCGCCAATGATATTGCCAGGTGTAGAAGGAGGTCCGCTACACATACAGCTAATAGCCTGCCATTGCCCGTATCCATAAGCCTCAAAACAACCAGTGGTAGAATTTAAAATCATTAAGCCAAATGCCGGAGAGTTAATGGAGTCGCGCTGTGTGGTGGTTAAGCGAGGCAGTAAAAAGCCTTTATTGGGGGCATTAATATCTAATATTGCTGAAGGATCTGCAGCACTGCCGTTAGGGTTTACACTAATACCCTGCTGACAAAATGCACCTATGGAAGTAAACAATAACAAAATCGTAAAAAGCTTGCTCATAAGCATTTACAGTTAAATGGAAAAATAAAATGATGGAAAGTGTCCTGATTTCCAAATGACAAGGTAAGAAACAAAAAGGAGACGGGCAAGCGCCCTTTAACTTTTCTGCAATAAAGTAGCCATGGGTTTAAACTTCCGATCTTTTTTTATCACCTGTTCAACATAAACGCAATTTTTCCAATAAACCTTATAAGCATTTGCTGAATTTTTCGAACTAATAATACGATAACTATCATCTATAATTTCTATTGCACAGCAATTATCAAGGGCTATGGCTATACCGGTGGTTTTTTTCATTAATTTTTTCAAATCCGGTTTTCTGTCTTTTTCAACATCATAATGCGGGCACAAAAGTGCATTAATTAACCCTAGGCCACTTACTCTTATTAAATCAGCCTTGGGGTTGTAGAATCGTTTTGAATCGGAACTGCCATATTTGAACCAACAAATTGCCCCCGCGCTTACGCCCGAAAGAACCACTCCCTTTTTTACTGCCTTTTTAATAATATTATTAATGCCATTTTTTCTCCATGTGTTCATCATCTTCAAAGAATTTCCACCACCTACATAAATAATATCAGCGTTTAAAATTTTTCGCTCTATTTCTTTAATGGTAATTTTCTTTTGAAGCAGTAATAAAGTATCTATTTCGCAACCCAGTTTTTTGCCGAAGTAGTTTTGTATAGTATCAATATATCCTTCCGAATCGGAACTGGCAGTGGGGATAAAAAGTAAGCGGGGCTTAGCTTTGCCCGATAAATGAATAATCTCCTTATCTATTATATTAGTTTCAGCGCTTCGAATTTCGCCTCCACCTAAGGCAATAATTTTCATATAGTTATTATATATTATATTTTATTTTTTCAAAGGATATGTTGTTGAAAATAGAAAATACTTTTAATTGATGCTGTTTAATAAGTCTCAAAAATGATTAATTTTAAACCTCGCCTCATTAAAACGTTATTCAACAATCAGTTTATGACAAGAAAATATATTGCTTCAATATTTGTTTTAGTGCTGTTCTTTCAGGGAACTGCTGTTAAAGTTAAACCCAGCTGGAAAGCTGGAACGGACAGTATTCATAAAGTAACTGTTCTTCATAGAAAAGAGAAGGCAGATTCCATAAGAAACAATGTGGTGCAAGTTGTATTTTCAAGAGAATATGCCGATACCCTACTGTTGCAGATTGAACACCTGCACAGTACTTTAAATAGCATTACCAACGAAACAAAATATGGGTTTAAAACGCAGGAAATTGAAGTAGACCTGCACACCATGGAATCTAATATTGATATTATTACCGAAAGCTTGAGCCGCGATAGCAGTGTGTTGAATATCAACAATCTTCAAATGTTTCGTGGGTTATTAAAGGACATGGAAGATAAGCTGCATGGATGGAAAGATGTGCTTTATAAAGACAAGAAGGACCTTGAAAGTATGTCTGCGGAGATGAATGTTTTTGTGCAGGATTCGTTTACACAAATGGTAGCTGCCGATACGGCTTTTGCCAAGCTGCATCTTGATGAAATGCTTGTTCTGCATGACAGATGGGGCGAGGCCCAAACTGCTACCAACACTAACCTTGCACGAATTAGCAAGCTACAGGCTGCTGTGTCTTCCAGTTACTTTGATGTAATCGAATTGCAAAACAAAGTAGCAAATCAGTTGGCCGGTACCGGTTTAAGGATTTTTGGTAAGGAGTATAATTTTATTTGGAATACCCATAGTCCCTTTAGTTTATATGAAGTTACTGCCTTTACTGAGCAATCTTTTGAGGAGCGATTGAGGGTGCTGAAATACTATTTGCAGCTAAATGTGTGGGATTGGCTTTCTATTATTTTATCAGGCGTGGTTTTCTTTTTTTGGATTGTATGGAATTTCAGAAAAATAAAATCGATAACCAACGCAGCTGACAGAAATGATTTGAACTTTAAATATATAAAGCAGGCTCCACTGCTGGGCGCTTTTATTTTTATTTTAAATCTGGCTCCGTTTTATGGATTTAACCAACCGGCTTTATATATTGAAGTATTACAATTTTTTATTTTAATACCGCTGAGTATTATATTCTGGCGTATTTGGAGGGGACCATTATTTATATGTTGGTGTGTGCAGGTATTATTGTTTTTATCAACCTCTGCGATGAACGCCATTATTACGCCGGGTTGGCCGTTGCGCTTTTTCGTACTTGGGCTTAATCTTTCGGCAATCGTATTCGGGTTTCGTTTTATAGCGTATTATAACAGAACCTTATCGTTAGGAGGTGCCGTCAAGTTTGTTGCGGTTCTGTTTATTATTATGAACTTTCTTTCGGTTGCTGCTAATATAATGGGTAGACTTACCTTGGCAAAGATTTTAACATCGACGGCTGTTATTGGACTTACACAAATTATCGGATTATTTGTTTTGGTTCCCATGCTAATTGAGGTATTTTACCTGCAAATGAAAAGCAGTCGTATTTCGGGCGGAATGGCGGCAAAGTTTAGCTACGACGATATTCAAAAGGGGTTATTTCAGCTTTTCTCGGTTATGGTAATAATATTATGGCTAGTTACTTTTGCCACCAACCTTGAAATATATAACGCGGTAATGTCTTTTCTGGATAAAGTGCTAAATACTCAACGCGCTATAGGTAGTACTTCATTTTCAATCGGCAATATTCTCACATTTATTGTGATACTATTTGTAGTAAATATTTTACAAAAATATGTTGGTTACTTTTTTGGAGAAACAGAGGATGATACTATTGGCGACCTTGATAAGAAGGAATCGAGATTGATAATATTCCGTTTAGCAATAATTATGGCGGGTTTTTTTATTGCAGTAGTTGCATCGGGGCTTCCGGTAGATAAGGTTACAGTGGTGTTAGGTGCCTTGGGTGTAGGTATTGGGCTTGGACTACAAAACATAGTTTATAATTTGGTATCGGGGGTTATTCTTGTTTTTGAGAAGCCCATGCAAATTGGCGATTACATTGAAGTAGCCGATAAAAGGGGAAGGGTTCAAAGCATTGGCATCAGGTCAAGCAAATTAATTACGCCGGACGGATCGGAGGTAATTGTACCAAACGGAGATATTTTATCAAGCCATATGGTTAACTGGACCAGAGGTAATAATAACAGAAGGGCCCAGTTGAATATTAAAATTGAGCAAACTTCCGATTTGCAAAATGCGAAGGAAATTATAATAGAAGAGTTGAAGAAGGACCGGCACGTAATTCAAGAAAGGCCGGTAGAAATTCTTTTAAATGATGTGTCAGAAAAAGCGGTTGGTATATCGATAAATGTTTGGATTAACAGCATTTATAAAGAGCAGGAATTTAGAAGTGAAGTACTGGCCAATATATATAACCGGCTTGCAGCCAAGGGTATTAAAATTATTTAATTAGCAATACTTCATTTGTTTTTCGAATCTGCTATTTTATTGCTAATTTGGCAATCATCTACCGGTTAATTGGTGGTACGAGATTTTTTAATCGATTTATTCACTTTCAAATTTCAGAATATGAGAATATTGTTCTCCTTGGCTTTATGCGTGTTTTTTATATCAGGTTATTCGCAAATGCAAATAGATCATGCCATTCAGCTTACAGGTGCCGGTGTCAACGCTAAAATTTCGGGCATTCAAAATGTTACTAATACCAATGATGCAACTAGCGTAGGCTCATTGCAGTCGGGTGGGTTTGTATATTCCGATGCTACTGGAAGCAATAATAATTTTCAAATAGACATTAATCCGGCAATATCAGCTTACCAAAAAGGTATGCTGTTTTCTTTTAAATCTAATCAAACCATTAATGGACCTTGCACTTTAAACATTAATGCTTTGGGAGCAGTTCCAATAAAAAAGTATGTTAACCAAGATGTTGGTGGATGCGAAATACAGGTGGGGCAAATAGTAACAGTGGTATTTGATAGTGTAAATTTTCAAATGATATCATTTCCAAGTCTGGGGTCGATACCATCGGCTGCCAATGCAGGTCCCGATCAGCTAAATGTACCCCAAAACACTACCATAACTTTAGCAGCCAATTCACCTACCAACGGTACTGGCACATGGAGCATTGTAAGCGGGGCAGGAGGTAATATAACCAATCCATCAAGCCCAACCAGTACCTTTACCGGACAAGATTCTGTATTGTATACTTTAGTATGGACAATTTCCAATTCCTGTGGAACTTCAACAGATACCGTGAATTTATCCTATGTTGCTTGCTACGTGCCGGGAAATCAAACCTTCAGCTACACAGGCTCGCAACAAACATTTACTGTACCATGTGGGGCAAGTTCTATTACCATTACCGCCTATGGGGCTCAGGGAGCTACCGGCGCTAATACCGGAGACCCAAGTTTGGCAAAAACAGGTGGACTTGGTGGCCAATCTACCGGAATGTTAGCAGTAACGCAGGGGCAAAATTTGTATGTGTTGGTTGGCGGTCAAAATGGGTATAATGGCGGCGGTGTTGGTGGTAGTGGCGGTGGTAGTTGGGGTGCGGGTGGAATAGGCGGTGGAGCTTCGGATGTTAGAATGGGGGGTACCGGACTGGGAAACAGAATAATTGTTGCCGGCGGCGGCGGCGGCGGCGGCGGGCAGGAAAGTAATTACTATTCTGGTGCCGGCGGTACAGGCGGAGGAACTACCGGTGGCCAGGGTGATAGGTCGCAAGGCAACCCAACATATTGCCCTGGTGCTTCGGGTGGAACTCAAAGCGCGGGCGGTGCCGCTAGTTGCTGGAACGGTGGCAGCGGCGTGTGCGGAACA
Source organism: uncultured Bacteroidota bacterium (assembly GCA_903919075.1). Taxonomy (GTDB): domain Bacteria; phylum Bacteroidota; class Bacteroidia; order Chitinophagales; family LD1; genus Bog-950. Next base: position 46,933 of record CAIXGR010000025.1, on the reverse strand, counting down.
GATGGCTCATTGGGTCAGGGTGGCACCGGTGCTAACTGGAATAGCTTCTCTGGTGGCGGTGGCGGTGGCGGCTATTATGGCGGCGGCGGATCTAGCAACTGGGCCGGTGGTGGCGGTGGCGGTGGCGGAAGCGGTTATACTGGTGGCGTTACTAATGGCTCTATGCAAAATGGAGTTCAAAGTGGTAATGGGCAGGTGGTAATTACCTGGTAATTTTCAAAAAAATCATTTTATGCTTTTCTCTGTGGCTGGCATCCTTGCCGGCCACAATCTTTTTAACTCACCACTTAATATTTTTAATCATTTGATTAAAAAACTTGTTTAAATAAATAAAATAAATATAGATTTGCATCGTCAATAGACTGTGTATATGGCCAAGCCTAAAAAAAATGAAGATGTTTCTGCCGAAGAGAGAATTAAAGAGGCAGCGCGCAAGCTATTTACAGAAAAGGGATTTGATGCTGTAAAAACCCGGGATATAGCAGCCGAAGCAGGTATTAACCTTGCTTTGCTAAACTATTATTTCCGTAGCAAACAAAAGTTATTTGACATTGTAATGATTGAAAATTTCGAGCGGTTTATAAAGCAGCTTATACCCATATTGGGCAATGAAGAATTATCGTTGGATGAAATATTGACGCAGGTAACTGCCAGCTATATTGATATGTTAAAGCTCAACCCGGGCCTCCCTTTTTTCATTATGAATGAGATGAGAAGCGATTCTAATAAACTACAGCATGTTAGAGAGAAGATGGCCCAAGTTAAAGCCAGGTTTTTAAAGCGTGTTGAAGATACCTTGCTTAAAAAGAAGATATCGCAGGCAAATATGGCCCATATGATGATGAATTTTATGGGGCTTATCATATTTCCGTTTGTTGCTCAGCCAATTTTAATGAAGGTGAACAACATTAATAAAAAGGAATTTGATTCCATTATGGAGGAGAGAAAAGAACTAGTGCCCATTTGGTTAAAGGCAATTATGAAAGCCAATAAGTTTTGAAAGACGAATAAATATTAAATAAATGAAACGAATTCTCATCCTTATTTTTTTGCTGCCCGTAGTTGGCGTATTTGCTCAAGATGGCAGGGCAATTAGTATAGATTCATGCTATGTATGGGCCAAACAAAATTACCCAATGCTTAAGCAGCATAATGTAATTGAGCAAACAAAGCAGTTTACATTGCAAAATGCCTGGAGAAATTATATCCCCCAACTAAATATTACCGGGCAGGCTACTTATCAGTCGGAAACCACAAATTTTGCGGATGTATTTGGTGGTCCTCTGCCTGCACCTTTTAACACGATTAAATTTCCTACTTATAGTAAAGACCAGTACCGGTTTACAGCGGAGGCTTACCAAGTGATTTTTGATGGCGAGCAAAGTAAGTTTAAAAAGCAAAATGCAATAGCACAGGCTAATATCCAGGAACAAAATCTGGAGGTTAGTTTATACAACCTGCGTGACCGCGTCAATCAGGTATACTTTGGTGTATTGTTAATAGATGAACAATTAAAGCAAAATGTATTACAACAAAAGGATATTCAAAATGGAATTGATAAAGCGCAGGCTTTAGTTAATAACGGTAATGCATATAAAAGTAGTGTAGATGAATTGAAGGCACAACTACTGCAAACTGTACAAAATGAAGTATCGCTAAATAGTTCGCGTAAATCGTATTTATTAGTGTTGGGCCTATTAACTAATCAGGTGTTGAGCGATGGCGTTGTATTGCTTAGCCCTCCTGCACCGGTGATAAGTAGCGATATTAAAAGGCCGGAATTAATGTTGTACGACTTGCAGAAAAGAAGTTACGATGTTCAATCAAAACAATTAGAAACAGGATTGATGCCACAAGTTAATGCCTACTTCGATGGCTCGTATGGAAGGCCAACATTAAATACAGTGAGCAATAATTTCGGCGCTTTTTGGATTACCGGTATTCGGTTCAATTGGAGCTTAACTGCCCTTTATATGCGTAAAAACAGCAAGGAGATTTTTGCGATGAATCAAAGTGATTTAGATATTCAGAAAGAAACATTCCTTTTTAATACACGCATAAATTTATCTCAGCAAGACCAGGAGATTAAAAAATATGCAGAGCTGCTTGAAAACGACAAGCAAATAGTTGAGCTGCGCACTTCGGTAAAAAATGCTTCGAGCGCGCAATTGCAAAATGGGGTAATAGCCAGTCACGATTATTTAACACAGGTAGATGCCGAAGCATTGGCCCGCCAAAATATGATTTTACACCAGGTGCAATTATTACAGGCCGAATACAATCACCAAAACATATCAGGAAATTAAATTATTCAATACAAAACAAAAATGGCGATGAAAAAAATCTCATTCTTTACTCTTATTGCAATTATCTCTCTCAGTTCTTGCACAAAAAAATCACAATTCGATGCATCGGGAACTTTCGAGACCGAAGAAACAATTATTTCTTCTGAGGGCACCGGAAGGATAAAGGAATTTAGTATTGAAGAAGGACAAACGCTTAAAGCCGGGCAATACATTGGCTTTATTGATACTGCACAACTATACTTCAATAAGAAAAACCTTGAAGCGCAAATTCAGGCGGGCTTAAGCAAGCGTCCGGATATTGCGGCACAGGTAGCATCATTACAGGTGCAGTTGCAAAATGCACAGCATGAGCAAACCCGTATTAGTAATTTAGTAAAAGCTGATGCGGCTACTCAAAAACAATTGGATGACCAGACATCAATGGTTGCACAAATTCAAAAGCAAATTGACGCACAGCTTTCAACTTTAGATATTTCGACACAAAGTATTAATAAAGAAACTGTGCCTTTAAGGGCATTGATTCAACAAATGAATGACCAGTTGGGTAAATGCTATTTGATTAATCCAATAAATGGAACTGTGCTTTCGAAATACGCGCGTTTGAATGAAGAAGCAACACCCGGTAAGCCACTTTATAAAATTGCTGATGTATCAACTCTTTTGCTTCGTGCATATGTAACTAATGATCAGTTTTCGCAAATAAAGTTGGGTCAAAAGGTAAAGGTGTTTATTGACAGTACTGCAGATAATTATAAAGAGTACGAAGGGACAGTAACATGGATAAGCGATAAGGCAGAATTTACACCAAAAACCATTCAGACTAAGGATGAGCGCGCCAACTTAGTTTGGGCTACAAAAATTGCTGTGAAGAATGATGGTTATTTAAAAATAGGCATGTATGCCGATGTAAAATTTAAGTAAAACCATGAAGGCTATTACGCTGGATAATATTACCAAAACGTACGACAAAGGAAAAGTACTTGCTGTCGACAAGGCTTCATTTGAACTTGAGCAAGGCGAAACCTTTGGCCTTATAGGTCCTGATGGCGCTGGCAAAACCAGCATTTTCCGCGTGCTCACCACATTGTTGTTGCCCGATGGCGGCAATGCCACTGTAGCAGGCTATGATGTGGTAAAACAATATGAACTAATACGTAATTGTATCGGATATATGCCCGGTAGGTTTTCGCTTTACCAGGATTTGACGGTAGAGGAAAATCTGAATTTTTTTGCTACCATTTTTAATACAAGTATTGAAGAGAACTACGAGCTTATCAAAGATATTTATGTACAGATAGAACCTTTTAAAACACGGCGGGCGGGTAAGCTATCGGGAGGAATGAAGCAGAAGTTGGCATTATGTTGTGCGTTGATACATAAACCGGTAGTATTATTTCTTGATGAGCCAACAACAGGAGTAGATGCGGTTTCGCGTGTTGAGTTTTGGGAAATGCTGAAAAGATTAAAGTATCAGGGTATTACTATTTTGGTTTCTACACCTTATATGGATGAAGCGGCCTTATGCGACCGGATTGCACTAATTGAAGGCGGAAAAATTTTAAGTATTGATAGCCCTGCTAATACGGTTAAAAAATATCCCGGAAAACTTTTTGCTGTTAAATCCGCAAACATGCATAGGCTGTTGCATGATTTACGGGATTATGAAGGCACCCGTAGCTGTTTCACCTTTGGCGATTCAATGCACTTAAGCTTTAAACAAGATTCGGATAATGCTGTAAGTACGCTTACTAATTATTTAACCGGTAAAGGGCAGCAGCAACTTGAAATAACAGAAATACCTGCAGGAATTGAAGATTATTTTATAAGAATAACCGAGAAGCAAAATGAGCAACATAGCCATACAAGCTGATAAACTAACCAAGCGGTTCGATGATTTTACCGCTGTGGATGCTATTACTTTTGATGTAAGGCAAGGCGAAATTTTTGGTTTTGTTGGTGCCAATGGTGCGGGTAAAACTACAGCTATGCGTATTCTTTGCGGGCTTTCAATTCCTACTTCGGGTACAGCAACAGTGGCCGGTTTTGATGTATATAAGGATGCTGAAAAAATAAAGAAAAACATTGGCTACATGAGCCAAAAGTTTTCGTTATACGAAGACCTTACGGTGATGGAGAACATTACTTTTTATGCCGGTATTTACGGGCTATCTAACCAAGAGATAAAGGACAGAGGAGCTGAATTGTTGACGCGGTTGGGTATTGAGCATGAAGCGAAAACCTTTGTGGCTTCATTGCCATTGGGGTGGAAACAAAAGTTAGCTTTTTCGGTTGCGGTTATTCACCGGCCAAAAATTGTTTTTTTGGATGAGCCTACCGGTGGGGTAGATCCGGTAACACGCAGGCAGTTTTGGGATTTAATATATGAAGCAGCAGACAGGGGTATTACTGTTTTTGTTACCACCCACTATATGGATGAAGCTGAATATTGCAACCGGGTTTCGGTAATGGTTGATGGGCGGATAGATGCTTTTGACACACCGGCTAATTTAAAAAAGAAGTTTTCTGTTGAATCGATGAATGAAGTATTTTATCAATTGGCGCGTGGAGCCAAACGTAAAGCAGATTAATATGAAAAATGCTGTGTGGAAGCAACTATATGCTTTTATTCAAAAAGAGTTTTACCACGTTTTTCGAGATAGGAAAACGTTGTTAATGCTTTTTGGTATACCGATAGCGCAGGTGCTGCTTTTTGGTTTTGTGTTGAGCAACGAGATTAAAAACTCGAAGATTGTAGTTTGTGATTACGCTAAGGATTATGCTTCGCAGGAAATTATTAGAAAGATAGAAGCGAGCAAATATTTTAATGTGCAGAAAGCCACGCTTACACACGACCAGATAGAAGCATCTTTAAGGTCGGGCGATATTAAGATGGCTGTAATTTTTCCTGCTGATTTTTATAGCGACTTATCGCATCTTAATAAAGCACAGATACAGGTAATTGCCGATGCAAGCGACCCAAACACAGCTACAACACTTTCAAATTATCTTACATCAATAATAAACGATTACCAGGCTGAGGCGCTTGCTCAAACTAAAAAACCTTACAGCATAATACCGCAAGTGAAAATGTTGTACAATCCTGAGTTGCTTGGGGCGCCAAATTTTGTACCCGGTGTAATGGCACTTGTGCTAATGCTTATTTGCGCCATGATGACAGCGGTTGCGATAGTAAAAGAGAAAGAAATGGGCACTATGGAAATTTTGCTGGTGTCGCCACTAAAACCATATTTGGTTATTATAGCTAAAACAATTCCGTATCTGCTTATATCGTTATTAAATCTTGCAGCTATTTTATTGATGAGCGTGTTTCTGCTTAACCTTGCTATTAAAGGCAGTGTAATTTTGCTGTTTGCCGAAAGCACCTTGTTTATTATTTCATGTCTGGCGTTAGGGTTGCTTATATCTGTTGGCTCTACATCGCAAATGTCGGCTATGATGACATCGCAAATGAGTTTGATGCTGCCCACAATGATGCTAACCGGTTTTATGTTCCCCATTGAAAATATGCCCTTTTGGATGCAGGGCATTTCGTACATAGTGCCATCGCGTTACTACTATACTATTGTAAAAGCTGTAATGCTTGAAGGGCTTGGTTTTACTGCTATATGGCGCGAAACACTTGTATTGGCGGGTATAACTTTAGTGCTGGTAGTTATTAATGTTAGAAGTTTTAAAATCCGTCTGGCATGAGAACATTAAGATTTTTATTGCAAAAAGAATTCAGGCAGATTCTGCGTAGCAGGTCCCTGCTAATATCTATAATTCTGGGACCGGTTATTCAGCTTACCTTGCTGCCTCTGGCAGCCAATTTCGAAGTGAAAAAAATTGCAGTTGCGGTTGTTGACCACGATCACTCTACTTATTCGAATAAACTAATTGCGAAAATTTATGCTTCGAAATATTTTAGTGGCGGCACTTATCACTCATCGTACGAAGCCGCAAATAAAATGATTGAACAGAATAAGGCAGATATTATACTTGAAATTCCACAGGGGTTTGAAAGAAATCTAGTGCGTGAAGGCCATGAAGAAGTTTATGTAGCCGTAAACGCGATAAATGGAACAAAAGCGGGAGTGGGAAGTGGTTACCTGGGTGCTATTGTTGCAGATTTTAATCAGGATGTGCGCCTGCAATGGAACCAACCCGGCCATTTTAGCGAAGCGCCAACTATTGATGTTGTAAATGCAAATTGGTATAACCCATTTATGAGTTATTTTCTTTTTATGGTGCCGGGGTTAATTGTTTCGTTGCTTACCGGCATTGGCGCTTTTTCTGCGTCGCTTAATATTGTAAAGGAAAAGGAGATAGGCACCATTGAGCAGATTAATGTTACGCCTATTAAAAAACATCATTTTATATTAGGTAAACTTATTCCATACTGGGTGCTTAGCATGTTTGTTTTTACTATTGGCATGTTGGTATCGCGGTTTGCTTATGGTATAGTACCGGTAGGTAATATTGGTTTGCTTTATGGTTTTTTAAGTGCTTATTTAATAACACTATTGGGGGCCGGGTTGCTTATATCTACTTATTCCGATACACAACAACAGGCAGTTTCGCTGGCATTCTTTTTTGTTCTTGTGTTTAATATGATAAGTGGCGTTTTTACTTCTATAGATAGTATGCCAGATTGGGGCAAAGCGCTATCATACTTGAGCCCTATGAGCCATTTTGCTGCTGTAATGAGAATGGTGGTATTAAAAGGCAGTACCTTTCATGATATTCAACCACACTTTATTGCTATAATTATTTTGGGAATAGTATTTAATACATGGGCGGTGCTGAATTATAGAAAGACTACTTAATATTTATAGTATCTATTACTTACTCAGGTTTTAAATTGCCATTCTGTTCATTTTGATTTGCCTTGTGTTCGGCATGTGCCTGGGCAAAAAGCTAATTTGTTATACTTTGTAGCTTTGCGTTGTATTTGTTTCGTGGTTAAAGGCTCCCGGTATTCCATACTATTTCGTACAGAAATTGCTATGCTGCATAAAATGAGGAAAAGGCTGTGTTTATAGCCCGCGGTTTTTGCGGTTATTTGCTGGCCACCAGGGGTTATGTTTGCAGGGGGGGGCAATTTTACCTAATTAAAGTAATTGCTCCTTTTTTAAGGGTTTGGGTATTATCCAAAAAGGTAATATTTGCTTCGTATACATATACTCCCGGATTTTGCAAGAGGCCCTTGAATGTTCCATCCCAACCTATAAACTGGCTGTTGGTTTTAAAAACTTCCTCACCCCAACGGTTGAAAATTTTCAAATCAAGGGTCTTTATGTCTTCTCCATAAATTAAGAATATATCGTTGTTGCCATCATTGTTTGGAGTAAATGCATTTGGAATATAAACAGGCGAATTGCCATTAACAATAACTGTTGCTTGTGCCGTAGTATAGCATTCTTTGTTATTAAAAATTATAGTTAATGTGTATTGATTGGCATGCCCATATGTGGTAACTACAGGGTTAAAACAATCTGTGCAACTTAACCCTGTGGTAGGGGTCCAACTGTAGGAGTTAATATCAATATCAGAATAAGGTGAAAACGAAGCGTACAATTGAACCGATTGCCCTAACTTAATTGTTGTGTCTGATGGATATATGTCGGCAATTCCTTGTAGAGGTTGATCAACTATCACAGAGGTATCAGTAAGGCAATCATTCTGGTTAGTTATTACTACCTCATGCGTTCCAGCGCTTAGGCTGTAAAAACTATTTGAAGATTGGGTTGAACCACCATCGATTGTAAAATTGTATGGTCCGTTATGCACGCTTATTGGTGTTACACTTATCACTCCGTCGTTACCATTTCCGCTAACAGATTGGTTAGGGTAACATGAAGTAGGTGTGCTGCTGTATTGAAATACATCAGGCTGAGGTAACAATAGGGTTAAGTCAACCGATGTGGTGCAATTATTAAAATCATTAACTGTAACAGAATAGTTGCCCGCGGCAAGCCCGGCAAAAGCTCCGCTGCCATTGTTCATAATAGCACTATCGTTAAAAGACAGGTTAAATTGATATGGCGATGTTCCACCGGCTGGAAAAACATTAATGGTTCCATCGGTACTATAAATGCAACGGGGGCCTATTCCGGTATCGGTTGCTGTTAACAGGACGGGCTGAGTAATAGAAATACTATCAGTTGCGGTGCATGATGCAGAATCGGTAACTATTAATGAATAAGTGCCCACTGCTAAACCTGTGTCGATTGCTGTTGTTGAATTGTCGTTCCATAAATAAGTGTATCCACCGCCTGCTCCTCCGGTGGCATTAGCCGTTGCAGTGCCATTGTTATCGCCAAAACATGAAACATTGGTAGCGGTAATGTTTGCTATTATTTGAGGAGATGATATTAAAGATATACTGGTGTCGGCTGTGCATGAATTTGAATCTGTAACGGTAACGATGTAAGGGGTATAGGCTAAAAGATTATTGATACTGTTAGCATTAGTGCCGTTGCTCCACAAGTAATTCAATATGCCGTTGCCGCCAATGGCTGTAATGCTGATGATCCCATCGCTACCACCGAAGCAGCTTACGTTTGTAACAACCGGTGCACCAAATACAATTGCCGGTGGCGATGATACAACTAGGGTATCGATTATTGCACAGCCAAGATTGTCGGTACTGGTTACGTAGTAAGTTCCCTGAGCAAGCCCCGATACACTTTGAGTATTTGCATTGTTGCTCCAGAGATAAATATATGGAGGTGCACCGGTTACGTTTACGTTAGCAGTTCCATCGTTGGAGTTAAAGCAAGTTGCATTTGTAGCGGAATCTGTAGACTGAATATGTCCAATAGTAATATTTACGGAGTCTTTAACTTTGCAATTGCCGCTTAAAACATTAATTGTGTAGGTAGTACTTGACACCGGGGCGGCTACCGGATTTAAAATGCTGTCGTTACTAAGTCCAGTGGCTGGTGTCCAAGAATAAACAAATGGGTGGCCATTTACAATAGTGCCGGTAACGGTAGCATTTAACTGAACGCCATTAGAAGTGCAATTTATTTTGTCGGGCCCTGCATCAACGCTAAATGGTGGCGTAATAACTGTTATTGTAAGCAAATCGGAGGTTTGGCACGAGCCTACAGCGGAAGTACACTTATATGTGGTTGTTAAACTCGGGAAAGCGATAGGGTTAGCAATATTAGTAGCAGATAACCCGGTTGCAGGAGTCCAAGAATAAGTAACAGCGCCTGAAGAGGCTGTTAGCTGAACTGAATCACCTGCGCAAATGCTTGCATTCGGTCCAACGTGAAGTTGCATAGAATCGACAATAAGTAAAATGCTGCTATCATAAGGAACGAGGCTGCAAACATCATATAAATACAAAATTACAGTTTCTGTATCGCTATTGTTCGCAGAATTGAGCGGATGAATGACAATTTGTGCTGTACTGTCACCGGTATGAAATAAAATACTATCGGCAATAGGTATATAATCAACCCCGTTGGTAGCTGTGCCTCCAATCTTGAAATGCACGTTTGTGTTTTGTGTTACCGGATTTTGGAAATGGAGAGTAAAAATTCCATTTACACAATTTCGTACTGCATTCTTAACGTTAGGGAGGCTGGTTGTTGCCGAATCAAAAGCTACGCCGTTAGATGTAAGACTATTAGCTTCGATAAAAACGCCTGAATCGAAAATGCCATCGCCAACATCGGAAATAGCAAGTTTTAAATGGTAAGTTTGGCAAGGCTGTAAGCCGTGCCTTTTTGCAGTAAGCACGGTAGTGAATCCATCGTATTGGATATAATAAGGAGAACTATTATACGGGCTAGTAGACCCATCGCCATTATTAACGTAATATTGAGGGTAAACAGTATTGCAACTGCCATCCGAATTAAGCCCCGGCCCGTCGTTTACGGTATTTATAGAAACCGGAGTATTAGTACCGGGAACTAATGCAATATTTTTCGAGCCAACGATGCCCGGGCCACTAATGAAAAACGCAAATACATCGTTGAAAGAACTGCAAGCGTACTCAGGGTATTCTTCTGAGCCGAAAATATAATTAAACTGAACACTGTCACTCAATACTTTCAAGTCGAATTCGAGTGTGCAGGCATCGAATAAAGTACTAACATCAGCATTGATAAGATTTGCCAGGTCCTGATCTCCGGCACCGAAATTATCGCAACTTGAAAGGGAGCCGTCCTGATCATTCGGCCCCGGAATATTACTTACACAACCCGTAGTGAGTGCGATACCTGTTTTCATGCCAAGATCGCAGTTAACACAATTAAATGTACCTGCAGCGCCAGTGGGGCAATTCATGGTGACATTGGATATTGTAACACCATTGCCAGATATAATTTGTGCTAACTGATTTCCATTGGAATTTGACGCAACGTTGATTTGGGCAGATACAGTTAAGCACAGTATATTAAGTAGGGCAAAAATAATGTAGTAAACCTTTTTCATGTTTTTATTCATCGCACTAAAAATCTAAACCAAAAAGCAAAATCATTTTCATTTGATTTAGAATGTTAATTTTAATAAGGAGTTGCATATATAAATTACAATTTCCGGTTTTTCAAACACCGGCAGGCGGTGCAGGAAAAAAATAGCCAAACTTATAATACAAACATAAACAAGTATTAGTATTCCGTTGTGTGATTTTAAGCGTTCGTTGGTTTGTATTTATAAGATGAGCTGGAAAAGGGGAATTTTTGAATAACTAGGTTTTGTAATTTATTAAGAGCTATAAATCAGGTAACTATATTGTAAAGCCCCTTATTATGCTTTGGTGCAAAACATTCATTTTTCATTCTTATAAATTCGGATAAATTTGCTCCGCTTTATTTCTTAATCATCAATATCTACGTTATGGCAGAAAAAATAACCACCAGCAGAGGCAAATTGAAAGTACCTGAGAATCCTATTATTCCATTTATTGAAGGTGATGGCACTGGGCCTGATATTTGGCGGGCAAGCGTGCGCGTATTGGATGCTGCAGTTGAAAAGGCGTACAAAGGCAAAAAGAAGATTGAGTGGATGGAGGTACTTGCCGGTGAAAAAAGTTTTAACAAAACTGGTAGCTGGCTACCGGATGAAACCTTAGCTGCGTTTAGAGAGTACTTAGTGGGTATTAAAGGTCCGCTTACAACGCCGGTTGGTGGAGGTATACGTTCGCTAAATGTTGCTTTGCGCCAAATACTTGATTTATATGTTTGCCTTCGTCCGGTAAGATATTATGCCGGAACACCTTCGCCGGTTAAGCATCCTGAAAAAGTGGAAATGGTAATTTTCCGCGAGAATACTGAAGATATTTATGCCGGTATTGAGTTTCAGAGCGGAAGCGAAGATGCTTTGAAGTTTTTGAAATTTTTGAAGAAGAATTTTGAAAAGGACTACAATAAGATTCGTTTTAGCGATAAAAAGAAGGGAAAAGAATATTTGAAGGTTGCCCGATTAAAAGACAGCGACCCGGAATTGGCAGTGGGCATTGGTATTAAACCGGTATCAATGATTGGCTCTCAGCGCTTGATTCGTTCGGCTATTGAGTATGCAATACTGCACCAGCGCAAATCGGTTACCCTTGTGCATAAGGGTAATATCATGAAATACACCGAAGGTGCTTTTCGCGATTGGGGTTACCAACTTGCCGAAAAAGAATTTGGTGATAAAACATATACCTGGAGCACTTGGGAGAAAACTAAAAAAGAAAAAGGCGAAAGCGCAGCGAATGCTGAAATGAAAGAAGCACAAGCGGCAGGTAAAGTAATTATTAAAGATTCTATTGCCGATATTACGTTGCAGCAAGTGCTTACACGCCCTGAGGATTTTGATGTAATTGCGACATTGAACTTGAACGGTGATTATCTTTCAGATGCTCTTGCTGCACAGGTAGGTGGTATTGGTATTGCACCCGGCGCCAATATTAATTATGTAACCGGACATGCTATTTTCGAAGCTACACACGGCACAGCCCCTAAATACGCTAATCTTGACAAAGTAAATCCGGGTTCGGTTATTTTATCGGGTGCTATGATGTTTGAATATTTGGGTTGGGATAAAGCCGCTCAATTAATTCATCATGGGCTTGAAAGTGCTATTGCCGCTAAACGCGTTACTTACGATTTCGCCCGTTTAATGGAAGGCGCAACCGAAGTAAAGTGCGGCCAGTTTGCTGATGAAATAATCAGTCACTTCTAAAATAATATTGAATTTGTAATTATTACCGGTAAAAACAAAAAGGGGCAATTTATAAATTGCCCCTTTTGTTTTTTATCTGCCACCGGTTAATTGCTGATAAATATTGGCGTAGTATTGCGCCGCGTTCCGGTCGCCAAGGCGCGCCATGCAATCACTTAGCACCCGGTATGGTGGTGCAAAATATTGGTTTTCTTTTACCTCATTAGTAAGTATAGTTGCTGCATTTGCAAAATCTTGCTTGTAGTAATAGCCAAGCCCCAGCCAGTAGGCAGCATTCGTATTTTCATTACTAAGTGAAAGACTTTGATTTAAAACACGAATGGCATCATCAAATCTTTGCATATTCAAATAGCATAAACCAAGGTTGGCTAAAACTATTTCGTTCTTCGGGTATTTTTGGGCGTAAGGTTCAAATGCATTTATTGCACCGGCATAATCGCCTTTGCCAATTAATTCAATACCCTCATAATCTCTCTTATCATCTTTTTTTACAACACATGAAAGAGGCACACCATCAGCATAAACGGTGTAAACACTTTGCTCGGGCGGAAATGCCGATTTCACTAAAAGGTCACGGTCAACAAAGCGGCAATACATAATTTCGTAATCGGCATTTTTTTCGCTGCGCTGTCTGTAGCTGGCGTAGCCTATAGCTACAAACGCCGAATCGGGTTTAAAATAAAAGCCCACCGGTGTTACTGCATTGCTGTAAACTGTTGTTTTTCTTCCGTCGTTGCGTTTCAGGTTTTCATGTTGTTTCATCCAGTCGGCGCATTGTTTGGCCGAGTTCATATAATAATCTGTTTCGTAGTTGCCATAAGCACCTTGTATGCCACCTTCTAACTCGTTAAAATAAACACACTGGTTAGGATGGTTGGCAAACATAAAACGCGCAGGAAGAATCATTAACAGCGCAATCATTAGGGCAATGAAATACTTTGTGTTTCTCGAAAATACTTTCAGGAAATAATCAAAAGCAATACCGGCGAGAATGATAATGCTTGGGTATACAAAAAAGAAGTGGCGCATGGCATCATACAAAAATGATTTTTTATAAATAACATAGCCGATTGGGAATAGGAGGGAGAAATAAAGAAAGCCCAATAGCAAAAGACTGCCGTTTCTCTTCATATATGGAATGAGTGATACCGAACAGGCCAGCCCTATTAAACCAAATAACGGTGTTGAAATGAAAAGCCATTGAGGAATATAATTCCAGGGCACTTCGGAAGACTGGATTTGTTTTCCATCGAATAATATTCGTATGTGTATCGGGAATTTCTCGGCTACACCTAAGGCTTCAAGCGGGTGGCTGATAGGGCTTACTAAGCCATAAGGCCAAAATATAAGACTGAAGCCGTAGCCTATTATAGATGCCAGTAAAACCAATTTAAAGCTAGGCCAGATGTTTTCTTTGAATTTAGAAAAATCTAAAACTTCTTTCCAGCCTAATAAGTTTGCCATGGCAAGCCCGTAAAATAAAAAGGTGTAGGGGATAAGTAGTAAACCGCCAATACGTATACCCATGGCTATACCAATGCTTATACCTAAACCCATAGCTATTTTGAAACTTGGGCGGGGTAGTTGTTTTAAAAATTTAATAATAAATATATACGAAAGCATATAACCGGCAGCCATGGTGATATCCTTTGGGTTGTTCATGCTTTCGCCAAAAAAGCGGGGGGAGAGGGCCATGAATATAAGCGTAAGTAAGCCGGCTTGCCAACCTGCAACTTCAACCGCTACTAAACCGGCACACAGCATAGCTACAAATCCAAAAATAGAGTTCCAAAAATGGCGCACATCCCATTCGCTCACAGAAGGCATGGCTTTTGCAAGCAATGTGGCAGTGCCATCGTAAAAGCCGCCGTAGTTAACCATTATTGAATCGGCCCCGGCTGTAGTTGCGGCTACATTGTTTTTACCTAAGGTGGCGTAAAAGTCAATAATATCATGGCCGTACATTCTGTGCACGTTCTCATCACCGGTAATGCCGTATTGGTGGCTTACGGTGGTCATTACTAGTAACAATACAATGGCAAACGCGAAAAAAATCTTTTTGGCAAGTGGCTCGGGTATTAGGTTAACCAAAACTGTTTCAATTTTAGGTTCAACTTTTTTTTCCGGTTTTGCCTGTGGTTTACTTTGTTGCTTGGCCATGAAGGGTAATTTTTGCGCAAATTATAAAGAATTTGAAATTACAGGGTTTTCAAATTTTTGGGATACATAATTAAAATTGTTCCAAGGTTACTTTATCTCCCCCCTCAACCCCAATTCCACTACCTCCAAATTCTCAACCTTCTTATTGTTTAGTGTAAACCTCAAAACCGTTTTCACTTTATGAAAGCCCTGTATACCGGCTGCACCGGGGTTCATTACAATCATGTTGTTGTGTTTGGCGTCGCGCATTACTTTTAAAATGTGCGAGTGACCGCAAATAAAAATATCAGGGTTCAGTTCTTCAATTTTCTTACGGGCTTTAGGTTCATAATTGCCGGGGTAACCGCCTATGTGGGTGATGAGGATTTTTAAGCCCTCGCGTTCCATTTCAAGGTTCAAAGGGTATTCAATGCGGATATTTTTGTCGTCAATATTTCCGTAAACAGCGTAGAAGGGTTTGAAGTTTTTTAGCTCGTCGCAAAGGTCAAGCGTGCCTATATCACCGGCGTTCCATATTTCGTCTACGTCTTTAAAAACCTCAAATATTTTGGGGTCGAGGTAGCCATGGGTATCGCTCATTAAACCTATCTTAACCATTGGCGCGTGCTTTTTTCTCGTGTGCTTTTATCAGCCAATAATACCAGGCCACGCCGATTATGTAAAATCCCACTGTTATGAAAATGATGTTGGAGTAAGCAATATCTGCTTCGCGCAGCATTGAAAAAAGCTTGGCGCTTACAAACCAGCAACCGCTCCAAATAGCTGCGCCGAGGGCTGAAATCATTTCGCGGTTTTTTTCTCCCACGTAGTTTAGGGTAAGTTCAGAGGTCATGGGGCCCGCCATATTCATCAACGGTTGGCGGATAATGAAGGTAACCACAGCCACAATAATGCCGGCCGGGTAGCCTTTATACCATTCGGTAGTGCCCATTGCAAATAGCGCTACAATAGCAAACGACTGTACCAAAGTAATAGCCACCTGGTAGCCGAAGCGCCGCTTTATTTCCGGAATAAAAAAGGCAGAAACAACTACCAGCGCAAACGCTACTGAGTTCATCAATGAAAAAGGCGCAGCATCCATATTATGAACGCTTTTAAAAAACAGGTTGATGAACGGAATGGTAAACCCTGCGCCGAAGGCAATTATAAAAGTAGGTATGGCCGCCTGGATAATCAGGTCCCAATCGTAATCGGTATGCAGGTTAATGAGCGGAATTTTAGTGCCTATGGTTTCCTGCTCGGGTAATTTTTTAGCAAAGTAGACGCCGGTGAAGCCCATTACCGAATAGATGATAAGCAGCACTTCGGTTGAAAAGAATTTATGTAGTTGGGGCAGTATGTAGCTTAAAAGCCCGGTAACAATAAGGGTAAAATTTCCTGCAGAAAAGAACAGGGCAATAGATTCGGTTTCGTGATCTTTCGTGCCGTTTAAAAGTATGTAGGGCAAAACCAATATTTGAACCAGCGAAAAGGCAATACCCCATAAAGCCATTAGCATCCGGATAAGTTCGGTATTGTGCATGTGTATGCCCCATATTAAAAGCAGGGCAACAATGGGTGAAGCAATTGAACCTGCCACAATAAAGGGCTTTAATTTTTTTCCTTTAATGATGATAGCAAGCGGAAGGGCGCAAAGCAAAACAGTTAAATAACGGTTGCCCACCATGGAGGTAATTTCGTAATCTTTAAACCCGTGGTCGAGCATTAAGTAATTTAATAGAAGGGTAAAGGCCGAGTTAATAAGCTGCAGCGAAACGTCGACCATCATCAAATAGATGATAACCCGCCTGATGGAAAAATATCGGTTAATGGCCTGTTTCAAAACGCTGAATAAAGAAGGCGCAAAAATCAGAATTTTGAAAAGGAGGGGAGCTTATTTTTTATTTTTGTTATACAAATTATTTCAACAGAGGTGAAATAATGTATTTAGTTAATGTTATTTATGATATTGATTATTAATCATTTATCGTATTTAATTTAAGCTTGTGTTGAGGGATCTTTTTTCAGACTATTGTTGATGTGGATATTAACATGCTTATTTTAATATGAATATGCATATTTGCATACACTCAATTTTTAACCCTAAAACATAAGCAATATGGCACAAGCAGCGCAATCGCAATTAGACGCATTTATGGCATACGTTAAAGCTAAAAATCCGAACGAGCCGGAGTTTCATCAGGCGGTTTATGAAGTGGCCGAGGCGGTGCTTCCTTTTATTGCCGAGCATCCAAAATATGCCGATGCCAAAATTATTGAACGCATTATTGAACCAGAACGCGCTATTATTTTTAGGGTTGCTTGGGCTGATGATAAAGGCAAAATTCAGGTAAACAAGGGCTACCGGGTTCAGTTTAATTCTGCTTTGGGGCCCTACAAAGGGGGCCTTCGGTTTCATCCAACGGTTAATCTTTCTATCCTCAAGTTTTTAGGTTTCGAACAGATATTTAAAAACTCACTTACCACCTTGCCTATGGGCGGCGGAAAAGGCGGAAGCGATTTTGACCCTAAAGGAAAATCAGATACCGAAGTAATGCGCTTCTGCCAATCTTTTATGACAGAATTATCGAAGCACATTGGTGCTGATACCGATGTACCTGCCGGTGATATTGGCGTAGGTGGCCGCGAAATTGGCTTTATGTTCGGGCAATATAAAAAGCTAAGAAACGAATTTACCGGTGTGCTTACCGGCAAAGGTATTGGTTGGGGTGGTTCGCTTATTCGTCCTGAGGCCACAGGTTATGGCTGTGTATATTTTGCACAGGAAATGCTGGAGCATAGAAACGATGGTTTTAAAGGCAAAACAGTGGTAGTATCGGGCTCGGGTAATGTGGCACAGTATGCTATCGAAAAGTGCATACAGTTAGGCGCTAAAGCGGTTACAGCATCAGATAGTGATGGGTATATTTATGATGCCGCAGGTTTTAATGCCGAAAAGCTGGACTTTTTGATGGAATTGAAGAACGTAAAACGCGGCCGGATAAAAGAATACGCCAGCAAATACAAGGCTGAATATTTTGAAGGAAAAACACCTTGGCATATTAAGTGCGATGTGGCTTTACCATGTGCTACTCAAAACGAATTGAATGGTGATGATGCCAAAGCATTAAAGAAAAATGGTGTGCTGTGCGTAGCCGAAGGTGCTAATATGCCTACTACGCCGGAAGCAATTACAGTATTTCAGGAAGCAAAAATATTATACGCACCAGGCAAAGCATCCAACGCTGGCGGCGTTGCTACCTCAGGCCTTGAAATGTCGCAAAACTCATTAAGGCTTTCATGGACACGCGAGGAAGTAGACCACCGCTTACTCAACATTATGAAAAGCATACATACCACTTGCAGCAAATACGGCAAACGTGCCGATGGCAGTATTGACTATCTGAAAGGGGCGAATGTTGGTGGCTTTGTGAAGGTGGCTGATGCTATGATTGATCAGGGACTTGTGTAGTTACAAGTTGCAGGTTACAGGTTAAAAGGTTAAAAAAAACAGCATGTCGAAGGGTGTGCTGTTTTATATTATCATGATCACTATGGACAGTCTATCGTCTTAATGGAGCGTGGCGGCCTGCTACGCTCATACGGGAACGATTTATTCATAAAGAATAAGCGAATCAAATTATGCGACAACCTGCGGGCTGAATGGTCTTCTGCAGTGTTTTTCGTACCTTTGTGTCAATCTGGTCAATAAACATTTAATATACTTATTTTCGATAGTTTTTAGTTCTACTTAATTTATATTATGTTTTGGCAATTGCGTATATTTAAGTGTTGACGGTAATTTGATAGCCCAACAATAATGGCTGAAATACTTATTGCTCTTATAGTTTTATCTGTAATTACCATTGGGATTCCAATTATTATTTATCGTTGGCTTGCGAAAAAAGGATATAAGAATATTGGGCTAACGGTTGGATTATTAATAATTGGCATACCGAGTTTCTTCATCTACACGGCGGTATATCCACTTGACAGTTTTTACCAAGAGGACTTTGAGCGTTATACCGGGCTGACATTTCCTCCTTCAGGTAAAATTGTTGCGAAGGATGCGACGTATCCAGACCAGCACGGCAAATATGATTCTGAGGCACTGGTAGAGTTTTCTGAAACAGATTATAATTCCTTGCTGTTAAAAACTACAGCAGACCGCACTTTTAAACTTGACACTACCCTTACCCGCAGCGCCTGGTATTACAAAGTTGCAAAAAGAATGCAAAGTAAAAGCATTATCAAGATTGTTCAAAAGGGCGAAATAAGTATTACTTTTCTTAACGACAAGAAAACAGTTATGATTGAAGGGAAAATACGGTGATAAAAGGACAACACCGCTCGTCCGCCTGTAGAATGGCATTTGCGGGCAGCGGACGCGGATGCTGCGGCCTCGTATTTGTAATGTGTGTATTATTTTCTTTGAAAAGATAACTAATATCTCCCCAACTGGCGCAAGAATGCCGGGCGAGCCAGTGGGGAGGGTTCTTGTGCCCATGAGCCTCTTTATGACCGTGGGTACTAAAGGCACAAGAACGCTAACCCCTCCATCCACGCTGCATTCTTGCGCCAGTTGTGTGCTGTTTTTTTATTTTGTATTTTATCTAATGTCTAACATCTAATATCTCATATCTATTACTTATACCTCGGATGAAACTGCATAATAGTACTCCGCAAGTAATCCCTGTCAAGATGCGTATAAATTTCAGTAGTGGTAATTGAGGCATGGCCTAGCATTTCCTGAATGGCGCGCAGGTCGGCGCCGCCTTCAATAAGGTGGGTGGCGAATGAGTGGCGAAAGGTGTGCGGCGATATTGTTTTCTTCAATCCTATCTTTTGTGCAGCTTCTTTAATAACTAAGAACACGTACATGCGGCTGAGGTGTCTTCCGCGTCGGTTCAAAAACAAAATATCTTCTTGTCCTTTTTGCACCGGTACGTGAACGCGTACCTGTTCTTTATACATCCGTATATACTTAATGGCTTGGCTACCTATAGGCACGAGCCGTTCTTTATCGCCTTTGCCGGTTACCTTAATAAACTCTACATCCATAAATATGTCGGATATTTTGAGGCCGGTAAGTTCGCTTACACGCAGTCCGCAGCCATACAGCACTTCAAGCATGGTGCGGTTGCGCATTCCTTCCGGTGTGCTCAGGTCAATAGACTCCAGCAGTGCATTTATTTCCTCTGTTGAAAGTGTATCGGGTAATTTTCTGGAAAGTTTGGGCGCCGATAAAAGTTCCGCCGGGTTAATGGAAAGAACGTCTTCGATTACCAGGTATTTATAAAATGCCTTAATGCCAGAAATAATACGTGCTTGCGAACGTGCATCTAAACCAAGTTCATGAATGGCTTTTACAAAACCTTCTAAATGTTCATGCTTTACTTCATCGGGTTGAAGCGATAATTTTGCAACTTCAACGTAGTTGGCCAGTTTGCCTACATCGCGCAGATATGCGTCAATAGAGTTTAGGGACAGCGATTTCTCTAACTGCAAATAACTTTTAAACCCTTTTATATACGACTGCCACGACATTGTTAGAATTTAGGATGTGTGCAAAGCTTAGTGCCTGTTAGAACTAGCCGCCCGTCATCCCCCAAATTCGATTCAATGTCTTCGACAGTTGAATCGAATTGTCCCCCTTCGAAGGGGGAAGACTGGATTTTCCATAGGAAAAGACAGTCAGGGGGATGAGATTACTATGTAATAAAAGACAAATTAATTTTACAGCACTAAACAAATTTCGAATTTCAAATTATGAATTGCAAATTGCAGCATGAATAAAAAGAAAATCATCATCATTAACGGGCCTAATTTAAATCTGTTGGGTAAACGCGAACCTGATATTTACGGCAACATGACTTTCGAACAGTTTTTTAACGACATTAAAGATGTATACAGCGACGATATTCAGTTAAGCCAATACCAATCCAACGTTGAAGGCGAATTGATCAACAAGATACAGGAAGTTGGCTTTAGTTATGATGGTATTATATTAAACGGCGGCGGCTATACGCACACCAGCGTTGCCTTGCGTGACGCTGTGGCTTCTATAAAAACGAAAGTTATTGAAGTTCATATCAGCAACCCATACACCCGCGAAGAATTTCGCCATACATCTCTTTTAAGCGGGGTTTGCAAAGGAATTATTGCAGGCTTTGGGTTGGAAAGTTACGTATTGGCTTTAGATAGTTTTTTATAATTATTTCACCAAGCCACTCAACTTTGCATACTTATCATAAAACGTTTTTACGGTTTTCATAATCTCGTAATCGGTATGGTTTTTTAAAAACTCGGTGGGTAGATTACAGAATCTTATAAAATTATCGTAGTGCTCCTCGGGCAAGTCAATAAGTTTCTTCTCGTTGTAATAATTCAGTAACTCCTTAAAAACTTTGTCTTTATCGTTTTCGGCTATTTGTTTTTTTAGTTTTTCGCGCTCTTTAGCATGGCGGCTCAACATTTCATAGAAAGCGCTGATGGGATTCATAAAACTTACAGCGGGCTTTTCCAACTCCTTTGGGGTAATTCCTATATTATGTCTATCTGCTTCTATTTGCTCCAACGTTTTAGGCGCTTTAATAATTATATCGCGGCTAATGCCGGTACTAAATGGCTCTAACGTTAAATGCAGGACATATTCTTTTTTAGGTGACGAATCGGCTACAGAAAACCGGATAGCACGATAACTTGGGAAGAAAAGAAAAAGTGTATCGCTTTTATTAATCATTTCTTCCAGATAACCCTTGCCATCGGTAGCAAGAGTGGTGCTTGACTTAGGGTTAATAATGCTAACACCGGCTAATGTTTTATTGGTATAGCTATCAGTAACAGTTAGTTTCATCTTAACAGTTTCTGTTTGCGAAAACAAGAAGTGAGAGGAGGAGCAAAGCATTAATAAAATAATAGTTCTCACGAACTTCATACTACCAAATAATTAAGGTTTACTGCTATGGCCTGCGCAATTAAAGGAATGTTTAAAACTTTGGAACCGGTTTTATATCACTTTAACACAACTATAAAGTATCTAAAAAACTATAAATCACCCCATACACCTGTTCCAAATCCTCATTCGAAATGCAATAAGGAGGCATGATATAAATTACATTGCCTAACGGACGTAATATGATTTTATTTTCAATAAAAAACTGGTAAGCCTTATCTCGAACAGTATTCAGGTAGCCGGTTTCTTCTTTTGTATTTAATTCAAAGGCTACTATTGTTCCTCGTTGCCTTACTTCTTTAACTTGTGCATGATTTTTAATGCTATCGGCAAATTTCGAATGCTGTTTTTCAAGCCGGCTTATTTTCTCCAATGTATTTTCGTTTTCAAATACTTCAAGGCTGGCAATAGCTGCTGCGCAACCTACAGGATTTGCCGTATAGCTATGCCCGTGAAAAAACATTTTCGATTTATCATTTGATAGAAAAGCTTGGTAAATTTCCTCTTTACATGTTGTAGCTGCAAAAGGCAGGAAGCCTCCGGTTATTCCTTTCGAAAGGCAAATAATATCGGGCTTGTTTTGGCAATAATCAGTGGCTAAAAATTTACCGGTGCGCCCGAATCCGGTCATTACTTCATCGGCAATGGTTATAATATTATTTGCATTGCAAATAGATAATAACTCATCCAACACTTGTTCTGAATACATTAGCATTCCACCTGAACCTAATATTAAAGGCTCGAAGATGAAGCCCGCAATTTGCGCTGCCCCAGCCGGGCCTTTTATTAAGTTGTACAGTTGCTCAACAGTTTTCTGTTCATGCCCTTTTACCGGTGTGTCAATAAATTCAACATCAAATAGCAGGCGATGATAAGGTTGGGTAAAAACGCCTCTGGCGCTAATACTCATAGCACCAAAAGTATCGCCGTGGTATGAGTCTTTAAAAGCAATTATTTTTTCTCTCTCTTCACCTTTGTTCCACCAATATTGCAGAGCCATTTTTATGGCTACTTCAACTGCCGTAGAGCCATTATCTGAATAAAATATTTTTGAATGGAAAGGTATGCGGGCTAAAATTTTTTCAGCCAATTTCTCAGCCGGTTGATGTGTAAAGCCTGCAAAAATTACGTGCTCTAATGTTTGAGCCTGTTCAAAAATCTTTTGGGCAATATAAGGGTGAGCATGCCCGTGAATATTTGTCCACCAACTTGAAACTGCGTCAATGTACTGCGTTCTTTTATCGTCGTACAAATAGCTACCCTGCCCTCTTGCAATTGAAATAGATGCGAGGGCAGTCTCCATTTGTGTGTATGGATGCCAGATTAATTGTTTTGTTGCTGGTTCGGTTTTCAAATTGTAAAGTGTTGTGATAAGTAAGTTTTCAATTTCACCGATTGCTGCTTTATAAATTCTTTATCTATATTTTTAGCTTCGTCAATTCTGCCTAATACTTTAACCTTGCCAAAGTGTTGGATGATTTGTTCATTATCTAAAAAATCTTCGCCGCTAAAAACCACTCCAAGTAATTCAACTCCGTTTTGTCCTAAAGCATCAATGCTAAGCAAGGTATGGTTTATAGCGCCAAGATAATTACGCACCACAAGAACAACCGGCGCTTTTAATTTAATAATCAGGTCCAAAATCAATTCATTTTGGTTGAGTGGAACCATAATTCCGCCTGCGCCTTCAATCACTAATCTATTGTTGGTTGTGGGTAGTTTACATTCTTTTAATTCGATTTCTAGGTTTTCAGCCGAAGCGGCGTAATGTGGCGAAGCAGCGGTTTTTAACCGGTAAGCCTCAGGGTAAATTTTTGAACTGGAATTACTAATTAGCGATTGAACAGTTTTTGTATCAGAATCTTCAAGGTTACCACATTGTATAGGTTTCCAATAATCGGCCTGTAGGGCTTCGGTTAAAACTGCCGAGGCGATAGTTTTACCAACGCCGGTTCCTATTCCGGTAACAAAAATATTTTGAGGCAATCTGCGCATTAAAGGTTATTAATTACTTCAGCAAGTTTAACTACTTCTTGCTCGGTATTAAAACTATGCAGGCAAATTCTTATGCGTTCTTTCCCTCGGGGCACTGTAGGGAAGAGAATAGGCCTTACATCAAGCCCCTGTTGCCTTATTTTTTCGGCAAATTGTTTAATGTGCTCATTTCCCTTAACTATAATAGATTGAATGGGGCTTGGACTTTCTATCAATTCGAAGCCCGGCTTGCTGTTGTAGTGTTTTTTAAAGGTTTGAATAAGCTGAAAAATTGTTTTTCTTTTTTCGTTTACTTGGGGTAATAAAGCATATGAACACTTTATTGCTGCCAGCGAATGAAAAGGCAACGCCGTTGAAAAAATAAAAGGGCGGCAATAATTGATTAAAAAGTTTTTTAAATCTTCAGAGCACACAATAACCGCACCATGCGCACCAATGGCTTTGCCAAAAGTATGAATTCGTGCCAGGCATTTATCTTCCAAATTTAATTCTACAACTCTGCCTTCGCCTTGCGGCCCAAATACGCCGGTGGCGTGGGCCTCATCCACTATTAAGCCTGCATCGTATTTTTCGCATAAATCGGCAATCTCTTTCAGGGGTGCCAAATCTCCATCCATTGAGTAAACCGATTCTACTACTACATATTTTAAGCCTTTGGCAGAAGAAAGTTTCTCTTCCAATTGTTGCAGGTTGTTGTGAGAAAACATTACTGCATTTGCTTTGCTATTTCTTATTCCATCATGTATAGATGCATGAACCAATTGATCGTAAATAATGGTATCGCCTCTGTATGGCAAAGCGGAAAGCAAGCCATAGTTGGCATCGAAACCAGAGTTGAACAGGAGAGAGGCCTGGGCATTATGAAATTCAGCTAACATTTTTTCAAGGGCCTCTGCATAACCGCTATTACCAGAGAGCAAACGCGAGCCGGTGCTGCCTGTAGTTGCTTCGGCATTGGCGGTTGACTCTTTTTCAATGGCTGCTTTTAAATTCTTGTCATGCGCAAACCCGAGGTAATCGTTGGAGTAAAAATCAACTAAGCCGGTTAAAAGTTTTAGCGAACGGAAATTATTTTCCTGATGACGCTGGTCTACTCTGGACTTTATATATTGTTGGATGGACTGGCTCACTTTGCTTGTATATTTAGTGCTGCAAATTTTGCCAATTCTAGAAGTGCGAATTTAAACCGTAACATTTTCCTCTTTCTCCACCTTAAAAGATTCCCTCGGCTTCAATCCCAATAATTCAAACATTTCCTTATCGGCATCAAAATCGGGGTTAGGGGTGGTAAGTAGTTTTTCGCCGGTAAAAATAGAGTTGGCTCCGGCTAAAAAGCACAAAGCCTGCTGCTCGTAACTCATTTCATTTCTTCCGGCTGAAAGGCGCACCATGGCTTTAGGCATTAAAATACGGGCAGTGGCTATCATGCGCACCATTTCCCATACTTTTACTTTTTCGCGGCCTTCGAGGGGTGTTCCTTTCACAGCTACCAAAGCATTTACTGGTACCGACTCAGGGTGAGTGGCGCGTGTAGCAAGGGTATATAAAAGTTTTATTCTGTCCTCATCGCTTTCGCCCATGCCTATAATGCCGCCGCAGCAAACACTAAGGCCCGCCTTCTCAACATTGTCCAATGTTTTCAAGCGGTCATC
Organism: uncultured Bacteroidota bacterium; assembly: GCA_903919075.1. Classification (GTDB taxonomy): domain Bacteria; phylum Bacteroidota; class Bacteroidia; order Chitinophagales; family LD1; genus Bog-950. Next base: position 21,704 of record CAIXGR010000025.1, on the reverse strand, counting down.
ATAAGTGCGGGTCGAAATAATATCAGTATAATATTCGTCAGAAGTATCGAGATTATGATTGTAGGCATACAGGCCGGCTTCTTTCAGTTTTTTTGCCTGGTCTTCGCTTAGCATACCAAGTGTGCAGCAAACTTCAAGCCCAAGTGAGTTAACTCCTTTCACCATATCAATCACCTTATCAAAGTCAGAGTTATCGCGCACATTACGCCATGCGGCACCCATGCAAAAGCGGGTTGAACCACCATTTTTCGCATCCAAAGCTTTTCCAATTACTTCCTCGTAACCCATTAACTTATGTGCATCAACACCAGTATGGTAACGCGCTGCTTGCGGGCAATAAGAACAATCCTCGGGGCAGCCTCCGGTTTTTACTGATAACAAGGTACAAACCTGCACCTCGCCGGTAGCCTGATATTTTTTATGCATTGTAGCGCCACGGAATATTAATTCCATAACCGGTGAGTTGTAGATTTCTTTTACTTCGTGTAAAGTCCAATCATTTCTTATTTCAGCTTTCATCATTTTAGGTTTTCAGTTAGCAAATATAAACGCTAATGCGAAAGAATAAAGCGTGCTACCGCAGAATGTCCTTTTTCAGACAAATGTATCTCATCAGCAAATAGATAGAACTTTTCAGGATTTTGTTGTTCTGAGAGGTATTTTAAAGGGTTTGAACAGGGTATTTTGTTTGCAGAACAGAATTTTCCAATCAAATCCTGAGGGATATTATTTCCTATATCCTTACCGCAAACCTGGAGGCGATAAGGAAGGACTACCACATTCATTTCAACACCCGCTAAATGGCAAACCGAATCGCATTGCTTCAATGTGTTCATAGCGCTTGTAAAATACGGGCTGTTATCTTTATAAAATTGAAAATCGTATTGAAAATAGCGGTCCGAATTTCGGAATACGGTTAATTTAAGCAGTTTGTAAGTGTAGTAATGGCTTTGTAAAAAAGCATTCAGCTTTCCTATCATATTCGTTTTAGCCATTACGGGTAATTGATTAAAAAGTGCTTTTCCGTACACATCATTCAGGCAAAAGAAAATAGTAGCCTTTTTTATTGATGAATCGTTTTTATTTAAAACAGTTTTTAAAACATTCAAATAGTCGGCAACCGAATAACCGATAAGTGAATAATTGAGAATATTGAAGGAGTCGGTATTCCGAAAAACTAGAGAAGAAAAAGTTGAAGAATCATCAACGCCTACACCCTCTGTAACTGAATCGCCGATAAATAGCCATTTCTTTTTTGTGTTAATATAAGATTTGGATGGTCTGCGGCAGCCGGTACTATCTGTGTGAAATGCCTTACCCCAAACCATACCGCTTGCATTTTCCTTCAACCCTGCTGAGGTGTAATATTTATTATCGACTATAAGGGTAGAATCAAAATTGCGGTTGTATGTTTTTTTTAAAATAATGCGTGCTGCAACTTCTATAATGGTTAAAATAATAACCACCGTAACTAAATTAGTAAGCAGGTATTTTTTATTAATTGTTGCCACCTAAAAATATTTAGCTGCTATGTAAACAAAAATAAACTGTAGTATCATCATGCCATCAAGCACTATGTAGTACCATTTTTCTCCGGTTTGTTCATTTACCGGTTGAATGCAAATAATGGAAACCAATAGTGAAAGATTAACCGCCACCATATTTACAAACGGTATGTAAAAAAAGAAATACTGTATAAGATTAATAATAATCATTGCAAACAATATTCCCTGTGCTAAAAGTTTGGTATTAGGTATGCCTATGGCAAGTGGTAATGTTTCAAGGTTGTTGGCAGCATCGCCTTCCATATCTTTAATCTCGAAAACCATGGTTAGGGCCAGTAGGAAAAGAAATCGCCTTAGTAGTAAAAAAATCATCAGGTCGGTTTGTATATGGCTTTGTGCAAGAGGCACCAATACGGTAGTAGCTGACCAAACTATACCAACAAAAACGGTTTTTACCAGCCCCAGGTCGCGCAATTTTTTTTTAGGCTTTATGAAGGGAATTTCGAAAAAGCCATAAAAGGCAGTAACAATAGCCAGTATAAACACTACTACTTTGGCATCAGTATTAAGTTCAAAGAAAAATGCCGCAGCTCCAATTGCCGATATGAGTAAAATGTTTTTTGATAATTGCGGATTTTCGGTAGCCCAATCTCGATGAGAAGTATGATGGGTGGCACCGGATGTACTGATTGCTTTAAGGTAGGAGTAAGTGAAAATGGTTGAAAAAAGAATGAACCAGCAATTGCTGTCGAAATGAATTTGGCCTTCTACAATAAGCTGATTTGTGAATGTCAACGCTACTGCACAGGCGCCTATAAAAATGTTGGAATAAAGAATTGTATTAATAATTTTTTTTACCATTTTCAACGCTGCAAGATAATAGCTGTTTTAAGAAATATTGGTATTGATTTAGTCATAGTAAAATCCCCTTAAATGTTCAAAAATATACGGCAATACGAAAACATGCATATAACCTTGTGGCTGATTAAAGATACCTGCTGGGCTATGAGTTGGCGAACGGCGGGAATGATTATGATTATTCCCACTCTTTTTGTTGCCATTCATATTACTTACCGGGCACGGAAAGATATTGCGGACTTGTTTCACAACACGGCAGTTTGTTTATGGATAACTGCTAATGCTACCTGGATGACAGGTGAGTTTTATTACGACGATACCTTTCGCCCCTATGCGATGATATTTTTTACTTTGGGTTTAATTGTGCTGGCTATTTATTGCGCCTATTATTTCCCGAAAAAGAGAAGAGAGTTGGAGAACGCTGCCGAAGGAATTGCCCCATCAACAGAGCAGGAAATTGTTTGAAAAAATGGCTTTCACACAGATTTCGATTTAAGAAGCAGGCTATTGCCCACCACTGAAATGGAGCTTAAAGCCATTGCCGCACCGGCAATCATAGGGCTAAGTTGGTAGCCGGTAAATGGATATAGCACACCTGCCGCAATTGGAATACCCACCAGGTTGTACACAAACGCCCAGAAAAGATTTTGCCTGATGGTAGACACAATTTTTTGCGATAGATGAATGGATTGAAGAATGGATTTTAAATCAGAGCGCATTAGGGTTATATCTGCAACGTTCATGGCAATATCGGTTCCTTTGCCCATGGCCATGCTTATATCAGCAACTGCTAGCGCTTCGCTATCGTTAATGCCATCACCAACCATGGCTGTTTTTTTGCCTTGGGCTTTTAATTCTGAAATAAATTTTGCTTTATCGGTAGGTAGTGCCTGTGCTTTAAAATTTTCTATTCCGGCTTTTGCGGCTATGGCTTTTGCGGTTGAAATATTATCGCCGGTAAGCATAATTACTTCATACTTTTTTTTCAATTCTCTAATGGCATCTGCCGATGTATCTTTTAATTCATCAGCCAGTGCAATTACAGCCAGTAAATCACTTTCGTTACTAAAATAAATTACGGTTTTTGCTTCATTCTTTAAAGCAACAGCCCGTTTTTCTATCTCCGGAAAAATTAGTATCAGCTTGTCGCTCATTAGCTTTTCGTTGCCTATATAAAAAGTGCCCGCTGCGGTTACGGCTTTAACACCTTTACCCGGCATGGCATCAAACTGCTTGATATCAATAGGGTTTTCTTTTACTGCTAAATATTTTACTACCGCATCTGCTAAGGGGTGTTCTGATTTGCTTTCAATAACGGAAAGAACTGGCGCATAATTTTTCGAACTATTATCGGCCAGCCAAATTATATCAGTTACTTCGGGTTTACCTTTTGTAATAGTGCCGGTTTTATCAAGCACTATGGTGTTAATGTTTTTAGTGTTTTCAAAAACTTCGGCATTACGAATTAAAATTCCGTTTTCAGCTGCTTTGCCTACACCAACCATTATAGCGGTGGGTGTTGCGAGGCCCAGTGCACAGGGGCAGGCAATTACTAAAACACTTAAGGATGAAATTAATCCTTGTGCTAAATAATTCTTGCCACCAATACTTACCCATAAAATAAAAGTCGCCACTGCTATCAGCAACACTACCGGTACAAATACAGCAGCAATTTTATCTACCAGTTTTTGTACTGGTGCTTTACTGCCTTGCGCTTCCCGTACTGTTTTAATAATTTGTGCTAACAAAGTATCCTTTCCGATTTTTTCGGCTTTTATGGTAAGGCTGCCTTTTTGGTTAATAGTTCCTGAGAATACTTTTGAGGCAATTGATTTTTCAACCGGTAGCGATTCCCCGCTTATCATACTTTCGTCAATAAATGAGTTGCCTGAAATTACCGCACCGTCTACCGGAATTTTTTCTCCCGGGCGGATAATGATTATTTCGCTGCGCAAAACGTCTTCAATTCTAATTTCCTGCTCGGTGTTGTTTCTTATAGCCTTTACGGTTTTAGCTTGCAGGCCTATCAGGTTTTTAATCGCTTCCGAAGTACCGGCTTTTGCTTTCTCTTCAAAAAAACGACCAAGCAAAATAAATGCAGTTATTATGGCGGCACTTTCGAAATATACATCAGGGCTTAGTCCATGCGATGAGAGAACTTGAGGAAAGATAGTATTGAATGCGCTGAAGAAATACGAAACACCTATACTCAGTGCCACCAGCGTATCCATATTGGCTTTAAAATGGGTTAAAAGCTTAAACGAATGAATAAAAAATTGGCGGCCGAAATAGAAAACAACAATGGCTGATAAAATAAGTGAAACCAACCTGCCGGCTTCAAAATGTGAGAAAAACATACCTAAAACAAATACAGGTATAGCAAATGTGAAAGCCATCACTGCATTTGTGCGCGATTTTTTGAACGATTTCTTTTTCTCTGCTTCAGCTTCTTCGGCAGATTTGTTTTCTGATATATCAATATCATAGCCTGTTGATTGCACGGCTTTTTTTAACTCGGCCGGCTTGGTTAACGCTTCATCATATTCTACCAAGGCTGAGTTATCAGCAAAATTTACTGCTGATTTTAAAACCCCTTTTTGGTATGCCAACGTGCTCTCAACACTTGCAGCACATGAAGCGCAGGTCATTCCTGTAACAGGAAATATTTTTTTTATGGTGTTACTCATGTTAGATTACGTTATAAAATAACAATGCTTAAGCGAAAGCATTCAATGATTTTTATCATCGAACAGCAAAGCGGTGTTGAAGTTTAAAGTTACCAGATAAATTTTATAAACCGGGTGAGGTGTGTTAACAGGTTAACTTAGTTGCCATCTACATTTATTGTTACCAGCGTGTTGCCCGGTGAGCTTTCGAATTTAATATGCCCTTTAATAGCGGCTATACGGCTTAAAATGCTTTTTAAACCCAGGCCTGCCTTTTCGTTTATGTTTTTAGTGTCGAACCCTTTGCCATTATCTGACACTAAAATTTCGATGCTGTTGTTGTTTTTTTGTGTAAGGCTTATTGCTGCTTGTGTGGCCTGACTGTGCCTTATAATATTGTTCAATAACTCCATTCCCACCCGGTATAAAGCCAACTCTTTTTCGTTACTAATGCGGTTGTATTCTTCCGGTTTAGTAAATGCAATATTCAATTTATCGCTGTTTATTTTGTCGCACATATCTTCAATGGTATCTGCAAGGCCATTATATTCAAGCACCGGGGGAAACAATCTGTGAGAGATACCTCGCACCTGTGTAATAGTAGTATCAATCATCTCTTGCGATTCGTCAGCATCGGCTACATTCATGTTGCTTGCCTCCAGCTTTTTCTTAATCTGCCCGGTTTTTAATTTTATAGCACTAAGCATGGGGCCAAGATCATCGTGCAAATCGCGGGCAATTCTGCGTTGTTCTTCCTCCTGTGATTGGATGGTTGCGCGAAGCATTTCACGTTGCATTTCTTCATCTTTTTTCTGTATTTCCAGTTGATGGGTAATAACCCTGCGCTGGTAAACAAGCACAAATGATATTATACCAATAGCCATTACTAATAAAGCAACGGTACCAAGCATAAAAGCCGCCAAAAAATTTATTCCTCCGGTATCAGCCATAATCCTTTTGATAAAAGAATATCCATAATAATAAGCATGATGGAGTGTATTAATCCTAAGACTCCTAATAAGTGGGTATAATGATAAAACAAGTAATTAATTAAGCTATAATGCAGTATGCTAACACTATAAAATGGGAGAAAGCCGGCGCTAACCCAAAACATTGGATTTTTAGTAATATAAACATCTTCTAACAAATTCACTTTTTCCCAAAAATACAGAATGATGGGAATTAGAATAAGCGCACTGTGAAAAGCATAAGTATAGCCATTAAATTGGCTGTTGCGATCAAAATTCAAATAAATCAGGATTTGCCCGGTAATATAAAAAGGCAGTAGCCATAGTATAAATTTTTTAAGGGCTTTAGATTTATAAGATTTATAGTAAAGAAGTATTATAAAGAAAGCCTCGACAATAGAAAATAAATCCAGTGCAAGCATATTATATATTTTATATACTGCCAATGTTCCGGTTACGGCCTCACTAATAAAATTATTTATAATAAAGAGCGAAAGCCAGTGGTTATATCTCCAAAAGGCTTTATAGTTTGCCAACAAAATTATGAATGGCAAAAGAACTGAGAAAGAAGATATGTAAGCTACTATTAGATTAATATTCAAGATACAAGCAAAGTTAAAAAATAAATGCCCTTCTATATACATATATAAAGAAGGGCATTTGGGGGGATTAATGCGATTTTAAATGAAAATAGTGTTATGAGTTTAGGCCATTGCTTGCACCGCAGGTTGAGGGGCATGCTATACCGCCATCCAAAATATAACTTGAAAGCATATCATCAGTATTTGCTTTGGCACCAGCTAAAACCAATGTTAATTTTCCGTTGGCATCTGTGCCAAAGTATGCTCTGATACCTACACAATCTCTTTGGCCCAGTACCTGATTAAGCTTATCGGAACCGAAAAAAAATCCTTGGGGTTGAGTTGAGAAAGCTGTGCGAAATGCGGTTGTTAATGTAGTGCCGGCAGTAAGAGTAATGTAAGATCCTTCGCTTCCATTAAATGTTGTTGTTGGCATAAGTTTGGTTTTTTTAGTTGTTAAATATTTGTGGAAAAAAGATATGATACGGGTCGCTACGTACAAATCTTTTTTTTCGAAAGTTATAAAACTACAAAATACTTTAATGTATTAACAAGTGGTTTTCAACATTTAAACTACGGGTTTCCGAAATTCATTTTTCGGAAACCCGCAATAAAAATTGTATAATTCCGCATTCATTTTTGTGGACCTCCCTATTGTTTTTACTTACTAATATGACCAAGTTTGTAATGTAAAATTCTTGTATATGGAACTAATAAGATTCAACAATTGGAGTGTTAGCCCATATGGTATTGATTGGAAGGGCAGAGCTGACGTGAAATATTCTATACCGCTGCATACCTTGGTGCATACCGGTGTAAATAAGCGCGCTATTCTTTATCAATGGCTGATAGAAATTGCCAGAGATAAACGCCTGACGAGTGAAGATATATATAGCCTTAATACTGCTTTTTTTTATGCGCTTGACATGTTTAAAACAGAATTGGATATACCTAATTATGTTTTAATAGCTGAAACTTTAAAGGCACAGCAAGAATTAATTGACGAAAAGAGATTTGATAATATCGGCCGGACCGGATAAACAAATTGGTGAATATGACTCGTGCGGTTCCGGAAATAAAGTTTAGGGTGTGCGATTGGTTGTTAGTAGGGTCGGCAATAATATTAATGGCAATTACGTGGGTGCTAATAAATTTTTAAGAGTAAGAAAATATATAGAAAAATGCGCCGGTGAAAAACCGGTAAAGAAAAAAAAATACCTCCGTACATACCTGTAGGTCTAACCTATCGTAGTATGGTCGCAGACAAGGCAGGGCCAGCGGAGGGGCGCTGTCTTTTTTTCAAAGAGCTTGCCGAGGTAAACGTCGAGTAAATACCGCGGTAGGGTGGGTGTCCGGCAGTGTTAAATACATTGCCGGATTTTTTTAGCCTCCTTTCTTCTTGGTTTTGTACCCTAAAGAATTAAGGTATGCTATGGCCTTATCGCGTTGTTCGCCTTGTATAATAATTACGCCGTCTTTTACTGTTCCGCCAACACCACATTTTACTTTTAGTTGCTTGCCCAAATCTTCAAGTGCCGATAATTCGCCAATAAAATTTTCTACAACAGTTGCAGTTTTCCCACCCTTCAGCCACTCTAAAGAAATGTACAATGTTTGTTTAGAAGCAGGTAAAGTTTCAGGCTGACCCGTTTCTTTTTCTTCAAAATTAAAACTGCTATTGGTTGAAAACACTATGCGGTTTTTATCGTCGCTATTCTTTTTCATGATTGTTTTGCCCGGTGTTTAATATGCATTCAAATCCTGCGGAACTATTACGTCAATGCACTGTGGTATTACTTCAAATGTTACATCATCATGATAAACGAATGAATCGCCGTCAAATTGGTATATCATCTTTTTAGTTCCGTAAATATTTATTTTTTTGGCTCGATATGATTCTGCTTCGTTAATCAAATCAGCGCGCTTTAGTGCTAAGCAAATAAGAATGTAAGTGAGTTTCCACATTGGGAAGTCGTTCAAAATTATAACATCCATTACGCCGTCTTTTAGGCTGGTAGATGGAAATACACCAAAATTATAGCCATACTGATTGGCATTAAATGCTGTAAACAAATAGACAGGCCTTTCGATGGTTATATCATCTATATCCATTTTGGCATCTAGTGGCTTATAATAAAACAGCATTTCTTTAACAATTGCCCATGCGTATGATGCCCAACCTCTAACTTTATGATGATGGAAACGACGTGCAACATATGAGTCTAATCCAAATCCAGCTACACTAACAAAATATCTGAGATTGGATTTTACCAAGTCTACTTTAACCCGTTTGCCGGTATTTAATATGTCAATAGATGCTTCTGCATTCCGCGGTGGAATTTTTAAATGTGTAGCAAAACCATTACCGGAGCCGTAGGGTATTAAACCTAAGGCTGTGTTAGTGCCAACTAAACTTTGTGCAACTTCGTTAATAGACCCATCGCCACCCACCGCAACACAAACATCATATCCTTCTTCAACTGCCTGCTGTGCTATAAGGCTGGCATGGCCTGCATATTGTGTAAAGCGAATGGTGTAATCATATTGCACATAATCAATATAACGGGCAACCTTCTCAGGTATATTTTTCTTCTTATATACACCCGAAATGGGATTGATAATAAACATTATTTTTTTCCGCTGCTGAAACTCCATAGCCTACATATATAACACAGAATGGTTAAAGGTTCAAATATATAATGACGAATTAATTTATTTTGTATTGTATATAGAGCCTTGTCAAAAGGCTTTTAAGCTCAAATCAAGGCTGTTAAATGAATGGGTTAATGCTCCTACAGAAATAAAATCGACACCAGTTTCAGCAAAAGAGCAAACAGTTTCAAGGGTAATGCCGCCCGAGGCTTCGGTTTCATATTTGTGGTTTACCAACTGAACTGCGCGTTTCATTTCTTCGGGTTTAAAATTGTCGAACATAATGCGGTTAATTTCACCAATGCTTAAAATATCTTCAACATCTTTTAAGTTCCTAGCTTCAATTTCAACCTGCAAGTTCAAATTGTTTTTTTGCTGATAGTTTTTAACCGCGTGTATTGCGTTTTTAATTCCCCCACAAAAATCAATATGATTATCCTTTACCAAAATCATATCATAAAGCCCGAACCGGTGATTCTGGCCACCGCCTATACGTACTGCCCATTTTTCAAAATAGCGAAGGCCCGGAGTTGTTTTTCTGGTATCAAGAATTTTTGCATTAGTGCCTTTAATCTTTTCTGCAAATAAGGAAGTATGGGTGGCTATGCCGCTCATTCGCTGCATAAAATTAAGCGCAGTTCTCTCGGCAAGTAAAATGGATTTTACTTCGCCATATACCTTAAATGCTATATCGCCATGTTTTATTTTAGCACCGTCATCCAATAGCTTCTCAAATTTTATTGCTTCATCTATTTCAGAAAAAATACTTTCTGCCAACTCCACGCCAGCTAAAATGCCATTTGATTTGCATATTAATTGTGCTTGGCCATCACGGCTTTCGGGAATACATGCTAATGATGTATGGTCGCCCGGAATAAATTTATTATCAGCATCGGCAGTGTCTTCCGATATTGCCCGAATAATGGCAGAATGTTGAATTTGGTTCATTACAATTTTTGTGTGAAATAAAAATAAAATTTTGAACTGTGTGTTTTGATTGTTTTTGCCCACTATAGGCAGTAAGCAGATTTTTATTGCTCTTCGAACCTTATTTCCTGTATTGTTAGTATGCCATTGGTAGTTTTGGCATAAATATACGTTCTATAATTGCCCGCACTTGTAGTAAGGTGGCCAATAAAATATTTTGAACCTTGGGGCGAGGTGCCTTCGTGATCGAGAGTAAACGTTTTGGGTGTGTGCGAGGTGAAGAATTTTTTTAAAACCATTTCAGCCTGGCTTTTGCTGTATGATGTGCCGGTATTTTTTATGGTAATTTCAACATTAGTTTCAAAATGTTTGGCTACCGATGATGCATCGCCGCTTTTAAAAGCTGCCGCGATGTTATCAAAGCTTTGGGCATAAACGCCGGTACTGCAAATGCCGGTGAAGGAAAGAAATATGAGGAAGATGATATAGCGAATAGAGACTTTCATTTTTGCCTTCAAACTTTTCTTTTTTACTGCTAATATCATGCCAAATGAATGATTTACAGCAATAAACACCGAAATTTCAAAAATAAAAAGGTAATTACAAATTAATCATTGTAAATTTTCAACGTTAGCTTAATACAGTATAAAATTAACGCATCACTAGGTTCATTGTATTAATTGTCAAGTTAATATATCTAAAGTAGGTTATTTTTGCGTTTGTATGAGTAAAAAAGTTATTCTGATTATAATGGATGGTTGGGGCCACGGCGCTGACCCAAAACGAAGTGCTATTGCGCAAGCGCAAACGCCTTTTATAAATAGTTTATACAAGAATTATCCTAACACCGAACTTATAACCTTTGGCGAATCGGTTGGATTGCCCGAAGGCCAAATGGGTAACAGCGAAGTAGGGCATTTAAATATTGGTGCAGGTAGAATTGTATATCAGGAACTGATGCGCATAAACCGGGCAATAAAAAGTGGTGAATTGGCAAAGAATAAGATTTTGTTAGATGTTTTTAACTATTGTAAAGAGCATAAAAAGCCGCTTCATTTTATCGGGCTTGTTTCGGATGGAGGTGTTCACTCGCATATAGAACACCTTAAAGCATTTTGCGATTTGGCAAAGCAAAACGGTTTGAGTAAAAACGATGTCTATGTACATGCTTTTACAGATGGACGCGATTGCGACCCGAAGAGCGGGTCGGTTTTTTTGAAAGACTTAGATGCCCATTTGCAAAATTCTGTTGGCAGGATTGCTTCCGTTATAGGCAGGTATTATGCCATGGATCGTGATAACCGGTGGGAGCGAATAAAGATAGCGTATGATATGCTTGTTAAGGGAGTGGGAGATAAGGTTAGTAATATTTTTGATGCTGTTACTAAAAGTTATAATGCGGGAGTTACGGATGAATTTATTAAGCCCATTATATCAGCCGAAAATTTTGCTCCAATAAAGGAAGGCGATGCGGTAATATGTTTTAATTTTAGAACCGACCGGTGCCGTGAAATTACTAAAGCATTGACGCAGCAGGATTTTCCTGCGCAGGATATGCATACGCTTAATTTGAATTATACTACTCTAACAATGTATGATCATAGCTTTAAAGGCGTGGCAAATATTTTTGATAACAACGATTTGAAAATGACACTGGGGGAAGTACTTTCGCTACAAGAGAAAACGCAAGTACGGGTAGCTGAAACTGAAAAATACCCTCATGTTACTTTCTTTTTCAGTGGTGGGCGTGAGAAAGAATTTGAAGGGGAGAAGCGTATTATGGTGGCTTCGCCAAAAGTGGCTACTTATGATTTGCAACCGGAAATGAGTGCTGAAGGTGTAACTGAAAAAATACTGCAGGAAATAAAAACCAATGAACCTGATTTTGTGTGTTTGAATTTTGCTAATGCTGATATGGTAGCCCATAGCGGCGTTTTTAAAGCAGCTATTAAAGCAGTTGAAACAGTTGATGCATGCGTAAAGCAAGTTACAGAACTAGGCTTGGAAAATGGCTACGCCATTCTTATTACAGCCGACCACGGTAATGCTGATTATATGATTAACGATGATGGCAGCCCTAACACGGCACACACTAAAAATCCGGTTCCAATTTTTCTGGTAGATAAAACATTTAAGCCTGTATTACACCAGGGGATATTGGGTGATATAGCACCTACTATTTTAAAATTAATGGAAATACCACAACCCAAGGAGATGACCGGTAATAGTTTGTTTTAATTATTCATTTTAAAACCAATTTATATGCTCAACAATATTTTAATAGAACTTTTTGACAGAGATTTGGACAAGGTGAAAGAGGAATTGAATGCCTATGCCAATGAAGCTAACATGTGGAAAGTTGAAAAGGGCATTAGCAACTCTGCCGGCAACTTAGCTTTGCACTTAATTGGTAATCTAAATCACTTTATAGGTGCTACGTTGGGACATACCAATTTTGTTAGAAACCGAGATAGCGAGTTTACATTAAAAAATATAGCCCGCGCTGAACTTATAGCGGAAATTGAGAAAACTAAAGGTGTTATTCGCCATACGTTTGCCAGGCTAGGCAACGAAGATTTTGAAAAAATATATCCTTTAAAAGTGCTAAATAAAGAATCAACCACCATGTTTTTTATGATTCATTTGGCAACGCACCTTAATTATCATTTGGGGCAAATCAATTACCATAGAAGGTTGATAGGAGGGTGAGATTTATAAATGCCTGATAATTATAATTATATCAGAAGAGTTAATTGTGCATAATTTCTCTTCAAGCTAAAAGATATATTAAGGTTAATATTTTGCTAGCTTTAGGTAACTAAATCTAATCCTATGTTCGAGTACACAAGAATGAAGGAGGAGTTGGAGCAGGTTAAATGCCCAACACATGGTAACACAGCCATTGTAAAGTTTGCTGACGGCAAAATTAGTTTTGAAAACGTTTGCTGCGAAGAGCACCGAAAAAAATTAGAGCAAAGCTTACCCGAAATTGAAGAGCGGCAATACGTAGGCGATATAATGGAAGACGTTTTTTAAACGTTACCTGGTGACCCGAGCAAATTTTCCTTAATTAAGGTTGTAAGGTATATGCAGTGAATCTAACTCTTTAAAAAGGTCGTTATTCAATTCGATAGATTTTGTGGATGAGGTCATTCCTACTTTTATGCCCTCTTCCATATCTACAAAACTAATCCGAACTTTTGTTCTGCCCGGGTATTTTGAAAGCACCGTATTAATATCGTTTATTAATTTCTCGTTTACATCAAACGATGCCATTTCCAAAGTCAAGTACTTAGTAAGTTTAGTGCGCACTTCCGATAAAAGATCAATTTTCATAATCTTAAACTCATATTCTTTGCCATCCCAACGGGGTTGGTATCTGCCGGTCATGTATAGTAATGCACCGCTGGTTTCAATGTAAGTTTTAAAAGCCAGGTAATCTTTTCCAAATACAGAAAAATTATAGCTGCCGGTAAAGTCTTCCATAGTAAAACGGCAATATGGGTTACCGTTTTTGGCAATTTTGGTTTCGGTAGCTGCAACTATACCGGTAATCTTTACCTCTTTATCTTTCTTCTTTTCAATTTCGTTGAGCGGGCAATTGGTGAAGGTGGCTATCTCTAACCGGTAATCATCTAAGGGGTGTCCGCTGATGTAAAGACCAGTTACTTCTTTTTCTTTTTTTAGTTTTTCTAAAAGACTCCATTCCTCGCAGGCAAAAACTGGAGGCTCGGCAATTTCGCCGCCACCACCAGCACCGCCAAACAATGAGCTTTGCTGAGTAATTTGAGAGTTCTGCAAGTTGTTGCCGTACTTCACCGCTTTCTCCAATACATTCAATCCATCTTTTTTATCGGGCATAAAATATTGCGCCCGGTGATAGATAGTGAAGCAATCAAAAGCACCGGCAAGTGCCAAGGCCTCTAACGATTTTTTATTCATTGAGCGCAGGCTTACGCGCTTAGTAAGGTCGAATATGCTTTTGTAGAACCCGTTTTTCTTTTTCTCCTCAATAATTGCTTCAACCGCTGCATCGCCTACACCTTTAATAGCCGAAAGCGCATACCGGATTTCTTTTTTCTCATTTACGGCAAAGTTAACATCGCTCTCGTTAATATCCGGCCCCTTTACTGCAATGCCCATGCGCTTACACTCTTCCATGAAAAATGTAATCTTATCAATATTACCCATGTTATTGGTAAGCACGGCGCTCATATATTCCGAAGGGTAGTTGGCTTTTAGGTAGGCCGTTTGGAACGCCACAAAAGCATAGCAGGTAGAGTGCGATTTATTGAAAGCGTATTGTGCGAAGGCTTCCCAATCGGTCCATATTTTATCCAGCTTTTTTTGTTCAAGGCCTTTGGCATTGGCACCGTCCATAAACTTGCTCTTCATTTTATCGAGCGTAGCTTTGTCCTTTTTACCCATTGCTTTACGCAACACATCGGCATCGCCTTTGCTAAAGCCTCCTAATTTTTGCGAAAGCAACATCACCTGTTCCTGGTAAACAGTAATGCCATAAGTATCTTTAAGGTATTCTTCCACTTCCGGAAGGTCATAAGTTATTTTTTCACGGCCGTGTTTACGGGCAATGTAGTTAGGAATGTATGCGATAGGACCCGGACGATACAAAGCATTCATCGCTATCAGGTCATCAAACTTATCGGGTTTAAGTTCCTTCAAATATTTTTGCATTCCGGCACTTTCAAATTGGAACGTAGCGTTGGTTTCACCGCGTTGATACAACTCAAAAGTTTTTGCATCCGTCAGCGGAATTTCGTCTATCTCAATATCAATGTCGTAGTTTTTCTTTATCAATCTAAGTGCATCGCGTAGAATGGTGAGGGTTTTTAAACCCAAGAAGTCCATTTTAATAACACCGGCATCTTCAACTACTTTGCCCTCAAATTGGGTTAGGTATAATTCGGTATCCTTTGATGTCGCTATTGGTATAATTTCAGTTAAATCTTTTGGCGCAATGATAATACCGGCGGCATGAACACCGGTGCCGCGTACTGAGCCTTCAAGTATCTCTGCTTCGTGCAGTACTTTTGATTCAAGCGTACTACTATTATCGTAAATCTTACGCAGTTTTTTTATTTCTTCAATTTCATCGGAACCTAGTCCTTCTTTGTCTTTCAAACTTTTATCACCATCGAAAGGAGCATGTAGTACGCGTCCCAATTCTATACCGGGCCGTTCCGGTACCATTTTAGTAAGCATGTTCGATTCGCTAAGCGGAAGGTCAAGCACTCGCGCAACATCTTTAATACTCATTTTAGCAGCCATGGTGCCGTAAGTAACAATTTGCGCTACCTGATTTTTGCCGTATTTTTTTACAACATAGTCTATTACTTTATCGCGGCCCTCATCATCAAAGTCGGTATCAATATCCGGCATTGATTTCCGGTCGGGGTTCAAAAATCTTTCGAAGAGGAGATTATAAGCTATCGGGTCAATATTAGTAATGCCAATGCAATACGCTACCACACTACCGGCTGCAGAACCACGGCCAGGGCCTATCATTACGCCTAAATCTCTACCGGCTTGTATGAAGTCTGATACAATGAGAAAGTAACCGGCAAAGCCCATTGTTTTAACTGTGAAGAGCTCGAAGTTCAATCGCTCTTCAATTTCAGGAGTTATTTCTTTGTAGCGTCTCTTGGCACCTTCAAATGTAAGGTGCTTTAAATATTCCCATTGGTTCAATACATCATCGGCATGTATTTGAAATTCTTTAGGCACCGGAAAGTTTGGAAGAAGAATATCTTTTTTCAGTTTTAGATGTTCTACCTTATCTAATATCTCATGTGTGTTATCGAGCGCTTGTGGCAAGTCGCTGAACAAAGCGCCCATTTCGGCCTGAGTTTTAAAATAAAACTGGTCGTTGAAAAACGCGAAACGCTTTCCCTTCATCTGCGCATCATCATCAGAAAATTCTTTCATGGTAGGCGTGCTCTGCTTCTCACCGGTGTTGATGCAAAGCAAAATATCATGCGCGTTCGAATCCTGCTGGTCTACATAATGCGAATCGTTGGTAGCAATTATCTTAACGTTATACTCTTTCGAAAACTTCAATAAAATCTCGTTCACCTTATCTTGTTCCTGCATACCGTGGCGCTGCAACTCGATATAGTAATCTTCGCCAAACAGGTTATACCACCATTCAAAAACTTTTCGTCCTTCGGCTTCGCCTTTGTGCAAAATAGTTTGTGGAACCTCAGCACCTATGCAACAAGTAGTGGCGATAAGATTTTTGTGATATTTTAAAATCAGTTCCTTATCAATACGGGGGTATTTTCCATAGATGCCTTCGGTGTACCCAAGCGAGCAAAGTTTAATCAGGTTTTTATATCCATCGGCATTCTTCGCCAGCATTAACTGGTGGTAGCGCTTATCTTTTTCATCGCGGGTAAACTTATTTTTTGTCCTGTCATTTACCACGTAAAACTCGCAGCCTACTATGGGTTTTATGCTGCTGCCATCCGGTAGTTTATGCTTTGCAGCTTCGGCCACAAATTCAAATACACCAAACATATTACCGTGGTCGGTTATGGCCAGGCCTTTCATGCCATCTTTGGCAGCCTTTTTGTACATGGCTGGTATGCCCGCTGCACCATCTAACAGCGAAAATTGAGTATGCGAATGGAGATGGATGAACTCGGGCATCTTGGTAATTTTGACTTAGGTTTTGGAATGCGAACTCAGAAAACGAATCCGTGTGCTACAAATTTAAGGAATAACAGCGGGAGTGTGAGGGTTGTTGATAAAAAGCAAAAATTGGGCAACTCAATTGTGCCAATTAAATAGGTTTCTCTTTCAGAATCACCGCAAAGTGTTTTGAATGTTTAAAGTTCTCAGTATTTCTGATAATGTGGTGTGAATAACTTATTAGGATAGCATTTTAAGAAGATTTCTTCCTCTTCCCCATCTCATCTCTAATGCGGGCGGCGAGTTCATAGTCTTCATTATCAAGTGCAATCTTCAATTGGGTTTGAAGTTCTTGCACAGACATATCGCTATAATTGGTTGGTATTTGTGGGCTGGTAAGGTTCGCAATTTCCTTTTCTTCGGCCTGAGAAACAGCATTTTCTTCGCTTGGGTCGGCCTCTACGCCGGCTTCCAGTATAATTGATTCTTCAACGTATATGGGGCAATCAAATCTTACTGCGAGAGCTAAAGCATCGGAAGTGCGAGAATCCACCTCAAAAAATTCATCTCCCTTTTTGCAAACTAAGTTTGAATAGAAGACGCCATCCAATAATTTAGAGATATAAATGTACTCCAGATGAATTTCGAAGGTATCGCAAAGGGTTTTTAGAAGGTCGTGGGTTAAGGGGCGCGAAGGCTTCATGTTATCCAGGGCCACGGCAATAGCCTGTGCCTCAAAGCCACCTATTACAATCGGTAGCCTTCTACTGCCGCCAACTTCGCCCAACACAACTGCAAATGAATGAGATTGAGTAACACTATGTGAAAGTGCAATAATCTCTAATTCAATTTTTCTCATTAGTTCTAAGTTAATCCAACTTGAGCGAAATGTAAAAGGAATTTTCCGAAATAAAAATTCCCGCTTTTTAGGCCCTTCGGGTAAATGTTAATATGCTTTTAAATTAATGGGCGGCTTTAAACTTTTTGTACTCTTCAATCAGCTTGGGCACTACCTGAAAAGCATCGCCAACTATGCCGTAATCGGCCGCTTTAAAAAATGGTGCCTCGGCATCGGTGTTAATAACTACAATTACTTTCGAACCGTTTACACCGGCTAAATGTTGTATAGCTCCCGATATTCCGATAGCGATATACAAGTTAGGGCGAATGGTAAGGCCGGTTTGCCCTACGTGTTCATGGTGCGGCCTCCAATCAACATCGGCTACCGGACGTGAGCAGGCTGTAGCTGCACCCATTTCGCGGGCCAGTTCTTCTATCATTCCCCAGTTCTCAGGGCCCTTTAAGCCACGGCCAGCTGATACTACTATTTCGGCTTCGCTTAATGGAATAGTACCGGTTATTTTATCTACGCTTTTTACAGTGGTTGTAATATCAGCATCGGTTACAGTTGCGGTAAATGCTTCCACCGCAGCAGTGTTGGTATTTCTAACCGGTGAAAGCGAGTTAGGGTTAACTGAAATAACTTTCTTTTCGGTGCTTACCTGATATTGCGCTGAGGCTTTTCCTGAAAATACATTCTTCTTAACTACTGCTGCATTTCCATTAAATGCAGGTAATTCAACTGCACCTGGCACATAGCCTGCTTTCAGCCTCACGCTTAATCGTGGCGCAAGCAATTTACCGTTATTGCTGAACGACAGAACAACAACATTAGCACCGGCGTTATTCGCTGCTTCGGCAATAGCTTTTGTATATAGTTTCGAATCGAAATTATTGAACCGGGCATCGTTGGCGTGTAACACTTTTTTAATGCCTACCTGGCCAAGCGTAGCCAGTTCGTCAGCAGATATGGTTCCTAAAACTAAAGCCAGCGAGTCGGTGCCTAAACCTTCAGCTACTTTCGAGCCATAATAGGCTGCTTCAACTGAGGCTTTCTTAATTTTTCCATCTGCTACTTCTACAAAACTTAAAACTGCCATATCTTTTATTTTGAATGTTGAATTCTTGTTCTTTTAGTTCTAATCTTTAAATCACTTTTGCTTCTTCGTGCAGCAGCTTTACTAATTCAGCTACATTATCAGGCGAAACATATTTGCATTCCTTAGCTTTTTGAGGCACAGCGTAGCTAATAATTGTGGTTAGCTTGTCTGCGTCAACTGCGGGTGATACAGTTAGCGGCTTGGTTCTGGCGGCCATAATTCCTTTCATATTTGGTATACGTGCCTCTGCCAGGTCTTTCTGGGCGCCAACAACTAAAGGCAGTTTTACTTCTACAGTTTCGGTTCCGCCTTCAATATCGCGTTTCATATTGGCCACTCCGTTTTCTACATCTAGTTTTTGAACCAGTGATACCGCCGGTAGGTCAAGTAGTTCGGCTACCATACCGCCTACTTCAAACGAGTTGTAGTCAATGGTTTCTTTCCCGGTAATAATCAGGTCGTAATTTTCGGCCTTTGCATGGGCAGCTATTTGCGACGCTACGAAGTAGGCGTCAGTCGGGTCTGCATCTACCCTTACTGCCTTATCGGCCCCTATGGCAAGTGCTTTTCTGATAACTTGCTCCGAATCGGCACGACCTACGTGAATTACCACTACTTCGCCGCCCTGCTTCTCCTTCAGTTCAATGGCACGCACCAAGGCATACCATTCATCGGTAGGGTTCATAATAAAAGTAACCCCATCTGGATTAAACTTGGTATTATTTTCGGTAAACGTGATTTTAGAAGTGGTATCAGGCACTTTTGCTATCGGGACTAGTATCTTCATTATTATAATTTTAAACTTGCGGTGCGAAAATATGGATATTTGACTATTCCCAAAACAAATTTACCCCCAGCGACCATTGCTTATTAACACAATATGAACGAGAAGAGAATTGCCCAATTATTGGAAATGGAAAAGCACCAGCCAAATGATGCTTTTTTAAAGTTTGCTTTGGCACAAGAGTACGTAAACGTAAATAATTACCCAAAGGCAACAGAATATTTTGAACTGTTAGTTGAAAAATTTCCGAATTACGTGCCTACGTATTACCAATTTGGAAAGTTGTACGAACGGGTAAATGAAATAACAAAATGTATTTATATTTATAAAGTAGGAATTGAAAAAGCAAAAGCTGCCGGCGATTTAAAAACTGCGACCGAATTAACCGAAGCTTTAACCCTTATTGAGGATGAATAAGAACAAAACCCTGTTACAAAAATTTATTGAATTTAATACTGACAAAAGATTAGCCGGCGAAAAGAAAAAATGTTTGCTTGCTGTAAGCGGCGGAACGGATTCGGTTGTAATGTGCGATCTGTTTCATAAAGCGGGTTTTCCGTTTGCTATTGCGCATTGCAACTTTAATTTACGTGGGGAAGAATCGAATGCTGATGCCAGGTTTGTAAAAAACGTGGCTAACAAATACAAGGTAAAAGTTTTCGTAAAATCTTTCGAAACGGCTAAGTATGCTGAGGAAAATAAAATTTCTATTCAGCTTGCGGCGCGTGAATTGCGATATGAGTGGTTCGAAGAATTGCGTTCGTCAAAAGATTTTCATCTTATAGCCACCGCCCACCATTTGAATGATAATATTGAAACTGTTATCCATAATCTTACTCGGGGAACAGGTATTAGAGGGTTAAGAGGCATACCGGTGCGGCAAGAAAGAATTATCCGGCCGATGCTGTTTGCACCAAGAAATGAAATTGAAGATTACCTGAAAGAAAATAAACTTCAGTTCCGCGAAGATGCTTCAAACGCCAGCGATGATTATACGCGCAATAAAATTCGCCACTCGGTTATTCCGGTTTTGAAGGAGATTAATCCTTCATTGGAAGATGCTATTGGGGAGAAGATTGAAATATTTACTGGGTTGGAAGAGATGTACGAAAAGCAAACTAAGCAATTATCAAAGCAACTTTTCTTGCCTCGGAAGAATGATATTTATATTCCACTGCTTAAGTTAAAGAAAACTTCACGTGCAGCAAGTGTTCTATTTGAATATTTAAAAGAGTTCGATTTTACTATTGAGCAGATTGAGGATATGCTTTCGGTGCTTGATGATACTTCCGGTAAACGGTTTGTTACCGGTAAGGCCAGAATTATTAAGGACCGGCAATTTTTTATCCTTACCCAACTGCCCGAAAAAGATTTTACTGCTAAGTTGATTAATGAGAAGGATAAGGAGGTTGAGTTGGGAGATAACAAATTAAAGCTTTCAACGGCCCGCGCTAAAACTGCAAAAATTACACCTGATAAAAGCATGGCCTGGCTGGATAAATCTAAGCTTACCTTCCCACTTATTATCCGGAAATGGAAACAGGGCGATTACTTTTATCCGTTTGGTATGAAGATGAAAAAGAAAAAAATAAAGAAATTTTTCATTGACCAAAAAGTGCCACTTAACGAAAAAGAAAATATCTGGATTATTGAATCGGCGCAAAAAATTGTTTGGGTGGTTGGGCACCGGATTGATGAGCGGTTTAAAGTAGCGCCAGATACAAAAGATGTTTTGAAGATGGTGTGGAAGTGATTTTATATATCTGCTGAGGACAACTTGGTTAAGTTAAGCCGAACAGCCTCCTCCTCCTGCGCCCCTGCGGGCTCCCGCACTCCTCCTCAAGAGGAGGACAAATGCATACGAAAATAAAATTATAAAATTTAGCTAATTTTGTTATATTTGCCAATTGGCTATTATGGTTGTTGCTGCTAGTAGTGGGGTTACAATGGGTTACACTTTTGAAGTGCAAAATGTTGACTATCAATGATGTGGTTTTTAAAGTGTAACCTGTAACCTGTTAATGGTGGTTCCATTACCCGGTAGGCAGGTAGCTTATGGTAAGTTGGTTGTGGAGTAGGTTTATGGTGTAACTATTTTTTCGGAGGCTCCATACCAGTTATTTCAATAATGGCTTTGGCCAGTAGGTCAACATCTTTTAAACTGGTATATAC
>CAIXGR010000024.1 GCA_903919075.1 uncultured Bacteroidota bacterium | reverse complement strand
TTTTTCAAGCCCCGCTGGTTTTTACATTGTACTTAATAAATCAAGTCGGAGAAATCGAAAACATGCATGACCCGCAAGATTGGAGATGGAATACATTAAATGATATTCAATTATTGTTCAATTTATGCGATAAAATTTATCCTCAATTAACTTTGGTTAGTGACGATAAATTATTATACGGCGTATGTGAATTTGTAGGAATTAAAAACCGCATAAAAAAGCGAAAAGATTACTTAAAAATGATTCAATAAAAAAATCAATATCATTTCTTTTCTTCCGAAGGCGGTGGTGGTGGTGGTGGCGGTGTAAATTTAAAGTCAGGAAGTTTGCTTTCATTTAAATTCCTACCTTTTTCAATATTATTGGGATTTGATGGAATTATCGTTGTATGGATTTTGTTTTTTTTATCTGACATATAAATCTGTTTTTTTTGTTAATTAATATTTATAACTACTTCGTAGTTGTTTTCAAAAAATAATTTCATTCTTTCATTAGCTTTTTTCTCCATTTTATCGCTGCTTTTAAAAATGGTTTCATCTCCAAAATTAAATATTTCAATCATCTGTTTTCGAAGTTCATAATAACTTTCCTCGGCGACAGCTTCATCTATTCTTTTGTTTTCAAGTTGGCTCCATAGTTTTTCGAATTCTATATTCAAACCATCTGCCCGAATGCTCTTTGCGCCAAGCTCCTTTACATATTTATAGAAAGGAAAATAAGGCTTTACAGCATTTAGAACTTGCGAAACGACAATTATACCAGCCCAAACAATTGGAATTTTTTGCCAAACAGCCCAAGCTGCAATACTACCAGATGATGCCAGGGCCAAAAAAATATTTATGTTTCTATCCAATTTTTGAAATGAATCTACCAAATATCCAAGTATAAAACCTTTGAATCTTACATCTACTAAAGTGGCCCAAATCTTATTTCTAATCATTTTTTCTTCTTCGCTAATTTAAGAAAATTTGCATCTATTGTTTATATAGAATATAAACAACGATAAACAACGAGCGATTGCACAAATAGAAACGTTATGAATCATATGCTTTTGAATTATTAGGAAGTCTTAAAATGTATAAACCATGTATAAACCGACAAATAAAAAGGGTTTCAAAATATTTTATTAAAATACTCTGAAACCCTTGATAACACTGGCAGAGAGGAAGAGATTCGAACTCTCGAAACGCTATTAACGTTTACACACTTTCCAGGCGTGCTCCTTAAACCACTCGGACACCTCTCTATATAAAATGGAGTGCAAATTTATCAATTCAGTTGAAAAACCCTTAAAGCATTTGCAGTGGTCACTTCGCCTACTTCATCCAGGCTTTTTCCGAGGGCACCGGCAACAGTTTCTGCCACAAGCTTAATATATGATGGCTCATTCCTTTTTCCGCGGTGGGGCACCGGTGGCAAATAAGGGGCGTCAGTTTCCAATACTAAATGTTTTAAGCCAATAGCAGGTAGTATTTCTTTTAGTCCGGCCTTTTTGTAAGTAGCTACCCCTCCTATTCCTAAATAAAAGCCTAGGTCTGTTATTTGTTTGGCTTCTTCAACCGTTCCTCCAAAGCAATGAAAGATACCGGCAACCTTACCGGCAAATTTTTTAACGCTTGCAATACAATCGTCGGTTGATTGCCGGCTGTGAATTATAATCGGCAGTTTCCGTTCAACCGCCCAGGCTATTTGCCTTTCAAATACCTCAATTTGTTGTGCCTTAAAGGTAGTTTCCCAATAATAGTCAAGTCCGATTTCGCCAATGGCATAAATTTTTTTGCCGCTATTCAAGTATTGTTCCACAATTTTCAGTTCCTCTTCAAAATTTTCTTTCACACTACAAGGGTGCAGGCCCATCATAGGGTAAATATTCAATGTTGAATTTTGAAAGCTGAATGTTTTTTCCGAAAGCTGAATTAGCTTTTCGTGACTTTCAGAATCAATAGCTGGAAGAAATATTTTTTGAACACCGTTATTTAATGCTCGCTCTACAACTTGTTGAAAGTCGTTATCAAAATTTTTGTGGTAAAGGTGGCAGTGTGTATCGATTAGCATCATAATTTTTCAAACTTAAATCCTTTTGCTGTAAAATGTTCTAAAACTTTGGGCAATGCATATTCAACCTTAGGTTTCGCTTTTAAGCTATCGTGAAAAACAACAACAGAGCCCGGTGCCGAATGCTTTACGGCCGCACTCAAAACACTTTTAGCATTCTTCTTTAAATCAAAATCAAAAGTAAGCACATCCCACATTATAATTTTATATTTTGAACGTAGTGCCCGGTATTGCGATATTTTTAGTTTGCCATAAGGGGGACGAAATAAATGGGGAGTGGGGTATGCAGAATGCTGAATTTTAAAACTTGAAATTAGCCGCGCACATTTTTGAATGTCTTTATAATAAATAAGGTTAGTGTGCTTCCAACCATTTGTGTGATTATAGGTATGGTTGCCTATACTATGCCCCTCACGAATAATACGTTTAAAAATCTCTGGGTTAGCTTCAATATTTTTGCCGATGCAGAAAAAAGTAGCTTTTGCTTTCCATTTTTTTAGTTCATCCAAAACAAAAGGTGTTATTTCAGGTATTGGGCCATCGTCGAAAGTGAGATAAAGATTTTTCTCTTTTGTATTTACTTTCCACAAGCAATCGGGGTATAGCGATGCCAGTATGGGCGAGGTTTTGGTAAAGAGGAGAGCATCGAGCATTGATTAGTTTTGGGTTTCAGGTTTCAAGTTATAATTTTATTGAAAATAGTATATAGAACAGGAAAAATGACAGGCCGCAAGATACTGCTTGCAACCTGCGATGGTTTGATTATTTTCACGCTTCATTTTTTTAAATTGCAGTATGAACAGAAGAGTAAGAGTGAGGTTTGCGCCCAGCCCTACCGGCCCATTGCATATGGGGGGTATTAGAACGGCTTTGTATAATTACCTGTTGGCAAAACAACAGGGCGGCGATTTTATTTTGCGTATTGAAGATACCGACCAAAACCGCTTTGTGCCTGGTGCTGAACAATATATTATTGAAACCCTGAAATGGTGTGGTATTGAGCCTAATGAAGGCGTGGGCTTTGGCGATGGCCCACATGCCCCTTATAAACAAAGTGAACGCAAACATTTGTATAGAGAGTTTGCAGATAAATTAATTGCTTCCGGTAATGCGTATTACGCTTTTGATACTGCCGAAGATCTTGATAAAATGCGCGCCAACATGCAGGCACAGGGCGTACCAAACCCTTCATATAATTCCGTAACCCGGCAGTATATGAAAAACTCGCTCACGTTACCACATGATGAAACTGAGCGCAAATTGCAGGCCGGCGACCAGTATGTGATTCGTTTTCACATGCCACGTAATGAGGAAGTGAAATTTCATGATGCTATTCGCGGATGGGTTGCTTTCAACACTTCGCAGTTAGATGATAAAGTTTTATTTAAAAGCGACGGAATGCCCACTTACCACCTCGCAAATGTGGCCGATGATTATATGATGCAAATAAGCCATGTGATACGTGGCGAAGAATGGCTCAGCTCGGCACCGCTGCACGTATTATTATACCGTGCGCTGGGTATTGAAGATGTGATGCCCATATTCGCGCACCTTTCGTTGATATTAAAACCCGATGGCAACGGCAAGCTAAGTAAACGCGATGGCGACAGGCTTGGTTTCCCATCGTTTGCTTTAAACTGGACTGACCCCGAAAGCAAGGAAACTTCAATTGGCTACCGCGAACGCGGATTTTTTCCTGAAGCATTTATTAACTTCCTTTCTTTATTAGGATGGAACCCTGGCGGCGATAAAGAGTTGATGACCATGGAGGAAATGATTCAATTATTTTCGATGGAGAAGGTGCACAAGGCCGGCGCGCGCTTCGATTTTGAAAAAGCAAAGTGGTTTAACCAACAATACCTGAAATCGAAGCCTGATGCCGAACTTGCAGCAGCCATTAAAGATAAGGTTATTGCTAAAGGCTATACTTATGTTGCTGAATTTGTTAGCGAGTTTTGCCGCCTTATGAAAGAGCGTGCTACCTTTGTAAACGACCTTTTGGAGATGGGATATTACTTTTTCGAGCCAATAAAGGTATACGATACTGAAACAATTAAGAAAAAATACAGTAAAGAAAACCGGGCGAAATTTACAAGCCTAATGTCCGAATTGAATGGTGTTTCTGAATTTAAAACTTTACCTTTGGAGAAAGTAGTAAAAGACTTTGCTATAGCCAAAGAAATTAAAACAGGCGAATTAATGCCTGTACTGCGACTGGCTTTAGCAGGAACAATGCAAGGTCCTCCAGTATTTGATATGATGAACTTATTGGGGAAAGAGAAAACTTTAGAGCGATTAAAAAAATCTTTCGATTATTTTGATTCGTTATAAAAAATGGCATTATTTTAGTGAAGATTTAATGGGATAAAAAAATCTACTCCTGCCTTGGCAGAAAAAAAAGTAAGCACTAAATTTGTATAACCTTTAAAACAAATAACCATGCCACGTAAAAAGCGCGACCAAGAGGAAGAACCAGAATTGAATGACGAGAAAGAGGAAAAAACAGATGATGATTTAGATTTGGATGAAACCGAAACTGCCGTTGATGAAATAGATGAAGCTGACGAATCGGAACCAAGTGATGACGAGCTGAAGTCAATGAAAGATCTCGAAGAGTTCGATGACATTATAGAAAAACGTTCAACAGGCAAAGGAAAACGTGCCGCTAATAAAGATGAGTACGATGAAGATGACCTGGATGGCTTCGATGACTTTAACGAAGATGCCGACGAAGAAGACGGCGGCGGCTTTGATGAAGATTTTTAAATCATCCTCTATAAGATTATATAATCGCCAGCTTTTACTAAGTATTAAAGGTAAAGGCTGGCGATATTTTATTTAATACATTTTTGCATGAACCGTCCCATAAGAATTTTAGTAGCTAAAGTTGGCCTTGATGGCCACGACCGTGGAGCTAAAGTAATTGCCTCAACATTAAAAGATGCCGGCATGGAAGTAATTTACACCGGCCTGCGCCAAACCCCAGAAATGGTAGTTAATGCAGCACTTCAGGAAGATGTAGATGCCATAGGCATTAGTATTCTTTCAGGCGCACATATGACTGTTTTCCCAAAAGTGCTTGCTTTAATGAAAGAAAGGGGATTGAATGACGTACTGCTTACCGGCGGCGGCATTATACCTGATGGTGATATGACTGAGCTAAAAAAACAAGGCTGCGGCGAGTTGTTTCCCCCGGGCACGCCTACCGCGCAAATTTCAACATATATTAAAGACTGGGTAAAAGAGCACCGGAGTTTTTAAAAACAAATCTCGCAAACTAAATTTCTCTAGTCTTTGTCTTTATCCTCTTTATCATTTTCTCTGTGTCCGCGATGTTCAAATTCTTCTTCTTCGCGGTGCATTTCAATTTTCTTTACTACTGTGCCCTTGGTATCAATTAAATAAAGTTCATGGTTTATGCTTACCTGTGTTTGCTGGTTGGCGTTAAAGGGATAAGCATTTTCGTATTGCGGTTTTATCTGCCAATCGCTCTTGGTATTAATATAACCCCATTGTTTGTTTTCACTAACTGCAGCCAGCCCATTCGAAAACTTTCGCGCACCTTCATACTTTAAAGGTATAGCCTCTTTTAAGTCTGTATTGATATATCCGTATTTACCTTGGTTAGCCACCACAGCAAGCCCTTCCGAAAAATCTTCAGCAAAATCGTATTTAGGTTCTAAAAGCCATTTGCCCTTGGTATCAATAAAGCCGTATTTTTTATTCATCATTACCCGGGCAACCCCGGTTTTCGAAAACGGCCCAACATCCTCATACTGTAAGGGTATCGCTATTTCACCTTTTTCGTTCAAAAAGCCACGCTTGTTGTTATCTACTATTATGGCGTAGCCCTCAATAAACTCGCTACCGGCATAATACTTGGCCGGCACCACTACTTTGCCCGAAGGGTCCTTATAACCCACTTTAGCGTTTTCGTAAAAACGAATCAGATTTTGTGCCTGGCAATTGGTTGCTATTAGCAAACCTGCTGCTACTAAAATTTTAAAGGTTGGTTTCATACAAAATGGTTTGGGGGTTAATTCTAATCTACATAAAAATATAAAATTATTCTTTAACTATTTACTATTGTCAAATTGGGCTACATCACTACATTTGCACCCGCTAATTCAACGCCAAATTACACACTTAAAACACAGGCTGGGAAAATGAAAGAGTTTAAAACACTGATTACCGAAGTTACCAATGGCATTTTAATAATTACCATTAACCGCGAAGACAAACTTAACGCCCTAAATAAAGCCCTTATTAACGAACTGGATGAAGCTATTACCGAGCTTTATGATAATGCTGAAATTAAAGGTGCCATTATAACAGGTAAGGGTAATAAAGCCTTTGCTGCCGGTGCTGATATTGCAGAGTTTAAAGGATTAACAGAAGAAGACGGCAAAGCTTTGGCAAAGCGCGGACACGTGGTGTTCAACAAAATTGAAATGAGCCCTAAGCCGGTTATAGCCGCCGTAAATGGCTTTGCTTTGGGTGGTGGTTGCGAGTTAGCCATGGCCTGCCACTTGCGCATAGCCAGCGAAAACGCAAAATTCGGGCAACCTGAAGTGAAGCTTGGTTTAATACCCGGCTACGGTGGCACCCAACGCCTTACTCAAATAATAGGCAAAGGCAAAGCACTTGAATTATTAATGACAGCAGATACCATTGACGCCACCTGTGCAGGTAAATTAGGCCTGGTAAATGAGGTAGTGCAAACGGTAGAATTGCTCGACACATGCAAATCGCTTATCAATAAAATAACATCTTACTCTCCTATTGCTATTACCAATGTTATTCAAAGTGTGTACGCCCACTTTAAAGATGGTATTGATGGTTTTGATACCGAAATAAGTTTGTTCGGAAAATGTATTGCTACCGAAGATTTCTCAGAAGGAATAAACGCCTTTCTTGAAAAACGGAAACCGAGTTTTAAAGGCAAATAATTAATTGGTTTCTTCTTTCTCCTCTTCCTTAGATTCAACTGATGATGATTGCTCTTCAGCTGCTTCTTCAGTCTTTGCGGCAGGAATGTCAGATATAACTTCATTCATCTCTCCTACTACGTTATCGGTTTGAGGAGAAATAATATCCTTCAGCTTAGGCAATTCACCCACTGAATTGATACCGAAATAATCAAGAAAATTTTGAGTTACTTTATATAGCACAGGTCTGCCTGGCATATTTTCCATACGGCCTGCTACTTCTATCAATTCTTTCTCCAATAATTTTTCTACCGAGTAATCGCAGTTAACGCCGCGTATTTTTTCGCAATCGGTTTTGGTAACCGGTCCCCGGTAAGCTATAATTGAAAGTGTTTCAATAGCTGCGGTTGAAAGACGTTTCTTTTCTTTCATACCAATAAATGCAGCTACCGTATTATGATATTCGCTTTTGGTAAAAAACTGGTAACCACCACCTATAACACGCAATTCGAAAGCAAAAATATCGCTCTTAAATTTTTCCTGTAAGTCGTTTAATATTTGTTC
>CAIXGR010000023.1 GCA_903919075.1 uncultured Bacteroidota bacterium | reverse complement strand
GGTACTTTTCATGCAGGTAAACCAGGGTATCAATAGTGTACGAAGGCTTCGGTAGCTTAAACTCAATGTTAGATGACTTAAGATGCTTGCAATCTTCAATAGCGAGGTTTATGAGGTGTAATCGGTCGTGGTCCTTAAGCAGTGTTTCTTTTTGCTTGAGCGGGTTTTGCGGCGATACCACCAGCCAAACTTTATCCAGATCTGTTGTTTGACTGATATAGTTGGCAATAATAAGGTGCCCGTTATGCACCGGGTTAAACGAGCCGAAAAAGAGACCGATTTTCAAAACGAATTTTTTGTATTTAAAATGTAATAACTATGTATGTCCTGTTTAATCAATTTGCCTTTCAACGAAAGTAGAAATATCTTATAGCTTTGCCCAGCATCAGTCTAAATACTTAATACTAACTACTTAGGTCTATAACAAATGTCCATTCCCGAAAAAATAACCAGTCTTCAGAACCCGAAGATCAAAAACCTGAAGAAGCTTGAAAAAGCCTCGGAGCGAAGGGAGCAGAACCTGATTGTAATTGAAGGTATGCGCGAAACGGTATTAGCCCAACGCGCAGGATTTACGATTACCAGTGCATTTATTTGCGAAGAGATTTTAAAAGAAGACGAGACATATAATTTAAAAGCCCTAACCTCATCAGCTACCGGTATTTCGCTGTACCACATTTCGAAAGAGGTGTACGATTCGGTGGCGTATCGTGAAACTACAGAAGGTATTATTGCTACAGCAAGGCCGGTAAAGCATGAACTTTCGAAAATAAATTTGGGCAAAAGCCCCCTGATGCTGGTTATTGAGGGCGTTGAAAAACCCGGCAACCTGGGCGCCATGTTGCGCACCTGCGATGCGGCCCACGTGGATGCTGTTTTAATTTGCGATGGCAAGACAGATATCTATAACCCCAATGTAGTGCGTTCAAGTTTGGGTACCGTGTTTACCCAACAGGTAATTGTTTGCCAAACGCCCGAGGCGATAGCGTTTTTGAAGCAACAAGGCATTAAAATATGCGCTGCCGAGCTGCGTAACTCCAATCTATATTTTTCAGAAAATTTTAAACAGCCTTCGGCTGTTGTGGTGGGTACTGAGGCTACCGGCCTGAGCGATACATGGATTGAGGCTGCTGACGCGCGGATTAAAATACCTATGCTGGGCGAAATTGATTCTTTAAACGTGAGTGTAAGCGCAGCGGTGCTGCTGTTTGAGGCGGTACGCCAACGCAGTCTTTAAAAAACTTTATCGGTAAAATCCCAGGTTTCGAAAACGGGCTTGTGCTTTTTGTTGCGGGCTAATTCGTCGCTGTAAACGGCGTTACAAAGGTTTCTGAAAAAAGGCATGGCAATGGTTTCGTACTCGTAAACACCATCGTTCAGTATTTCATCTTTGTTTACATACATGCTGCAGCTTAAAAAGAACTCCACCTTATTGGCGGTATCAACAAAGTAACTGCAATCGGTTACAAAACCGTAGGCCTGACCTACCTTATTAAAAATACGGATACTTTCCGGCGCTTTACCGGTAGGATCGGCGGCAGTCATAAAAAACTTAAACTTATCATCGGGCCCATCCACACTGTCGAATTTTGGCAATAGTGACTCGCGCGGATACATACCCATGTACCGGTGTATAAAAGCATAGTCTTCATTGCTTAAATGCAGCTGCTGT
>CAIXGR010000022.1 GCA_903919075.1 uncultured Bacteroidota bacterium | reverse complement strand
ATTCTTTGGTCATCGGTAGCAACTATTACTTCATGCAGCGCTTTTGATTTTAAGGCTTGCTCGTAAACTCTTCTAATCATTGTCTTTCCATCAATATCAATTAATGGCTTACCGGGGAAACGGGTAGAGGCGTAGCGCGATGGAATGATGCCGGTTATTTTCATACTTCTGAAGTTTTTACAACTGTCAAATATTTCGACTGCACACGCAGAACTTTCACCTCACTGCCAATTTCAATAAAACCGCTATCCGAAATAGAATCGTGTTGCTCTCCATCAATCTCTACTCTACCGGCAGGCCTCAGGTTCGTAACGGCTATACCCGTTTGGCCCACTAACTTTTGTAATGAATGGTCGCGAATAGAAAAACCTTTCGACTGTTTCATTTCGCCCACATCGCTCATTCTTTTAAAAGCAGGCGAGGTGAAAATTGTTTTTCCGAAGGCAACTATAAAAATAAGCGGCATAGCCATAGCCACAGTAACCAATAGGAAAGCAAATGCCAAGGCGCCGCTGGGGACATAATCGAAATTGAAACCAATGTTGCGCACCAATGCCAAAGCCAATCCGCTAATGGTAAACAGTATACCGGCTGCACCTATTACTATTGAACCGGGCGTAACAAATATTTCGATAATAATTAATATAAGCCCCACTGCAAACATTAGTATTTCCCAGTTGGCTGCAAGCCCTTCGAGATAGAGCGGCGCAAAATACATCAGTGCTGCAACAACAGATAAGCCAATAGGCAAAAAAGTACCTGGTGCTTTAAATTCGAAATATATGCCACCGAAAATTAGCAACAACAAAATGCCCGACACAGCAGGATGAACAAGCCATAGCACCAACGATTCTACTAATGAGCTTTCGTGTTTTTCGATGACGTAAGGCCCGCCGCTTAGCTTAGCCAGCACATCCTGTGCCTTTGCAATTTCGCCATTGCAATAGCCGTACTTCATAGCTTCGTTGGTACTAAAAGTTATAATTTTCCCTTTCAGTTTAATCGAATCAATTTCAAGGTTCTCATCTGTCATGCCTTCGGCAATCAGCGGGTTTCTACCGGTTTGCTCGGCGGTGGCGCGCATCTTTTTGCGCATGTAGCTTTGGTATTTTTCGGGCATCAACTCGCCGTTTTGATTAACCACCGATGCCGCACCAATAGTAGCACCCGGTGCCATATATATCGAATCGCAGGCTATGGAAATAAGAGCACCGGCCGATGCTGCATTGTTGCGTATAAAAACTATGGTAGGTATTTTGGTTTTAAGTAAGGCGGTTCTTATTTCATCGGCAGCATCTACCAATCCGCCGTAGGTATCCATATCTATCAAAATATAAGCAGCGTGTATCTTTTCGGCTTCGGCTATGGCTGTTTTAGTAAGGCGGCTAACCGGCGGACCAATTTCTTCATGAATATCATACTGATACACAATTTTAGTTTGTGCCTGTGTGTTTATAATACTGAACAAACAGAACAGGAGGGGTGTTACTATGTGGTGAATTGCTTTCATCAGGTAAACTATGCTGCTGTAATTTCGTAAACTTAAAGGTAATTCATGAAAAAGATTGTTTTCATATATTTTATGGTGTCGTTAATTGCTTTGCAAATAAATGCAAAAACGCAATACGAAAAGCATACTGTTAGAAAAGGCGAAACCCTTTTTTCAATTTCGCACGCCCATGGTTTAAAGGTTGCCGACTTAATGAAAGCAAACCCAACGCTTAAAGCAAGCACAGGTATACGGGTAGGGCAGCAAATTAATATTCCGGCAAAAGGCAGTCACCAGCAATATAAATCTTCAAATAATAGCCCAATAAGCGAGCCAACACAAACACTTAACTCGCATTTTAAGCCTAAAGCAGTGTCTTCAACACCGGGCATAGCCTATGCCGAGGAAGATGAACGCAGCCGAAACAAAGCAAAGGTGGAAAGTGCAACAGCATCAATAGCTAACGAAAATCCTGTTTTAGTTAAACCGATTGAAGGTATTGAGGCGACTCCGTTGTTTTCAATTAATGCTGGCGGAACAAACCCGAATGATTATGAGGCTTTGTTTAATGAGTACACCGAACATGGCTATAAAATTGCCGAAAATAAAGGCGCAGCTAATTATCTGGCCGATAATACTTCGGGCAATCCATATCTTGCTTTATACAATGATGCACAGGTAGGTTCAGTAATTAAAGTAACTAACTTAATGAATAAAAAGACGGTGTTTGTGAAAGTAGTAGGAAAGGTTTCGAGAATGGATAGTAGCAGGGAAATAGTACTTAAACTAAGTCAAAAAACGGCTGAACAACTGGGCGCAAAAGACGATAAGTTTTTGGTTGAAGTGGCAGGTATTGCCGCTAACTGATACGAATTCGTATATAAAGGCTACACACAACATTTTGTTGGCAATTTCATTTTTAATGTAATAGAGAAACTTATTTTTGCCCTCGCTTAAATTTAGCGTTATGAGTTCCAATGTAGATTATTTGCCCATTTTCATTCAATTCGTTTTTGTAAGTGTTTTTATAGCCGGAATGCTTGCCCTTTCGCACTATGTGGGCCCGCGCCGCCATTCAAAAAATAAAGATGCCAGCTTTGAGTGTGGTATTCAAATACATGGTAATGCGCGTATACCGTTTTCGGTAAAGTATTTTTTAGTGGCTATTCTATTTGTGTTGTTCGATGTGGAGGTTATTTTCCTTTACCCATGGGCGGTTAATTTCCGCGAGCTGGGCCCCGAGGGGTTGTGGAAAATGGCCATGTTTATGGGTTTACTTTTAATAGGCTTTTTCTATATTATTAAAAAGGGAGCATTGGAGTGGGAATAAGCCCATTTGTGCGCAAAGTTTAGGTGTATATTTTTGGGTATCTTTGTATTAACAAACGAGGTTAACAATGAGTAACGAAATAAAAATGGTAGAAGCTCCGGCAGGAGTAGCAGGCGAAGGTTTCTTTGCCACACAAATCGACCAGGTAGTTGGCTTGGCGCGGTCAAAGTCGCTATGGCCGCTTCCATTTGCCACCTCGTGCTGCGGTATTGAGTTTATGGCCACCATGGCACCGCATTACGATTTAGCTAGGTTTGGCTCCGAACGCCCAAGTTTTTCACCCCGCCAGGCCGATATGCTAATGGTAATGGGCACTATTGCTAAAAAAATGGCCCCCGTTTTACGCCAGGTTTACGAACAAATGGCCGAACCCCGTTGGGTTATATCTGTAGGTGCCTGCGCCTGTTCGGGGGGGATATTCGATACTTATTCGGTTTTGCAGGGTATTGATAAAATTATACCTGTTGATGTATATGTGCCGGGTTGCCCACCGCGTCCCGAGCAAATATTAGATGGCATTATGAAACTGCAAGAGTTGGTGAAGAATGAACCAATGAGGAGGAGAAACTCGCCGGAATACAAGGCGCTTTTAGCAAGTTATGGTATAATAGTAAATTAAAAAACGAAGGTAATTTAAGATTGAAAATGGCCCTGGCAAACGAAATAATATTACAGAAAATACAGGAAAAATTCGGCGAAAGCGTAAAGAATTTTACCGAGCCCTACGGCTTAATTACTTTTGAAGTTGACAAGTCAAAAGTAATTGATTTACTGCAGTTTATGCGCGATGATGAAACGCTTCGCTTTAACTTCCTAACCACCCTTTGCGGGGTACATTATCCCGATAATGAAATTGAATCGCAGTTTGCTGTAGTTTACCACATGCACAATTGGATGGATAACGTACGGGTGCGTTTTAAAACTTATTTGAACGGCGAAAACCCCGAAGTAGAAAGTGCCACAAACGTGTTCCTGACTGCTAACTGGATGGAGCGCGAAACGTACGATTTTTACGGTATCATTTTTAAAGGCCACCCCGATTTAAGGCGCATTTTAAATATGGATGAAATGGTTTCCTTCCCTATGCGAAGGGAATTTCCTCTAGAAGATGGTGGCAGAACCGATAAAGACGATAGATATTTTGGAAGATTGCCGAATAACGAAAACCTGAATTAAACAAGTAAAAATGTCAGACGTACTGGTTAAATCTGTAGCCGATAAATATGCCGAGCTCATTAAGCAAAAAGAGAATGAGGATGGCAGCGAATTGTCTATACTCAATCTTGGGCCAACACACCCCGCCACCCACGGTATTTTTCAGAACGTATTATTAATGGATGGCGAACGTATTGTTGAGGCGGAATCAACCATTGGCTATATACACCGTGCTTTCGAAAAAATTGCTGAGAACCGTCCTTTCTATCAAATTACGCCGCTAACTGACCGGATGAATTACTGTTCATCGCCCATTAACAACATGGGCTGGTGGATGACCGTTGAAAAGCTTTTGAAAATTGAAGTGCCACAACGCGCTCAATATATCAGGGTTATTATGATGGAGTTGGCGCGCATTGCCGACCACCTTGTTTGTAATTCAATTTTGGCGGTTGATGCCGGAGCGTTTACCGGCTTTTTATACGTGTTTCAATACCGTGAAAAGATATACGAAATATACGAGGAGTTGTGTGGGTCAAGATTAACTACCAACATGGGTAGAATTGGCGGGCTTGAAAGAGATTTAAGCGATACAGGTTTTAGAAAACTGAAAGCCTTTCTGAAAGAATTTCCGGCAGCCTTTAAGGAGTTTGAAGATTTGGTTTCGCGCAACCGTATTTTTATGGACCGTTGTATTGATGTAGGCGCTATTTCTGCCGAAAAAGCAATCGCTTACGGTTTTACAGGCCCCAATCTGCGTGCTGCGGGTGTTGATTATGACATTCGTATTTCTAATCCTTACAGTAGTTACCAGGATTTCGAATTTGATATTCCTGTAGGTAAATCGGGCGATACCTACGATAGGTATTGTGTTCGGAATTCGGAAATATGGGAAAGTGTTCGCATCATTCAGCAGGCTTTTGATAAAATGCCTAAAGGTCCTTATCATGCTGATGTTCCTGACTATTACCTGCCGCCGAAGGAAGAAGTATATAATAATATGGAAGCGCTTATCTATCACTTTAAAATAGTAATGGGCGAAATACCTGTGCCAAAGGGCGAGGTTTATCATTCAGTTGAAGGTGGTAACGGCGAATTGGGATTTTATTTAATAAGCGATGGCAGCCGGGTGCCTTATCGTTTACATTTCCGTAGGCCATGCTTTATTTATTACCAAGCCTTTGCTGAAATGGTTAAAGGACATTTGTTGAGCGATGCTATTGTAATGTTAAGTTCCATGAACGTAATAGCAGGCGAATTAGATTCTTAAATTAAAAGATAGTCCCTTTTAGGGGATTTAGGGGTTATGGGATTGACTGAAGTAATAAAAGAAGACGTAAAATTTAGCGATAAACTATTAGCACGCATTGCCGAGTTAAAGTCGCATTTTCCGGAAGGAAAACATAAAAGCGCACTGATTACCGTGCTTCACGAAGCGCAGGATGAGCACGATAATTGGCTAAGCGTACCGGTAATGGATAAAGTAGCGGAATTGCTTAACATTCTTCCTATCGAAGTTTATGAGGTGGTTTCGTTTTATACCATGTATAACCAAAAACCGGTAGGCAAATACTCTTTCGAGTTTTGCCGCACTTCATGCTGCTGCCTACGCGGTGCCGAAGATTTGATTGAATACACTTGCAAAAAGCTGGGAGTAGAAGAAGGACAGGTTACACCAGATGGATTGTTTTCAGTAAAAACAACCGAGTGCCTGGGTGCCTGCGGCTACGCGCCCATGCTTCAATTAGGCGATTATTATCACGAGTTTTTAACGCCTGAGAAAATGGATAAGCTGATTGATGATTGCAAAGCGGGTAAAGTTGAATTTTATAGTAAAGGATAATCATAAAAGCTCCGAATAATTCGGAAATGAGCAATGGGTAGAAAAATTCTTTTAGAACAGGTTAATATTCCCGGTATAAATACCTACGAGGTTTACCGCAGCAAAGGCGGCTATGCTTCAGTTGAAAAGGCTTTGAAAACCAAAGCCCCGAATGATATTGTTGAGGAAGTAAAAAAATCGGGTCTGCGTGGGCGTGGTGGAGCCGGTTTCCCTACCGGTATGAAATGGAGCTTTATTGATAAAAAATCAGGCAAGCCCCGCCATTTGGTTTGCAATGCCGATGAATCGGAACCCGGTACTTTTAAAGACCGGTATTTGATGGAAAAGCTACCTCATTTATTAATTGAGGGAATGATTGTTTCAAGTTTTGCTCTAGAGGCTCACCTGTCATACATCTACATCCGCGGCGAGTATATGTGGATATACAAAATTCTTGAGAAAGCAATTAAGGAAGCTTATGCTGCCGGTTGGTTAGGTAAAAATATTTTGGGCACCGGTTATAATTTAGATTTATATGTTACCTGCGGTGCCGGTGCTTACATATGTGGTGAAGAAACAGCCTTGATAGAATCTTTGGAAGGTAAACGTGGCAACCCGCGCATCAAACCGCCATTTCCGGCTGTAGTTGGTTTATATGGCAACCCAACAGTGGTTAACAATGTTGAGACCCTAATGGATGTTCCCTGGATTATAAATAATGGGGGAGAAGAGTTTGCAAAAATTGGAATCGGAAAATCTACCGGTACAAAATTAATCTCAGCATCAGGCAACATTAAAAAGCCAGGTGTTTACGAAATAGAATTAAGCATACCGGTTGAAGAATTTGTAATGAGCGATGAATATTGCGGTGGTATGGAAACCAGCAGGCCGTTAAAAGCCTGCGTGCCCGGTGGGTCATCGGTACCTATTCTGCCCTCCAATCTGCTTTTCAAAACGGCAAAAGGCGAAACCCGCTTAATGACTTACGAAAGTATGGCAGATGGTGGTTTTGCTACCGGCAGTATGATTGGCTCAGGCGGATTTATAGTTTATGATGACCGCGCCTGTGTTGTGCGTAATACTTGGAATTTCACCCGTTTTTACCAGCATGAAAGTTGCGGGCAGTGTTCCCCATGCCGTGAAGGTACGGGTTGGATGGAAAAAATATTGTGGCGTTTAGAACATGGCTATGGCAATATTGAGGATATTGATTTGCTGTGGGATATTCAAAGAAAAATTGAAGGTAATACAATATGCCCGTTAGGTGATGCAGCCGCCTGGCCGGTAGCCGCCGCCATTAGGCATTTTAGAGATGAGTTTGAATTTCACGTTAAGTTCCCGGAAAGAATAAAGTATAGAAAGCACTTCGAAATGCAACCTTTTGAATCGGTAAAACACTTATTGCAAAAGCAGGTTGAGGTGGCTGTTTAGCAAAGTTTTCATTGGTGCACACAAAAAACTTGCGTTGCTTAATTCCTTAATAATGAAACAAGAGAGTGCCTTTGTCGTCTAATAACCAATGCAAAATGCCTTGTTAATCTTCCTTTTTAACATTGAGGACATATAACAAAGCAAAAAAAGGCATTGTCATCGTATTTTTATTATATTTATAAATAGGAGAGACTGGAAATAGGTGTAATTATAACTATGCACAAATTTTAGATGTTTCATCTTTAATGCAACTGAAAAATCTCCCTAAAAAGATGAAAAAGATATTTATACTAAGTTTTTTATTGAGTTTAATGCACTTTGGTATCCGCGCGCAGGGCAATACCAGTCAAATCGATATTTATGTTACCCGCCTTGCAGATGGGCTGGTGGATAAAACTACAGTAGGTTTTAATCCATTATCTACTGATGGATTTAACGCTACCTACGATGCCAATAAATTTTTTGGTTCTCCCAGCCGCCCTACCTTATATACGCTTAACAGCGGGCAAATGATGGCCATTAACATCATGAATAATATCTGCAATGTTCCTACTGTTCCTATGGGCTTACAACCGGGTGGCAGCGGGAATTTATCTATGAGTTTTGTTTTCGTTGTTCCTTTCGACCCTACTTCTTACATAATTGTTCAGGATTCGCAAAATGCCAATGCCTTACATAATGCAAGAAATGGCCCTTTCACATTTCATGCGGATAGTGCTGAGAACAAGAATCGGTTTGTTATACGTTTTACATGCCCTGCAAGTATTGCTACTACCGCCGCTACTTGCGATAGCTTGGGTACTATTAACGTTACCCAACCGGGCCCAGCAAGTTGGACTTATGTGTTAACCGATAGCTTTACCAACGCAGTGGTTTCAACCGGTACACTTAATGCCAGTACCCCCATAGCGCTACATGCATTAAAATCTACTTATACTTTAACGCTAACCGATGCGAATAACTACGTTGCAACCAAAACCATTAAGGTTGATGGCCCCCCTTCGTTAGCGGCAAGTTTTACAACCCCTTCATCCCATGCATGTGTGCAAAATGCTGTAAATTTTACAAGCACCTCGCAAAATGCTGTAGGCTATACTTGGAATTTTGGCGATGGCGCATCTGTTACCGGCTCAGCAACTCCAAGCCATGCCTATCAAAATATTGGTACCGACACTGTAAAACTAACAGTAACCAGTAGTGCTGGGTGCAGTAAATCTACCACGCAAATTTTAACTATAGTAGCCAGCCCGCAGGTTAATTTGGGAAATGATACATCTTCATGCATTGGCGATACAGTTATACTGAATGCTACAACATCCGGCAATCCTACGTATTTATGGAGCACCGGTGCTTCATCGCCTACTATAAAGGTTACTAATTCAAACACATATTATGTAGCAGTTTCCAACGGTGTATGTTCTGCCGCGGACTCTGTTCATGTTACATTTAAAGTTTTACCGGTTGTTAACCTCGGCCATGATACTACCATTTGTTTTCCCGACTCACTTGTTTTATCAGCTGCTGCATCCAATGCTACATATCATTGGCAAGATAATTCAACAGCCCCTACATACAAAATATTTAATGCAGGCCATTATAGCGTAACTGTTACCTCAAATGGCTGCTCTGGTGCTGATACAATAGCTGTAACTTTTAACAACCCACCGCCGGTTAACCTTGGTCACGATACAACTGTTTGCGCACCTGATTCTGTTATTTTATCGGCTGCCATATCAGGCGGAACTTATCATTGGCAGGATAACTCAACATCATCAACCTATAAAGTACATAGCACTGGTAATTACAGAGTAACAGTTACAGCAAATGGTTGCTCTGCCGCCGATGGTATTATAGTACTTGTTAATAATGTACCGGTGGTTAACCTGGGTCATGATACAACAATTTGTTCTCCCGATTCAGTTATTTTAACAGCCACCTCATCAGGTGGTGGCTATATCTGGCAAGATAGCTCTCTATCCTCAACATACAAAGTATTGGCCACCGGCCAATATAGCGTTACTGTTTCAGCAAACGGTTGCTCTGCTACCGATTCAATACATGTTACTGTTAATACTCCCCCTACGGTTAACCTCGGGCCCGATACTTCAATTTGTGCTGGCGATACTGTAATTTTTTCAGCGGCTACTTCAGGGGCTACGTATCATTGGCAGGATAATTCAACCGCATCAACCTACAAAGCCATTTCTACAGGTCAATATAGTGTTACAGTTTCAGCAAACGGATGCTCTGTTTCTGATGCAGCGCATGTTACTGCTAATGCTTTGCCGGTAGTTCATCTTGGTGCCGATACCTCTATTTGCTCTCCCGATTCAGTTATTTTATCGGCTGCCGGTACTGGCAATAGTTATCATTGGCAGGATAATTCTACCTCACCCACATACAAAGTATTTGCTACCGGCCAATACAGTGTTACTGCATCGGCAAACGGGTGTTCGGGTACTGGTACGGTTCACGTTACGGTTAAAAATCCACCGGTAGTTAACCTTGGCCACGATACTTTGATTTGTGTACCTGATTATTTAATTCTGTCTCCGGCTATTTCTGGGGCCAGCTATCATTGGCAGGACAATACAACACTAGATACCTATATCGTGCAAGTTACTGGCCACTATAGTGTAACTGCATCGTTAAGCGGATGTACCGGTGCCGATAGCATAATAGTAACGGTTAATACTCCGCCGGTAGTTCATCTTGGTGCCGATACTGCAATTTGCTTTCATGATTCAGTTATTTTATCTGCCACTACTTCCGGGGCTACTTATCACTGGCAGGATAATTCTACAAACGCTACTTATATTGCAGTTGCCTCTAATAGTTATAATGTTACCGTTACCGTAAATGGATGCTCCGGTACAGATACTGCAGTAGTAACCGTAAATGCACTGCCTGTAGATACCATTACAAGTACATCATTTATTATTTGCAATGGCGATAGTGTTTCAATTTGTTCAACCGATGGGTTTAATACTTATGAATGGAATAGCGGACAAAACTCCTCATGCTTCAATACAATTACTACGGGTAGTTACATAGTTACCGTTACTGATGCCAATGGTTGTAAAGGTGTTTCGAATAGTATAGTTATAAACCCTGGCTCATCGCCAACTGTAAGTATTAGCGCTAACCGCAATCCTATTTGTCCGTACGATAGCTCTACTATTTGTCCTTCTACAAATTTTGCACAATATCATTGGAGCAATGGGCCGGTTACACAATGCCTTAGCGTTTCGCAAACTGGAAGTTATCAGCTAAGCGTTATT
Source organism: uncultured Bacteroidota bacterium (assembly GCA_903919075.1). Classification (GTDB taxonomy): domain Bacteria; phylum Bacteroidota; class Bacteroidia; order Chitinophagales; family LD1; genus Bog-950. Next base: position 129,377 of record CAIXGR010000022.1, on the reverse strand, counting down.
GATAATATTGGCTGTCCGGCCGTTTCAAATACTGTTGATATTGCAATTAATCAGCTACCGGTAGCCACTATTACTGCCAGTAAAGACACAATTTGCAGCAGCGAAAAATCAACAATTTGCACTTTTCCTGCTTTCGATATTTACCGGTGGAACAATAATGATTCCATAGGATGCATTAAAACTTCACAAGCCGGTAATTATTATGTTACAGTTACGGATTTTAATGGCTGCACTGCCGAATCTAACCATGTGGGAATTACTGTTCATCAAACACAACCTATAGCTATCAGTGTGGTTGGCGATACACTTCAAGTATACAATGAGGTAAGTTACCAATGGTATTTAGCTGGTAATCTTATACCTAATGCTACTTCTAATATATACGTTGCCAACTCTGTTGGTGAATATGGGGTTTCAGTAATTGATAGTAACGGATGTGCCTCAAATGCTACCATAAATTTTTTAAGTATTGGTGATGTACCGTCGAGTTACATGCAGCTTTATCCTAATCCATCGGCAGGTGGATGGCATTTAGCTGTAAATGATAATTTAATAGGTGCAGATTTGGAGGTTTTTGATGATAAGGGAAGAGTAATTTTTAAATCTAAAATAGAGAATAGCCGTACTGATATTGCTTTTGAAGCTGCCAGCGGTATTTATTTTATGCATATTAATACATCTCGAAATATTGTTATCAGCAAGTTAATAAAGCTATAATATACTATAGAAAAAGCGGTTGAATTATGTAATTCACTTTTTCGTATTACTTTTGTAGTGCATACTTTAATAAATTCAAATTCAATTCATTCTTCCTTTTCACGTACATCAAATCTATCTTAATGATAATTTGATATTACAGTAATTAATCCAAACAGTAAAAGTTTTACACAGCCCCAATCCTTTATAATAGCTAAAGGAAATTCTAATTAAATGATATTAATATTAAACAATAAATTGAGCTATTCAATTTCGTATAAATTTGTAAAATGAAGAAAGAGAAAAATAAAGAAGAAAAATATAATAAAAAGGCATCGCGCCATTCAAAAAGCGATACTCCAAAACAAGTAATAGATGTTATTCGTGCATTAGGCGAAGAAGCACAATTGAGAACCCTATTCCGGGAATTAGAAAATAAGCTTACACAAGAACAAATCATTCTTGCACTGAACGAACTGGATAGAAAAGGCATTATCCAAATTCAACAGAAAGGAAAGATTAAAATTTTAGAACAGAAAAAGAGTGCGGCTATCAATGCCAGAAATGCTAAGTTTCTGTTTGGCACTATAGATATAACCCGCAATGGGGCTGCTTATGTTGAGGTGGAAGGAATTACTAAGGATGTATACGTTCCCCAAAAGCGTGTAAAGAATGCTATGCAGGGCGACACCGTAAAAATTAAAATGGTTTCTTTTCAAGGCAGGCCTGAGGGTGAAGTAATTGAAATAGTAAAACGCGCCCAAGATAGCTTTACCGGTAGATTAGATGTGCTCGAAAAATTCGCATTTTTTATTGCTGATGAAAGCAAATTAAATACCGATGTGTTTGTTCCCCTTAGTGCATTAAACGGCGCCAAAAACAAAGAGCGTGTAATAGTGCGCATTATTGATTGGAATACCGATAACAAAAAACCTTTGGGTGAAGTTGTGGAAGTATTAAGCGATAAACATTCATCAGACCTTGATATGAAGATGATACTTATCGGCAACGGTTTCAGTATTGATTTTCCGCAAGGCGTTTATAAAGAATTAAGTAAAGTTTCAGAGCAAATCAATCAGCAGGAAATAAGTAAGCGGTTAGATTACAGAGATATTCTTACAGTTACTATCGATCCCGAAGACGCAAAGGATTTTGATGATGCTATATCTTTTAGAAACCTAGATAACGGACATTACGAAGTGGGTGTGCACATTGCCGATGTTTCGCACTATGTAAAAGAAGGTATGGAATTAGACCGCGAAGCCGAAAAGCGTGCTACCTCGGTTTATCTGCCCGATAGGGTTTGCCCCATGTTGCCCGAAAAGCTTTCAAACGTTTTATGCTCGCTAAGGCCTAATGAAGAGAAGTTGACCTTTGCTACAATTTTCGAAATAGATGAAAAATTTAATATTCAAAATTTCACGGTTGCCAAAACGGTAATCCGTAGCAGAAGGCGATTTACTTATGAAGAAGCACAACAGGTTATTGAAACCGGAGTAGGCGATCATGCTAAAGAATTACTAATGCTAAACAGCATTGCCAAGCATTTACGTGCAGCAAGAATGAAAAGAGGCGCCATTGCTTTTGAAAAAGCAGAGGTGCGTTTTAAGCTGGATGACACTGGTAAACCTTTGGGCATTGTTCTTAAAATACGTAAAGATGCCCATTTGCTAGTTGAAGATTTTATGTTGTTGGCCAATGAAACCGTGGCGCGTTTTGGTGCGAAAATTAGAAAAGGGAAAAAACCTATGCCATTTGTTTACCGGGTGCATGATAAACCGGACCCGGCTAAGCTGGAAATGTTTAGCGCTGTTGCAGCACGTTTCGGCTATCAAATTAAATTTGAAGACCCCAGAGATGCAGCAAGTACCTTTAATACTTTATTGAAAAAAGTTGAGGGCAGGCCTGAACAAGATGTTTTAGAAACAATGGCAATTCGCAGTATGGCTAAGGCTGAGTATACCACTGATAATATTGGGCATTACGGGTTAGCTATGGAGCATTACACGCACTTCACCTCACCAATCCGCCGGTACCCAGATGTATTGGTGCATCGTTTACTGGATGAAATTTTAACCGATGGAGATAAATTTATTAGCAAGGAGGAACTGGAAGCAAGGTGCAAAAACAGTTCCATTATGGAACGCAAAGCTATGGATGCAGAGCGGGAAGCGATTAAATACAAACAGATAGAATTTTTGCAGGATAAGATAGGGCAGGAGTTTGACGGTATTATAACCGGTGTAATACAGCGTGGTATTTTTGTTGAAATGTCAGACAATAAATGCGAAGGCATGGTAAGCGTTGAGTCGTTGGGTTATGAAGATTTTAAATTTGATGAAAAAATGGTTCGTCTTAGTGGTATGAAAACAAAGCGAAAGTTTGAACTGGGCGATAAAATAAAAGTAAAAGTACTTACAGCCGATATTATTTTACGAAGGATAGATTTAGGCCTTGCAGAGGAAAAATACAAAACACTGGAAGACGGAAAAGTTTAGCACCACCAGTTTTTAGGGCGAAAACTTCAACCTTATTTATTTTTCACCAGCCTGATAATTATAGAATTTAGCTCAGCGGTTTTTCCATTTAGCGAAACGGGCATAAAGCAGTATTGCACTTTGCCGTTAGTATATATTCTTGAAGGAAATTTTTGATGGTTGGAATGTTTCGATACAAGAAAGGGTTCAATATATTTGGTTCCGCTATTCGTAAAGCCCATGGCAGGCATTTTCTTTAAAATGGCATCGGCATTTTCGCTACTCACATCCATCGCATACATGTCACATATAGAGTCGGTTGCCGTGAAATAGAAAATTGATTTATGCCCGCTGCAATTCAATACCAGCATCTCTTTATAATTATCCATAGCTGTGCAATCAGGAAGCTTGTGTAAAATACTATCTTTAGGTTGCCCTAAATAGCCTTGGCAAAATACTGAATATCTGCAGGATAGAAATAATGTTAACCCCCAAAGGTATTTCATGCTAAGCATAGATACAAGTTAATGCCCAAAACTTTAATCTAATGTTTAGCCAAAAGCATTTATTAATTATTTTTTGCAACCGTATCATGATATTTATCATAAATATGATTGAGGATTATCAGTCTAATTTATGGTTTTTTTAAGTTAGCTTCACTCGTAAAATTTAATTACAACCTCATTCACCTAATTTTAAATATTAAGGCACTATGAATGCAAAAGCTCTATTTATACCAACAATGATTTCAGCTTTCTTTTTCATGGGTTGCAACAATAACCCGCAATCCGCAAAAGAAGGTAGTACCGGCAAAACTAAAACAGACACAGTTGTGGTTTCGCAAGGTATCAATTCTAAAGGTATAGGCAGATTTAAAGATGTGCCATTAACACATCCGTTAGACAATACCATGGCTGAAAATGGCAAAGAAATTTATGGCGCTAAATGTTCGGCATGCCATAAACTTACCGACGAAAAGCTGGTTGGCCCAGGTTGGAAAGGTGTTACCGACAGGCGTTCACCAGAATGGATTATGAACTTTATTACCAATACTGAAGTAATGCTTGATAAAGATTTGGCGGCACAGGCCGAAGTAGTTACCTGCTTAGTGCGAATGCCAAAACAAGATTTGACGGATGAACAAGCCCGGCAGATTCTTGAATTTATGCGTCAGAATGATGGCAAGAACTAAAAACTACTCTTTCTTCTCTTAAATCTTTTATTTCGTGGTTTCGGCACCTATTGATTTGATGCGGGCAATTGCAATTAACACTGCCCCAATTAAAAGAAATATGCTAAGCACCCAAAGCACCCAAGGAAAAATCTGACTACTTTTTATTAGCATTGCCCCTAAACCCTGTGTCATCAACACTGCTTCGTTCAACAAAACGGCAATAGTAAAGATGATTAGTGAAAGCTTTGTAAATGCCAGTCTTATATTTAAAAAGCCACTTTGTGCAAACCATATAAATATAAAAGGTGTAACAAATCCCAGAAACACCAAATGAAGGAACCCTATAATAACAGGGCGGTCACCAAACACGGCGTTTCCTACCTCGGGGAAAAGCGTAAGGCTTTGCAGAAATATCTTTAGCGAAAATGCTGCCATACACAAATACGACATATACCTGATAAGAGGATGAATGCTTTTTGCAAGTTCTTTTAATGCCGGTATTAAGCGCACAAACCATATAAAGCTTAAAAGAAGTAGTACGCTTCCGCATACAGCTATAACCCTATAAACGTCGTTAGGGTCTCGCCACAAGTAAGTTAGAAAAAGCGAGGGAAACGTAGATGCGCAAAGCAAAACTGAAAATTGGTAAGACTTTGTTTTTGCATCAAGGGTCATCTTCGGCTCAAGCTTTTGAAACAATAATGCAAAAACAGCCAGAGTAAAAAAACCGTTGTATTGCAAATGTAGATATGAATATAGCGCATCGCGGTAAGCAAAAGAATTAAGCGATTTGCTGGCAAACAAATATGCCAATGTAAACACCCCGAACGAAGATAGAATAAGACAAACTACTGACGACACGGCCAGCAATCTTACAGTTTTGCTAATATTAGCTTTAACTATATCACGAATGAAGAACCATGCAAAAACATAGTTCACCAGTATAAAAAGGGTAGAAAAAAAGCTTGAACTAATACTATTAGCCGGCAGGGGAGAAGAGAGCAATAACAACCAAGCCGAGGTTAATATACTTATCAGCAACCATTTGTATGATGCTTTTCCATAAAGTGTTGCTGGCAATAAATTATAAACAAGTAATACTGCAAGCGCTAGGGTTACCCAGCCGCCAAAGGCAAAGTGGAAATGAGCATCAAGCAGGCGGTTGTAGTCCAGAAATGGTATCGAGAAAAGTATTTTGCTTCTTAGTGCCATGCCTAAAAGGGCTACTACACAAAAATTTAAAATCAAAATATTAATCCACCGGTTGTTCTTCTTCATTCTGTCATTCTTATACCCGTATACTTTTAGTGCGAAAGGTAATACATTAGATACACTTTCTCTCAAAATCAAAACACTTCAACAATTTTGCAGGTGGTGCATATTTGTTGAAGTGCTTTGAAATAACACTGTTGTTACTGTAATCAATTACTGTTGCAAAAATTCAACAATCTTATCTCTTTCCTGATTGGTAAGCAAAGCACGCGACTGCATGTGCATGCCTATAGTAACCCATTGTTCGCTTGAAAATGAATTAGGGTCAGGAGCATTGTGGCACCTGCGGCAATTTTCGCCCCATAATTGGGCACCGCTTTTTGCAGTAACCGATGCGCTTGCTTTACAACCATTTATTGTTAACGATATTGCTATTACCACACAACACGCGATAACTAATCCTATCTTTTTATTGAATATATTTTTCATTTTATTTATTTTATGGGTTTAGAATTCAACTGCAAATTGGGCGAATAAAATATTCTGAGTTGTTTTAATATCGGTGCCTACCACTGCATTAGCTGGGTTGCTTGACATCAAATTTTCGTAAGTAATTTTGAAAACAGTTCTCCAATTTAACCAATAAGCAACACCGGCTGTAATTTGCTGTGTATGGTTTTCCCAAGTTGAATTCTTCGGTGTGTCATAGGCCGAATACCGTGCTGCAAATTCCAGATTTCTTAAAAACTTAGAAGGAGAAACAGGCCTTACGCTAAACAATCCATAATACCCCATGGAAACATTATCATAAGTATATGTTTGGGTGCTATCATTGGGGTTCACATAATTTTCCTTAGTCACATAGCCCATATTATATTGCCCTTTAAGGTTAATAACTGCATGTGGGCCTGAGTATATATATTGGGCATCAAAAGCCCCCATAAAAGTTGATGCATTTTTATAAAGGCTATTAGCATCGGCCGCCTTTCCGTATAATCCCGAAACCCCAAATTCTAAGCCCGAATTTTTTAGAGGAAGCCAACCAAACCTGCCGCTTACAGTTTTGCCCAAATTATTATCAGTAATACCAGGGTTTTGTATGCTGCCATCAGCTTCTACAAGTTGAAAGCCGTTGGCCAGGGCCACATCGTAGCTTACTTTCATATTCCCTACTGGTAATCCTCCCTCTACCTCAATTCCCCAATCGCTTGAAGCTGGGCTGCCGGTAACCCCTACAGGATCGGTAGCCAGTTTATTAATCCAGCCGGCTGCAAGGCGTTTGTTATAGGTGCCAAATGGAAGCGTTAAAAATCCTGCACGTAGAATTACGCCCGGGTGCACGAAATACGAAACACAGGCCCAGTTTACTTCCAAAATGCTGCCGTCAAACGACGGCTCAAATTCTACTAATAGTTTATCACTATGCCTCCATAAAAACATTGGGCTAAACTCAAACTGCGGGTCGTTGCCGAAAGAGTTGGTCATAATATTCTTCGAATTTTGAGACGGATTTAATTTAGAGTTGGTGGTCGTCCAGGTATGTGCAAACCCAAGGGTACCTAAACCAGCAACCATAAAATGCGAATCATGTCGTTTGGGCACTGTTGCCGTTTTAACGGCTGCCTGTATAGTTGAGTCGGTTTTCGAATGGTCGACTATTACGTAAAACTTGTCACCAATTTTCTGCACCTCAAGGGTGTCTTTTTGTTGCGCCTTTACTATAAAAGCGAACAATAACAGTGTGAATAATGTTAAATTTTTCTTCATATAATTATTTTTTAGGTTGTTTGGCAAGTGTGCGTATATAATTAACTAACTGCCATCTTTGGGTTTCTGAAAAAATCGATTTATAGGATGGCATAGGGTTATTACCTTCGCTTATTTTCCAAAAAATTGCGCCATCTGTTAATTTTTGAATGGCGGCCGAAGAATGGTTAGCAGGGGTTTTTGAAAGGCCCGCAGCAGCAATTCCATCTCCTAAGCCCTTACTACCGTGGCATATTGCACAGTTTGCATCGTAAGTCTTTTTCCCTTCGGCAGTAGCATTTGCATCCCCTTTTAGTGGATTTACTTTAGCATCGGCCGAAGCAGGCGCAGTAAAAACGGCTTGCTGAAATTTAGTGTGTTTGAAGGACATAATAAAAATGCCGACAACCAAGAGTATGAACCCTATTTTCACTTTTCTACTTATCTTTTTCATATCCCTTAATATTTAGACCAAATGTCTGTCGATTTGGGGTATTACTAGCTGATGCCAGTCATATCACAATATGAGATTAGTCAGGTTTTAATAGATATAAAGTTTATGTATAAAAAAATAAATATATTTTTTTATATAAACATAGATAGGGTATGGGCAGATAAGCACATACACGGCTGGTTTTGGTATTAAACCAGCTTAGGGAAACTGGGCTGTTAAAGGTCGTTCAGAAAACTTATTGTATCAATATTATCAGCATAATCTGATAGGGAAGGATGTTGCGACTGCCCGAAACTTACAGATGATGGAGAATTCCATTGGTTTGGATTACCCGATACCGTGCATTGAATTCTATCGCTGTTTTGCTTTAAATGCGAGTTTAGCACGGCCGTGTCATGCCAGTATTCGTAGTGCAGCATTGAAATAGGAGAGGCTATGGAAGGATTTTCCGTTACCATTATAAAATCATTGGTAAGGTGTGGTGTATTGTTAAGCAGCATAATAGTACGGTTATAGTCGTAGTTATTCATGTATTTACTATGCTGGTATAGCCAATTGTATTTACTAAAATGAGGAAACAATACATTAAAATCGTAACCCACCGGAACGTATATTTTCGATACGTTCCGGCAACCAAAACCGAAATACATAAAAATATCATCTGCCAATTCATCTAACTGTGCAGGGCTTTCTTCACCGGTAAGTATCGCTATCGAATTTCTGTTCTTACGCAAAATTTTAGGATGGTTTCTAAAATAAAATTCAAAATAACGGTGTGTATTTCCGCTTCCTGTGGCTATTACAGCATCAAAATCTTTCAGCTTCTCTACAATTTCCACCCTTCCTTTTAACTCGGGGTCAATTTTAATTAAGGCGTTAAGTATAAACGGAAACAATTCATCATCTTTCGATGAAAGCTTAATTTTCATTTTGCACCCGGTAACGTAGCAGCATAAAAAATCATGAAACCCCACTAACGGAATATTTCCCGCAAAAATCAGCCCTATGGTTTTGTCTATCTTCTTTAGCAGGTAATGGCTTAACCACTCATTCAGTTTATTGGCCGTAAGCATATCATGCATAATTGCATCTAGGGCTTCATTTACAAACTGTGGGGCAAACCACGGATTTTTACGCTCTGCCTTTATAGCCACAGCCCACAATTCTTCTGAATTTATCAAATAACTTCCCAGCGCAGCCAGGTTTTCAGCTTCTCGGTTCATTGCCATCTTTATAGGGGTTGTCTAAATTTGAATGCACGAATTTATAATTGTTCGGTTTGTTGAAAAGAAAAGATAGTACTGATTAGAATAAAATAGTTCTTTAGCGTTAATAAAATACAGTATGAAAAAGAATATTGCCGTTATAACTGGCGGTGAAGCAAGCGAGGTGGGCATTTCGTTAAAAAGTGCCGAAGTTGTTTGCAAACACCTCAACAAAGATAAATACAATGTTTTTAAGGTGGTTATAGAAGGTGCGGATTGGTACGTTGACAGAAACAACCCTGTTAAATTGAAGATTGATAAAAACGATTTCAGCTTTACTATTGAGGGGCACAAAATAACTTTCGACTGCGTTTTTATGGCCATACATGGTACACCTGCAGAGGATGGCAAGCTACAGGGATATTTCGATCTACTGCATATTCCTTATAATGCCTGCGGCTTGCTACAAGCTGCGCTTACCTTCGACAAAGTACGATGTAAGGAATATCTTGCTCAGTACGGAATTAAAACCGGTAAAGCAGTATTGTTAAGCAAGGCTGAAATTTCCAATTCAAATGACCTTTTTTCGGTTGCCTCAAAAGGGGCTGAAATTGGTTTTCCGGTATTTGTTAAACCCAACAAGAATGGTTCCAGTTATGGCGTATCCAAAGTTACCAAACACGAGGATTTATTAGGGGCAGTTGAAAATGCCTTCGAATATGATGATGAAATTTTAGTGGAAGAATACTTGCAAGGCACCGAAGTAACCTGTGGCATAATAACCATCAACGGGCGCGTAACTGCACTGCCACTTACCGAAATAAGAAGCAAAAATGAGTTTTTTGATTATAAGGCTAAATACGAGGGAGATTCGAACGAAATTACCCCGGCTGAAATAGATTCAACTCTCGCAAAAAAAATACAGGAAACCTCAATTTCTATTTATAAAAAATTGAATTTCAAAGGAATGTGCCGTATTGATTATATTATTAAAGGAAGTGATTATTATATGCTTGAGGTAAATTCAATACCCGGCTTAAGTGAAGAAAGTATTGTGCCAAAACAGGCAGGCTGCATGGGCATGAGTTTGGAAGAGCTGTTCGGCTCTTCTGTTGAAGAGGCTATGGGAAGTAAGGTATTGAGTAATTTTTAAATTCGCACCAAGAACTCAGATTTTGTTTAAAAAATATTTCACAAAGGTACTGTTATACAATATCCTGATTGCTATCGGGATGATTGTTTTGCTATTGTTTATCGTTCAACGTAGCTTAAAGTCATACACCCGGCATGGCGAAAGTGTAGATGTGCCTGATTTGCGTGGTAAGTCGTTGGATGAAGTAAAGAAAATGCTTGGCAGTAAAGACCTTGAATTGCAAGTAATGGATTCGGTGTATGATATGAGCAAGCCCCCACTTTCTATCGTTGACCAAAACCCAAAGGCCAATTCGAAAGTAAAAGAGGGCAGAACCATTTATGTTACCATTAATGCCACCATTGCCCCTACAGTTGAAATACCTGACCTGGTAGGAAGAAGTTCGTTGAAATACGCCAAAATGCAGTTAGAGAGTTATGGGCTAAAAGTAGGGGAGCCAATTTATAAGGATGACCCACATTTAAACGCTGTTATAGGCATGCAGATAAATGGAAGAAACGTATCAGCCAAAACAAAAGTGCCGGGAGGAACAGTAATTGACCTGATAGTTGGCAATGGCCTTGGAAGCAGTAAAATTGCAGTGCCTTATCTGATTGGAATGCGTTATGAAGATGCAGAATTTAAACTGAAAGGAAATTCGCTGAATATTGGTGCTATAGTAACCGAGGCAGGAATTACTGACACAGCGGGTGCAATTATTTATAAGCAAGTGCCTGAGTACAGGCCGGGAAAATCAATAAGAATGGGCGAACCGGTTGATCTTTTCCTGGCTAAAGAACTTCCTGCAGGAATAACTGTTGACACTTCGCTTTATAATAAGGTTGATACTATTGCGGTTCCATAAATTATTTTTTACGTTTCATTCCGGATTGTCCGAATTACCATGAGAAAAATTTTAGTAATCATATTTTTGGGTGTTGTTTTTAAATCAGCTTTTTCGCAAACCGAAGAGTTGACGAGCCTTAAATTTAATCCCGCAACCTATTATTCAAAAAGCAATCAGTCTTCAGGCAACCAATACAAATACCTTGTGTCTGGTAATACGGTTGTATCATCGGTTACTTCTTTAAGCCTGCCTTTTATTGATGATTTCTCTACTGATAGAACACCGAATTACTTGTGGTTGCAACAAAATACTACCGACACGTTTTTCAATGTAGTAGGCGGTTGTTTGAATAACGATGGCATTATGACCTCGCAAGGTGCTTATATGACCGTTCCTTCATGGAATTATACCTGGGATGTTGTCAACAAGGTGCTTGATTCAACGCAACAACAGTCCCTAAAATTTACGTTTTTCAGTTCGAATGGAACAAACTGCCTAACCGGTTCACCAATTTCAACCGCCCTATATTGGCCCACTTATTATACTTATACTTTCGATAGCGCAACCGGTGTGCGGTTAGATTCGGCATTGGTAATTGACCCTACGCATACCGATACACTTACATACGCACCGGTTATTTATTTCGCAAAAGCCCAAAGCGGCACTTTATGGTTTGATGATTATGCTTACATCAATAATACATTCCCCATTAATCCACCTACCATTGGTGTTGCAACGTTAGATGGCCTCGACCAATTTGGGCTACCCTACAATAATGCAACAGGTGTTGGCGGGCAGGCCGATTATCTTACATCTAACCCTGTTAATCTAAAAGGGCTTACTGTAGCAGACTCAGTTTATCTTAGCTTCTTTTTCGAACCCAAAGGACTTGGCGACTATCCCGACGTTGTAGATTCGCTTATTGTTGAATTTAGAGATAACGGCGGCATTTGGCGAACTGTTTGGTTTAATACTGGTTATTCCGACCCTCAAACTGTTCCCGATACTTTCCAGCAGATATTAATACGCGTACCCGCTATTTTCCCTGAATCTTATTTCGATACTACTTTTCAGTTTCGTTTTAGGAACATGGTTTCGGAATATGGCAGTAATAACCACTGGCATATTGATTACGTGAAATTGGATAAGAACAGGAGTGCAGTTGATACGGTTATACATGACAGAGCATTTATATATCCTTTCCCAACCATTCTAAAAAATTATACTCAGGAACCGGCCACACAAATTAATTTCCCCGACGATCTTACGGATTCAATAGTGCTTACAGTTCGCAACCTCGACCCCAGTTCGGCGCCCGCCACACCTTATAGCAAATCGGCTAATGAATTATATCCGGCATCGCAAATTGTACAGTCGCCGGTGGTGCAAACTTTTAATGCGGGGCCATATACTACTATAACCATGAACCCTTCAAGCGAATATCAGAATTTGCCTACCGGTCCGGTTGATAGCCTGGTAGTTACTTCAAGAATATTTATTGAACCTAACGATAGCAGGCCTTTAAATGATACACTGAAACATACTCAATCTTTTACATCGGTAATGGCCTATGATGATGGCTCGGCCGAAAAGGCATACGGGCTTACCGGCTTAGGCTTGAAAAAATTTGGTTACGAATTTGATTTAAATCGCCCCGATACACTTGCAGCATTCCAGGTTATGTTTACCCAGATTGAAGCAAATGTAAGCGACCTGATATTTAATTTTGCCGCCTGGGATTCGCTACGTTTAAACGATTACCTCTTTATCGACACTCCCTTTTATACCATGGTTAATCAAAAACCATTTTATATTGATTCTGTAAATGGTTTTTGTACATTTAAATTAGATACGCCAATTATAATTTCGGGCAAATTTTATTTTGGATGGGAGCAAACCGATGATCGCCGCCTTCAGGTAGGGTATGATTTAAATAGCCCGCTTGGCAGAAATCATATGTTTGTTTATCTCAATCATGGCGTTTGGGATACGTCTACAATTAATACCGTTGGTTCACCAATGATAAGGCTTATATTTTCAGGCAACTGGTGGGGCAGCAGTTCGCAAACTACCGGGGTAATCGATCTCACAAAGGGTAAGGATATATTTAATATATTTCCTAATCCAACATCGGGTAAAGCAAACTTGCAGGGCAATAATAGTAATACCTCATATTCAGTTGATGTGATGAACACCTTAGGTCAACGGGTGCAATATTATACTTCGGTTCAAAGGCAAATTAATCTTAGCAATTTGCCAAATGGGGTATATCTGCTAGTCTCTACCGATTTGCAGACCGGTAAAATTTATCGCAACAAAATCATTAAAACCTCTTTTTAATGAAGGTTATTTTGTTTGATGGCGTTTGTAACCTTTGCAGTGGTTCGGTTAATTGGATAATTGACCACGATAAGAAAAACCTTTTCAAGTTTTCGGCGCTTCAATCAAATTATGGCAAAGGCATAGTTGCAAAATATAACATGGAAGGTAATTATATGGATACTGCTATTCTTTTAGATGAAGACGATATATTTCTCGGTTCAGATGCCGTGCTTAGAATATTGAAACATTTAGGTGGAATCTATTCACTTGCATATCTTTTTATTATCGTCCCCGCCTTCATTCGTAATTTTGTTTACCAGGTTGTTTCTGAAAACAGGTATCGTTGGTTTGGTAAAATGGATACATGTCGTATACCTACACCCCAATTAAAAGCTAACTTTCTGGAATAATGAAGAGTTTAATATCTCTAATCTTTTTGCTCGCCTTACTTGCCGCGGCAATTTTCTTGTACGCTGTTTTTTTTATGCCCAATATAAATGCTGAGAAGAGAATGGCTATTAAAATTCCAACCGGTTCGAACTACAAAGACATGCTTCGAATTTTGAGCGAAAACAAGGTGCTAAAAAGCGACTATACTTTTTCGCTGGTAGGCAAACTAAAACACTTCCATCAGGTAAAGCCGGGCTATTATGTTTTTTCGAGAAACATGAATAACAGGCAAATAGTAAATATGTTGCAAATGGGTTTGCAAACACCGGTAACCTTAGTTGTTTATAATATTCGCACTAAAGAAGAGTTTGCAGGCTTAGTGGGAAGAACACTTGAAATAGATTCCAATGTTTTTTTAGCCAAGCTAAACTCAGATACTTTCTGCAGCCGGTATAAATTAGACACTGATAATATACTAAGCCGGTTTATAGTTGATAATTACGACCTTTATTGGAATACATCTTTACAAAAATTTTTGGCCAAACAGGAAGACGCGTACAATAGCTTTTGGAATGCAGAGCGCTTGGCAAACGCGGCTGCTATACATCTTTCACCCACACAGGTTACCACCCTGGCCTCAATTGTTGAGAAAGAAGTAATACATGATAAGGAATTGCCCACCGTAGCTGGTGTATACTTAAACCGGCTTAAAATAGGCATGCCCCTGCAAGCCGACCCAACGCTTGTTTTTGCACTTCGCGATTTTGAGGCACGCAGAGTAAACTCCCGCCACAAACAGTACGATTCGCCTTTTAATACGTATTTACATGCAGGCTTGCCACCAGGGCCAATTTGTATGCCCCGTAAAAAATCAATCGATGCAGTGTTGAATGCCGAAACACACCAGTACCTCTATTTCTGCGCCAGCCCCGATATGAGTGGCTACTCCCTTTTCACTAAAACATACGAGGAGCAAATACAAAATGCTGCCAAGTATCGCAAAAAGTTAGATGAATTGAATGTGCATTGAGAAAATACCGAACGCTGATTTTTGAAGGATAGAATAATTTTTATCGGGTTTGTTACTTTAGATAGAAGCCTACATTATACACATTGAACTGAACTACGTGCTATGCGGGTATTAATATTAACCATTTTACTTACAGGCTTGCAATTTATATGTTGCGCCCAACAAGATGAAGATGTAAAAACCTTTATAGCCCGCGTTGGCTGGCAACAGGGCGATACTAATTTTTGGGATAAGATTACCATCAATCAAATCCTCGCGCTTCCTTCAGAGTATAAGGTGGTAGCTTGCGAATTGGTTTATGCAAACAAAGGCGAGATATACAGAATACCTTATTCTGATAAGCTTAACTCAGGTAAGGATAGCAATTTAGAAAAATATCGCATTTACAGTCTTCCCTGGATTTTAAATCGCATAACTTCCGGAAATGCAAAGGGGCAAGGATTCATAGTGGACAATATACAGGTATGCAAAGGAGACAAAACGCTCAAGCTTAAAAGCAAAGCAATTATTGTAAAATAGAATTACCGCCTATTGCTATAGTCCCAAATCGTAAACCATTCTCGCCTGCACACCTTTAGTATTTTTCAACCACTGTAAGGTGTTATACATTTCGTACTGGTCGCCCAATTGTTCTTTCATGTATTGCATTTTGGCATCGCCAAAGCCTTCCACCATTTTTTCCATAAAAGATTTTTCCTCCGGGTATTCCTTTAAGCGGTAGTTTTTCAAATTGGCTTGTTTAGCAGCGTAAGCAATGGCTTCGTCTAAGCCACCTATCTCATCCACTAAGCCGTTTGCAATAGCTTGGTGGCCTGTCCAAACGCGTCCTTGTGCAATGCTTTCAATATAAGCAGTATCTTTCTTTCTGCCCTCAGCAACACGCTGTTTAAACTCGCGGTAAGTTTTCTCAACATTACGCTGTATAACCGCCGATTCCTGCGCATCTAAAGGCTTAGTAATGCCTCCAAATACACCATGCTTGGTTACTTTCACTTCGTCGAATGTAATGCCTAATTTATCTGTCAATAACTTTTGCGCATTAGGTATTAAACCAAACACACCAATTGAACCGGTAATAGTATTCGACTGTGCAAAAATTCTATCCGCCTCGCATGAAATATAATAACCGCCAGATGCAGCTACATCGCCAAACGAAACTACAAGCGGTTTTTGCTTTTTAGCAAGCACCAATTCTCTCCAAATAATATCGCTGGCAAGCGCACTACCACCCGGCGAATTAACTCTTAATACTATGGCCTTTATGTTGTCATCGTTAGCTAGTTTATGCACTAATTTAGCATAGGTTACATCGCCAATTTCATCATCTTTCCCTTCACCGCCTACTATGTTACCTTCGGCATATATTACTGCAATCTTATTTTCGCTTGGCAATTTTTTGGCAATGGTTGAAGCATATTTGCCAAGCTCAACAAATTGAATATCCTTCTTTTTATCGGTACCGGTTTTCTCCTTCATTTTATCAACCACCTGATCATAATAAATATCATCATCAATCAATTTTAGTTCTTTATCTTTTTGCGGTGTTTCTGCTTCCAAATTATTAATGATGGTATTTAATTGAGCCGTATCTATTTTTCTTTCTTTCGAAATGTTATTTAAAAAATAGCTATAAACATCATTATAAATAGTGGTTAGCTGCTGGCGGTTAGGCTCGCTCATATTGCTACGAATAAAGGGCTCAATAGCGCTTTTAAAAGCACCACAATGAAAATCCTGCACTTCAACACCCAATTTATCAAGTGCGTTCTTGTAGTACGAAATTTGGCGGCCAAAACCGGTCAGCATCATATCTCCACTGGGGTTCATATATATCTTATCCGCAGCAGTGGCCAGATAGTATGATTTTTGTGATATGTATTCGCCATAAGCATATACAAACTTGCCCGATTGTTTAAAATCAAGCAGCGATTCGCGCAAAGCATCAACAGTAGCTAATCCATTTTCGTTATTGGCTAAATACAGGTAAATACCTTTAATGTTATTATCGGTTTTTGCCTTTTTTATTGCCTGGCGTATTTCAGCAAGCCCAATCGACCTTTTAAGTCTTGGGTTATCCATATCCAACATCGCCCACGGATTGTTTTCTGCTCTGTCATGTATAGGTGCATTCAAATCAAGTTTTAAAACCGAATTGGCTTCAATAGTCACTTTTTTCTCCTTACTGGCAGAAGCCACAAGCACCGCTAAAAATCCGATGCCCAGCATTACAAAAAGAATTAGGCCAAGAATAGTGGCGAGAGTGAATTTCAGAAATTGTTTCATGGTATTGAGCTTTGATATAGTGAGCCCCAAACTGAGACGCTTGGGATGATTGAAAATTGTATTTAGCTGCAATATTAATACTTTTGAAAAGTATGAAAGATGTTTATTTGTTATTAGGTTCTAACGAGGGTAGGCGGCAGCTAAACATTGCGGAGGCATGTACGCTGATAGCTTTGAAATGCGGCACCATTACTAAATATTCATCATTATATGAAACTGCTGCATGGGGATTAACTAACCAGCAAAGCTTTATTAATCAATGTATTATCATTAATACGAATTTGCGTCCGGAAAACCTTCTTTCGGCATTAAAGGAAATTGAAAAGCAAGTGGGCCGCATCGAAACCATAAAATGGGGACCCAGAATTATCGACATTGATATTTTATTTTACTCCACCGAAATTATAAATACTCCCTCCTTAAAAATTCCACACCCTTTACTGCACCAGCGTAGGTTTACACTTGTTCCTTTAAATGAAATCGCCGGTAGCTTCATCCACCCTGTATTAAAAAAATCTATACCTCAATTATTGGAAGAATGCGCCGATACTTTGCCGGTGAATAATCTGCCTTAGCCTACCCTCTGAAACACCGGTAAGTATAACCCTGTTAGCAAAGAAATTTTCACCGGTTCATTTTACAAAGTTAATCATGTGGATTACAGCTACTTTAAATCGAACCTTTGTAGTTTGTGCCCGTAATACTTGGACAAACCATTGGTAATGACTACTACTACAGCAACTGGATTCGAATATTACAAGGCCTTACATGCAGAGTTTAATGAAATGTGCCCGGTGGCTAATCAATACGTAATTGAACTTTACGCGCGCCCCAGAAAGTTTATTTTAGAAACTGGGCCTATGTTAGACCGGTTTATTCGCGAACAGTCAATGCCCGGCACCCCTGGTTCCCGAGGGTTTCCGGCAGACCATGTAATGGATTTTATAGGCTTGGTAGATGACTTTACGCTTGAAACCATAGCTCTTTTTAATGAGCATAAAAGCCATGTAGATGATTGTAAAAACTATATGGAGAAGACAAGAAAACTTGATATTAACTTTGCTCATCTTGATTATGCTGAAAATGACTACCGGCGCTTAACCCTTGAAGTGCTGGAATTGCATAATGGTTTAATAAAAATTAAGGATAGGGCCGATGAAATGATAAAACGGCTTAATGCACTGGAAGAAAGATGGGATAATATAAAACTGAAAATAAATAATTAAGATTCTCATTGGTTTATCCCCTTCGCCCGGCGAGGGGGATTTTTTTTGACCCTTAAATACTGAAATAATACTCCGGAAATTCGGATTATTGTAGCATGGCTGCAGCAATAATGCCTTTAGTGTACCTGCCTAATATTTCATGGTTCCAAAATTTCTTGAAATACGAAAGTGTTTTGATTGAACGGGAAGAGAACTTCGTAAAATCAACATACCGAAACCGCTGCGAAATTGCCAATGCTGCAGGCAAAATGGCCCTAAGTATTCCGATAATAGGAGGCAGGGACCACCATCAGAAATATAAAGACGTAAAAATATCTTACAAAACTAACTGGCAACACCAGCACTGGCAAAGTCTTCTTTCATCTTATGGCAGCACGCCATTTTTCGAATTTTATGCTGATAGAGTTCAAAATTTTTATGAAAAGGAATTTGAATTACTCTTCGATTTCAATCTGGAATTACTTCACATGATTCTTGCTTCACTTACTGTAAAGAGTAAACTTCCAATGACATCAACATATGAAAAGTTGCTAATTGGAACTGTTGATTTGCGTAACATTAATAAATTAAAAACCGAGCAAATTGAAATACCCAGGTATTACCAGGTATTTGAAGAAAGAAACGGTTTTATATCCAACCTATGTATTCTTGATTTACTATTTCATAAAGGCCCTCAATCAATCGATTATTTAGAGAGGCTTCAATAATCTTTGTTTTCTTTGCGTATATGTTGCAGTTTGGTAAATACAATACACTTTTAATATCGCGCAGAACGGATAATGGTTTTTACTTGTGCGAAACCGAATGCACCGGTGCGCTTGAAGAAGTGCTGATGCCCAATAAGTTTATTACCCCCGAAATGAAGGAGGGAGGGAAGGTTACCGTTTTTGTTTATAAAGATTCGGAAGATCGGCCGGTGGCTACAACACAAATTCCTAAAGCTATAGTAGGCGAGGCCACTTACCTTAAGGTAAAAGAACTAACCAACTTCGGCGCATTTTTAGATTGGGGGTTGGATAAAGATTTGTTATTGCCTTTCAGAGAACAAAGTGGAGAGCCCGAAGAAGGTAAAGAGTATTTGGTTTATGTGTATTTCGATTTTGCTTCGAAAAGAATTGCAGCTACCGGTAACTTAAATAAGTTTATTAAAAACCGCGAGCTGGATTTAAAAATTAATGATGAAGTTGATTTGCTGATTTGCGATGAAACCGAAACGGGTATAAAGGTCATAATCAACCAAAAGCATTGGGGAATGCTTTATAGAAACGAAATTTTTGGTCTGGTTGAAAAAGGAACGCATGTAAAAGGATATGTAAAGAAAATACGTGACGACGGAAAAATTGATGTAGCCCTGCAAAAACAAGGCATAAGCGCGGCGGTTGATGTAAAAGATATTCTTCTTCAAAAACTGCAAGAAAATAAAGGCATATTAAAGCTAAGCGATGCATCAACACCCGAATTGATTTACGATGTACTGGGCATCAGCAAAAAGAATTTTAAGAAAGCTTTAGGTATGTTGTATAAAGAAGGGAAGGTATTGCTTCTTAAAGATTCAGTTAAGTTGAAATAGCAATCTCACCAAATTTTATGAAGGCTGTAATCTTCAACCTTTAAAATGTTTACGTGTGTGTTTTCGTAATAATTAATGGTATCCTCATTTTTCATAGTTCGGGTAATATCGAATTTATAACCAATACCGGTGTAACGCTGGGTTATAATTTGCGAAAGAAAATCTTTACCATAATTTTTTACTGATTGAAGCATAAAGCTCATTACATCATACCCTAAAAACGCATACCGGCTTGGCTCGCTATTATAATTAATAGTGTAATTGCGCATAAAATCTTTCCCCTTTTCCTTTACAGTATCCATCCAAAATGCATCAGATATGCGGGTGTGTAGGTCATTGATGTAATCTAATCTAAGAACATCGCCACTAAGCCAGGTTGGCAAACCGTAAACTATAATATTGGCCCTTTCGCTCTTTTCGAATACTGTACGAAGTGTACTTTGTATAAACGGCTCGTCGTACGAAGTAATGATGAGAATATTTGCTTTACTATGGTTCACTAATTCATCAAGCGTAGTTTTGCGGCCGTTTACCTGCATGTCGCTTGTGTTCAGTAACGAAACATTATATTTCTTTTGTTCTGTTTTATTATAAGCTCTGAAAAGCGAATCGTAATGCTGCGCAAGTGGCAGCGAACGCTCGTTTTTAGGCGTGTAAATAATAATATTAGCATCAGGGAATGAATCCAGTATCGATTGAAAAAGATTATCAATATGCGCATCAATAGTAGGCGCTAATTTTACATGGTATTGATTTTCGGTAGTAAGACTTTTCGAAGGTGTAAAAGGTTGAATGTTCAATATCTTATTTGCTTTACAAAACTCAGCAACAAGTTTTGAGTTGGGTGTTGAAACTGCACCAATAACAAAATCCATTTTTTTTAACTCAGGCTTCTTCAATAGTTCAGCAGTAAGCGAATCGCTATTGCCACAATCGTAAACATTTACTTGCAATTTAATATTGTCATGCCCTTCGTTTAATGCAGTTGTTACACCCTGATAAAAATCAAGCGATATCAGCGCATCTTCATTAAAATGCACTCTGTTGGCGGTATATAAATCGCGTGCATTGGCAATTTCATTAAGCTTACCGGTGGTGCTTTCTGCCTGAAAAGGTAAAATAAGCGCTACATGGTAAGTAGTATCGGTTTGTGCTGCTAAGTTTATACTGTAAACTGCGCAAACGGCAACAGTAAAAAATTGAAATATTATTCTTCTCATTATTATATTATTCCTTTATTCCCATTCAATAGTTGCCGGTGGCTTTGATGAGATGTCGTAAACTACTCTGTTAACTCCCTTTACCTGATTGATGATTTCATTCGAAGTTCGTGCCAAAAAATCGTAAGGCAGGCGGCTCCAATCTGCCGTCATTCCATCGGTTGAGTCAACTGCACGCAATGCTACTACATTTTCGTAAGTTCTTTCATCGCCCATTACACCTACCGTTTTTATTGGGGTTAGCACCGCACCGGCTTGCCATACCGAGTTATACAAACCAAATTTTTTAAGATTCTCGATGTAAATATGGTCAGCTTCCTGTAAAATCCGAACTTTTTCATGGGTAATATCTCCTAAAATGCGAACCGCCAAACCAGGACCGGGAAACGGATGCCTAAAAAGTATTTCAGGCACAAGCCCCAATTCTTTACCGGCTTTGCGTACTTCATCTTTAAATAAATTGCGCAGCGGCTCTA
The DNA here is from genome assembly GCA_903919075.1 of uncultured Bacteroidota bacterium. Classification (GTDB taxonomy): domain Bacteria; phylum Bacteroidota; class Bacteroidia; order Chitinophagales; family LD1; genus Bog-950. The sequence goes on along the minus strand of CAIXGR010000022.1, from coordinate 107,917 downwards.
CAATTTTCAATTTCAATACATCGGGCAAGCCGCCCACGTTATGGTGCGATTTAATAGTTTGCGAAGGCCCTTTTACCGAAACCGATTCAATAACATCGGGATATATAGTGCCCTGTGCCAACCACTTTACTTCGGGGTGCTTGTTGGCTTCATGCTCAAATATTTCTATAAAAACGCGGCCAATAATTTTCCTTTTTTGCTCCGGGTCGCTTACATCTTTCAACTCGCTCAAAAATCTTTCACCGGCTTTAACTCCATGCACATTAAGCCCCATTTCACGGTATTTATTCATCACCGTTTCAAATTCGTCTTTACGCAAAAGGCCATTATCAACAAATATGCAAAGCAGGTTATCGCCAATGGCTTCTTCAAGCAATAAGGCCGCTACCGATGAATCAACCCCGCCACTCAAACCAAGTATTACTTTTTCATTGCCTATCTGTTCGCGCAACTTAATTACGGTATCTTCAACAAACGAAGCCGGGGTCCACTTGTGCGAGCAGGCACATACATCAAACAAAAAATTTTTAATAATCTTTTCGCCTTCGGTGCTATGGTAAACTTCTGGATGAAACTGTAAGGCATATACTTTATTAGTGAAAGTTCCATTCTTAGAACGGAAAGCAGCTACTTCAATTGAATCTGATGCTGCAATTATTTCAAACTTGCTGCCCACGTCTTTAATCGAATCAGCATGGCTCATCCAAACCTGGCAATTATCTGTAAGTCCTTTTAGCAATATATCATCGGCCTTTTTTATTTGAAGACTCCCTCTGCCGTATTCACGTAGGTTGCTCTTCTCAACCGAGCCGCCGAAAGTATGCGACAAAAGTTGGGCACCATAACAAACACCAAGCAATGGGCTAAAGTCAATCAACTTCTGCACATCTACTTTCGGAGCATCTGCATCACGTACACTTGCTGGCGAACCCGAAAGAATAATGCCCTTTATATCGCTAGTTAATGCGGGTATTTTGTTGTAGGGAATTATTTCGCAGTAAACTTCGTTTTCGCGAACCCTGCGGGCAATAAGCTGGGTATACTGCGAGCCAAAGTCTATAATCAGAATCTTCTCGGTCATGGGGCGAAGATAGATAAATGCAAGGGGATAAATAACTGCTTAAAATTTTTTCACTCCATATTCGACTATATTTGAGAAAATCCATTCCGCATCACTTTTTGTGATGGGCAATGGATTTTATAACAACATTGAATAATGCCTGAAATAAAAGAAGCCGACAAGAAAAAGGGAATTAATTTAAAAGAGGTTGTTGATGGCCTTAGAATTTACCGGTTTATACTGCCCTATAAATGGCAGTTTATAGTGGGTATGATATGCCTGGTTATCTCAACCGGTGTAGTATCGGTAATTCCCGGAGGATTTGGAAGGCTGATAGATGCAGCAACACCGGCCAAAGAAACCGTTGAAAACATATCGCAGGTTATTAAATCCTCTGCAACACCTGATGGGAAATTATCTCAAATTAAAGCTTCGGTTGATGCCTACGCATCGGGTATTAAGCCCGAAAAGCTAAAAGATATAGGCATTTTATTGGGTATAGTATTGCTAATACAGGCTTTCCTTTCATTCGTACGTATTTATTTGTTTGAATATGTAAGCCAGAACGCCATGGCGGCCATCCGAAAGGCTTTGTACGAAAAAATTATTACTATGCCCATTCAGTTTTTCGAGGAAAACAGGGTAGGTAATCTCACTTCGCGAATTTCATCCGATGTATCGCAACTGCAAGATGCATTATCGAATCAACTGGCATTTTTTGTAAGGCAATTGGTATTGCCTATTGTGTGTATTCCCATACTTCTTACAGTTTCAGTAAAATTAACGCTCATTATTCTTGCACTGGTACCGGTGCTGGTTTTTTCGGCGGTTGTATTTGGCAGATTTATCCGCAAAATATCGCGCAAAGCCCAAGACCAATTGGCCGAATCAAATACTATTGTTGAAGAAACTTTTCAGGCCGCAGATGTGGTTAAAGCCTTTACTAACGAGGCTTACGAATCGCGCCGGTATATGAATATTAATATGAGCGTGGCTGGCATAGGCTTACACGCTGCCAAATACCGCGCAGGGTTTGTGTCGTTCATTATATTCGCCATGTTTGGGGCAATAGTGTTTATTGTTTATGCAGGCTTAAATGAAGTTGCAACTAACAGCATTACTATGGGCGGATTGATAAAATTCTTTGTGCTAACTATTTTTATTGGCAGTTCGCTGGCCGGTTTAAGCGAAAGCTATTCGGTGCTGCAAAAAACCGTTGGCGCATCGGAGAGAATTAATGAAATACTGGGAGAGGTGAGCGAAACCAAAGTTGAAGACGAGCACCTAAACGACTTGGTAAAAGGAGAGGTGCAATTTAAAAACGTACATTTTTCGTACCCGTCGCGAAAGGATATTCATTTGTTTAGCGGGCTTTCTTTTAATGTTGATGCCGGGCAGAAAATTGCTTTGGTCGGTCCCAGTGGCTCCGGTAAATCTACCATCATTAAATTGCTAAGTGGCTTATATCCTTACCAGGAAGGCGAAATTTTAATTGATGGTAAAAATGTGAGGGATTACAACATTACAGCGCTGCGCAAAAACTTCGGCACCGTTCCGCAAGAGGTGATGTTGTTTGGCGGAACTATTCGCGAGAATATTGCCTATGGAAAAACTACTGCCACAGAACAGGAAATTACCGAAGCTGCGCGAAAAGCATATGCGTTAGAGTTTATTGATTCGTTTCCTGAGAAGTTAGATACTATAGTAGGGGAGCGGGGCATTAAACTCTCAGGCGGACAAAAGCAACGCATAGCCATTGCCCGCGCCATTCTTCGCGATCCTAAAATTTTAATTTTAGACGAAGCCACATCAGCACTCGATTCGGAAAGCGAGAAATTAGTAAAGCGCGCTTTAGATGATTTAATGAAAGGGCGAACCACGTTTATCATAGCCCATCGCCTGTCTACCATCCGCGAAGCAGATGTTATTTTAGTGCTGAATAAGGGTAAGATTGTCGAGCAAGGTACCCACCACGAACTATCTGCAATGGATAGAGGTATTTATAGCAATTTGTTGAAGTTGCAGTATGATTTGGAGTAGATTATCGAATTTATTTTAGTCATCCACTGGTTCTTCATCTACTTCATTTGAAATTAAGTTATTTGTCTTAGCTATTCCAATATCCCGTTTCTTAAAATCAAATCCGCAATTATAACAATGGTATATTTTGCTTAAAAAGGGTAAAGGAAAACCCAGCAACAAAAGTGAAATTGCAAATGCCCGTTGCGAAACACGGGGCTTTGAAATTTCATCTGAACCACATTGGGGGCATTTTAGTTCTTTGGTTTCGGTCATTAGAAATTGAAAGTAGAATTTTCAAAATAACACCAAATTGTTGTATTGGGTGATTTCAAGATTAACTCATTACCCTTGAAATTAATCTTATAAGTTCCGTTGTAAACAAAGCTAAATGTGTCCGTCTGTTGAATATGTAATGTATTATTTTCAAGGTGCCATATCCCTTGGGCGCTGGCAGAGTTAAGGCCGGGCATAGAGATGTTTCCATTAACCCCGAAGTAAATAGTTTCTTTACAAACCCCATTGAATATTAATCTTGTTTCCACGGTCCTTGGCTGATATTCCTTGCCGGCATAAAATACTTTGTCAACGCACCATCGGTTTTTTGTAAGTTGTTCAAAAGGGGTTGGTAAGGTTATAAAATAAAGTATCCCAAGTACTATGCTTGCAATCGTGGCAACAATGATAAGTAGGCGAAATTCAGGTCTTATATTTTTAATGAATAGAATCTCAGAAGTTGCTTTGTCAAGTTTTCCTTGAAGCTTTGTTAGTGGCAATTCTTTATCTACAGGGTAGCCAGCCTCTTTCAATATTTCAAGCGCTGTTTTAACGTCACTTTCTTTTACCTGCAGTTTTAGTCCACCAATTGCATTTGAATAGAAGGGGTCAACCTGTACGGTCAATTCGTCTTGAACCCTGCACTCAATACCTTCCGACTCCAAACGGCCACGAATTATGGCAATTTCGTAGGGGTAAGTAAAGGTCTTTATAGTTACAAAGTTGTTCAATGGCGCCTGTTTATTGGTGATATTATTCGCAATATAATATTAGTCTGTTTTTCGTGGATGTTTAATTCTTCTTATAGCAAAAGAAGTTGTAAGAAATAAATCTTTCAAAATATTTTGAAAGTTCAGAAACATATCCTTATCTTTACATCGTAATTGAAAGGATATGAAATTAGAGGAAGCCAAAAGAAACTTTGTAGAAGCCTGGGGAACCTTGGGCACCAACTGGGGCATTAACCGCACCATGGCTCAAATTCACGCATTGTTGCTGGTAAGCGAAGAGCCTTTAAGTACCGATGAGATAATGGAAATTCTGGATATAAGCCGCGGCAATACCAACATGAATATGCGCGCCTTAATTGATTGGGGTTTGGCCGAACGCAAAATTAAGCTGGGCGAAAGAATGGAGTTTTTTATTGGTGAAAAGGATATTTGGAAAGTAGCAGTAAAAATTATCAGCGAACGCCGTAAGCGCGAAATTGACCCTTTGCGCACCACGCTACGCGACTTGAAATTGATTGATGATAAAACCGAAAAGAAAGAGGAATATCAAAAGTTTATTAAGCTGCTGGATGACATTGATAAATTAGCAGAATCGACAGATAAGGTTGCAGATAAAATGGTTTCGGCCGATAAAAATTGGTTTTTTAATTCGATGATGAAATTAATTGTAAAGTAGTAGTAAAAGTAGATTAGAATATTTTTTTTGCAATTATATTTCAATATTTTCTGAAAATTCAGGAAATAAAAAGCAGGGCAAAAATCTTGCACTATGAAAACTTTTAAAACAAAAACATTAATATACGATAGCCAATGCCCCATGTGCAGCTGGTATACCGGTGAAATGGTTGAAAAGGGATTAATTGAAAAAGAGGGAAGAATTTCGTTTGAGGAATTACCCCCCGAAAAACGCTCAATGCTGGATATGAATCGCGCCCGTCATGAAATACCGATGATAGATAATGCCACCGGTGAGTTATTGTACGGCCTTGATGCGCTTACTTTAGTTATCGGCAATAGCTATAAGTTTTTACAACTCATTATAACACAAAATTGGTTTAAGGCCCTGTTGCGGCCGCTTTACAATTTTATTAGCTACAACCGGCGCATTATTGCAGGCAGTAGATCTGAGCCAGTAGGCGCTGTAAGTTTTGCACCGGATTTTAGCATAAAATGGCGCATGGCTTTAATCGGTGCTGGTTTTGCTTATACAGCGCTTTCAATTTATTTGTTCGCCATGCTTATGGCTATAAACCCATTAATATTGTTAGGCTGCGTTACACTTTATTTTTTGGTGCTGCTAACTTTCGATTTGAAAAAAAATGAAACCGGCACCCACCAATTAGATTATGTGGCACATTTAGCCGTGCTGGGGTTTATTGAAGGCACTTTGTTTATAATAACCGCGCTGTTGGCTAAGCTAACCGGCTTAACCGGTTTAATGTTTGCCGGGCAAGGGGCAGGAAGATTACTGGCCATTGGGCTGCATATTAAAAGGGTGAAAAATAACCACTACGCCAAAAGTTTAAATTATGTTTTTGCTGCGGGTGCAGTTGGCTTAATTGTTATAATAGCAATTTTTAAAAGTTGATTTTTTTGAAAAGAAAAACTGATTTATAGTGTTAATTAAATATTTAGGCATTTCACCGCTTCTTCGTTTCTTAGCGCACGAAATGCCGGATAAGACAATATGAAAATTTCAGCCTCCATATATTCTAACAAGGAGAAAAACCTGGAACAGTTAGTGCGAGAATTGGACGCACATGGCATCGACATGTTTCATATTGATTGTTTTGATGCGTCGGTCTTTGATGATATAGCACTTATCAGAACTTTCAGCAAAACACCTATTGACCTTCATATCATCCATCCAAAACCCGAGATTTTTTTCGATAGCATCAATACGCTTAAAATAGAATATGTAAGCATTCAACATGGGGTTGGTGCTGCTATCCCCGCAATTCCCAAAAACACTCAAACACATTGGGGCTTGGCGCTTACCATGAAGGACCCTTTATCGGCTTTCATTCAACCTGCTAACGATTTCGATTATGTGCTATTCATGGCATCCGAACCGGGTGTAAGCGGAAAGCCTTTCGATAAAACAAATTTTCAACGCATTATCGAATTTAAGCAGTTGTTCCCTAAAAAACAGATTCAAGTAGATGGCGGAGTTGATGACCGAATTGCATTTATTCTGCGGCTATTGGGTGTTAACTCTATTGTTTCGGGCAATTATTTAATGAATCAGAAGTTTTTGGGTGTAGGAATGTTAAACCTGCATAAAACGCCCAATAAGGCAGTAGGGGAAACCGATTTTAGAGTAGCTGATTTTATGACTTCGGAACAGTATTTGCCGGTTATTGAAAAAGAAAAATTGCAGTTGAAAGGCGTTCTTGAATCTATTGAAAAATCCGCTCTGGGCTTTGCATTAGTTACAGAAAAGCAAAAACTTTTTGGCGTAATTAGTAATGCCGATGTAAGGCGGAGTTTTATAAACTATTTAGATAGCCCGGGTAAAGCAGATGTAGCAGCTATGGTAAATAAAAAACCGGTTACCATTGGCGCTAACCAAACGCTTACCGATATGCTTCATTTATTGAATAATTTGAATTTCATTATTTTATTTTTGCCTGTAGTTGATATTGAAAACAATTTGAAAGGCGCAGTGTTATTGAATAACTTAACCCGTGTATAATGATAGTCCATCTTCACAAAAACGTATCTAAAGAACTTGCCCTGAACCTGGCTGAAAAATATAAAGCCACCTTTTTCGAAAATGGTAAAATGGTTCTGGTTACTTCCTCAAAAATTAAATTGCCAAGCGATGAGGTAAAGCAAGCCGCCGAAGAAATTTTTATTACTGATTCAGATATTCAGCTGGCAAGTAAGCAGTACATGCCCACCAAGCGCGAAATTAGAATTGGTGATTTAGTTATTGGCGGCAACTCGAATAACTCGCTTGTTATTACCGGTCCATGCAGTGTTGAGTCGGAGGAGCAGATTGAAGCCTCTGCCAAATTTTGTGTAGAACTGGGTGTAAATGTAATGCGTGCAGGCGCTTATAAACCGCGCACATCGCCTTATACTTTCCAAGGCTTGGGCTTAGAAGGATTGAAGCTGTTGGATAAAATGCGCGCCAAATACGGCTTAAAAATTATTACCGAAGTGCGCGATAGCAGCCATGTGAATGAGGTAATTGATTATGCTGATATTGTACAGATAGGCGCTAAGAGTATGTATGATCAGGGCATTCTTCGCCAGTGCGGAAAAACGAAGAAACCGGTGCTATTAAAACGAGGTTTCGGAACAACGCTACAAGAGTTTGTGCAGGCTGCTGAGTTTATATTAAGTGGTGGCAACCCAAACGTAATATTGTGCGAAAGAGGCATTAGAACCTTTGAAACCAAAACACGCTTTACGCTGGACCTGTGTGGCGCTGCCTGGTTAAAAGAAAACACTAATCTACCGGTCATTCTCGATCCAAGCCATGCCATTGGTTATGCATATGGCGTTCCTGATTTGGCGCGGGCTTGTATGGCAATGGCTGCCGATGGCTTATTAATTGAAACACACCCTAATCCTAAAGAAGCAAAAAGCGATGCCGCTCAACAGTTAAACTTCGAAGAGTTTAAAAATTTATATGCCAGCTTGAAAAAAGTGGCTGAAGCTGTAGGGCAGAAAGTTGTTTAAATAGATTATAGATATGAGATCTTAGACATTAGATAAATTTTAAAGACAATGCAATTTTTGTAGGGAAGCGGTTCTCCCTTTAGGGAGTTAGAGGGTGCGGGAGGCAAATTTGAAATTTGTTCAACTGAATGGAAAAATACGAAAGGAGAGGAGTATCGGCGGGAAAGGAAGATGTTCATGCAGCTATTAAGGACCTCTACCATGGGCTTTATCCTAAAGCCTTTTGCAAAATATATCCCGATTATCTAGGTGGCGATGATGCCTATTGTAATGTAATGAGTTCAGATGGCTCAGGCACAAAATCTATTCTCGCATACTTGTATTGGAAAGAAACCGGTGATATATCCGTATGGCGTGGCATTGCTCAAGATGCTTTGGTGATGAATTTAGACGATTTGCTATGCATAGGTGCCACTGATAATTTTCTTTACTCCTCAATTATTAATCGCAATAAGAAATTAATTACCGGTGAAGTAATTGCCGAAATTATTAAAGGCAGTAAAGAATTTATTGAACGCATGAATGATTTTGGCGTTCACATTCATGCCATGGGTGGCGAAACTGCTGATTTAGGCGATTGTGTACGCACTACAACTGTTGATGCAAGTATGGCCTTGCGAATGCGAAAAAGTCAATTGATTCTTACGCAAAACATAAAACCGGGCAATGTAATTATAGGGTTGTCTTCGTACGGTAAAGCCACTTATGAGGATGAATATAATAGCGGCATTAGTAGTAATGGATTAACCTCGGCCCGGCATGATGTGTTAAGTAAATTATATGCTGAAAAGTATCCCGAGTCATTCGACCCGGCAATTGATAAATCGCTTGTATATGGTGGTTCGAAAAAATTAACTGATAATCTTGATGGAACACCGTTAAGCATTGGTAAAGCGCTATTATCGGCTACCCGTACTTACATACCTGTGGTTAAAAAAATTCTTGAAGAGATACCCGGGCAGATAAATGGCATTATTAATTGCACCGGAGGAGCACAAACTAAAATATTACATTATATAGAGCTTTTGAGGATTGTAAAAAATAAATTATTGCCTGTTGCGCCCGTTTTTAAATTAATTCAACAGGAATCAAAAACAGATTGGCAGGAAATGTTTAACGTATTTAATTGCGGAACACGTATGGAAATATATACTGATGAAAAATACGCTTCGTTAATTATTGATGTTGCGCTTTCATTTGGTATTGCGGCGCAGGTAATAGGGCATGTGGAGCATAGTGAAAAAAATGAAGTTGTAATTGAAAGCGAATACGGTAAGTTTTTATATCATTGATGATTATTTTTTAGATTAGTTACCCATGTGCGGCATTGCAGGATTTATTGATGAAAACATTTCGAACAACTCAGGAAATGAGTTGATGCACAAGATGCTGCAAAAAATTGTGCATCGTGGGCCGGAGGCATCGAATGTTTTTATAGATGGGCCGGTAGTGCTTGGCCATAACCGCTTAAAAATTATTGATCTTTCGGACGAAGCCAACCAACCTTTTGTTTATGATGATTTAGTAATCATATTTAACGGCGAGGTATACAATTACATTGAAGTTAAAGCCGAATTAATAAAGTTGGGGTTTCACTTCCGCACACAAAGCGATACTGAAGTGATATGTGCTGCTTATAAGTTTTGGGGCGATAATTGCGTAAAGCATTTTATGGGCATGTGGGCCTTAGCCATTTGGGATAAAACCAATAAGAGACTTTTTTGCTCGCGCGACCGGTTTGGAATAAAGCCTTTTTATTACATCAGTAAAGGCGAAGACTTTTATTTTGCTTCGGAATATAAGGCGCTGAAAGAATTACCGGTGTTTAGTAATGAGTTGAATCTTGAACAAGTAAACCGGGGCTTGCAAATGGTATGGGCTTCATACAAAGAAGAAACTTATTATAAGCAATTAAATCAGCTTTTACCGGCCCACAATCTTGTTTGGGAAAACGGTAAAATTTCAACCAGCAGGTATTGGGATATAGATTTTAACGAGCCGGTTTCGCATTTAAGTTGGGGTGAGAAAAAAGAGAAATTCTTTTCGCTGTTTAAAGAATCTGTTCAAATGCACTCGCGTAGCGATGTACAGAACGGAACTTGTTTGAGCGGAGGGTTAGATTCATCTGCTATTTCATCTATGTATTCAACTTTGTTTCCTGATTCAAATATTAAATCATTCACTATTTTTTTTGAAGGGAAAGGAAGTGTTGATGAACGGCCTTTTGTGAATGAAGTAACTAAGAAATACCCGAACATAAAACCGTTTTACTTTTCTCCATCCGAACAGCAAATTACTGATAGTTTTCACCGGGTGGCTTATCATTCCGATATTCCGCTGCTGGGTTCTTCGTTTATTTCGCAATATTTTTTAATGCAGTTGGCAAAAAGCGAGGGTGTTACTGTTGCGCTTGACGGGCAAGGCTCAGATGAATATTTGGGTGGTTATCTGCATTCCTTTTTCAGGGTTATAGGGCAAGAATTTTCATCACTGCATCTTTTTAAAGCATTCAAAATTCTTGCAGCCAATAAAAAAATGGAAAATTTTGGTACCGGTAAAACAATGGATGTTTTACTGAAAAGTATCGTCTCTGCGTTTAGTAGCGAAAACAAAATTTACAATCTTGAATATTCGAGACTGAATAAATATTTGAAAGGAGATAAAGGCAGAATCCATTTCGAAGATAAAACAGCTAACCCCTTCAATAACTTTCTTTACCATCTGTTGTTCGATAGTACTTTGCAAACATTGTTGCATTATGAAGACCGGAACTCAATGGCGTTTTCCATTGAATCACGCGTTCCGTTTTTAGACCACAGGTTGGTTGAATTTGCATTTACATTAAACCGCGAGGATAGGATTAACGATAGCGCAGAAACGAAATATATATTGCGAGATGCATTAAGGCCTATTTTGCCTAAAGCTGTAGCCGAACGCAAAGACAAAAAGGGGTTCGTAACACCTGGCGAAGTTAAATGGCTGAATGGGCCATTGAAGTTTTTACTTGATATAGATTACAAAAATCTTGATTGGCTGGAAGATGGTAAATTGAAACAAACTGTTGAACAATATAAGAAAGGCGATACCGGCAAAGCAGCTTTTGTATGGCGCGTTGCATGCCTTGATTATTGGTTAAAGAATTTTAATTAAATTACTTATCAATGCCTGATATTATTTCTCTACTTACTATTTCGCTCAAGTCAATAACTATTTATGTTTTTATTGTATTGGCTATTCGTTTGTTTGGCAAGAAAGAACTTGCGCAGCTTTCTATCATTGACTTGGTTTTTATTTTGCTTATAAGCAACTCGGTACAAAATGCTATGGTGGGTAATGATAGTACTGTGCTTGGTGGTATAGCCGCGGCAACAGGGCTTTTTGTAGTTAACTATGTTTTGAAATTCTTATTAAAAAAATATCCCAATTTCAGCGTGGCGGTTCAAGGGGCCGAAATTATGCTTATTTATAAAGGCAAGGTACTTACCGAAAACCTTGACAGGGCCATGCTAACAACTGAAGAGTTAGATGCTGCAGTACGCGAGCACGGTGTAGAAAATTGTGCAGAAGTAGATTTAGCCATTTTAGAAGTAGATGGCAACATCAGTGTGCTTTCGAAAAACTTTGCGCATAAAACTGTGCGTAAACGCAGGGCGCATAAAGTACTGTCAAAGAACAACTAGTTTGTTTCAAAGGCCCTTCTTAATTCTTTTGTATCAGTCATTTTTAATTTGCCGGCAAGTACTAATCTCAATTCCCTTCGTGCCAATGCTGTATCGTACATTTTCTTTTCCTGTTCTGTTTCAGGTATAAGCGGTACCGATTTTCTAGGCCTGCCATTGCTGTCAAGGGCTACAAAAGTATAGTAGGCCTCGTTGCATTTATACTTTGTTTGAGAAGGAAGATTTTCCGCCCATACTTCTATATGCGTTTCCATCGATGTATTGAATACGCGTGTAACAGTTGCTGTAATAACTACTACATCGCCCAGTTTGATTGGATTCTCAAAAGAAACATTATCTACCGAAGCTGTAACAACCACGGCATTTGAATGTTTACCAGCTGCAATAGCCGAGGCTATATCCATCCAATGCAAAATACGTCCACCGCGAAGATTACCTAAGGAATTGGTGTCATTAGGCAATACAATTTCTGTCATTATGGTTTTTGATTCTTTGGCTGTTTTTCCTTGCATAGTGCTAAGTGATTATTGCTAAAAATGTTTAATTACTATTCCTTTTTCTTGCCGTAATGATACTCGAAAACTGAGGGACTTTTCAGATATATGTTTAGTGTAAGCGTACATTTTCTATTATCGGCTTCTTCCTGCTTATTGGCTGATTTATACATCATACTGGTACCAGATAGACGATCTGGAGCTATTCCGTGGTCATATAGATATTTTACAATTTTCATGGCCCTCATTGTTGCGGGTTTCAAATATTTTTTCTTTACAATATCCGGTATCGATTTTTGAAAAGTAGGAATAGAATCTATAAACCGTAACACGGAATCATCATAAGCCCTATTGTATTCATGCTCATCGCTAAAACCATTTACTTGTACCGAAACATCATTATTGATTAACAACCATTGCAAAAGGTTTTGCTGCATAGTCAAATTCTCTTCACCCTCGAGATGTGTGATATTAGGGCGATATTTGAATTCATATTTTTTTACACTCTGATCTACTTCTGGAAAAAGTGAATCAATTTTTAATTCCTGTCTGTCACTTCGGTTTATTCGCAAGCCAGTAACATGAGGACTTTGAGTGAAATAATCCACAGCAAAATTTCTGAGTGTTCTAACACCAACGGCCGAAACACTATCTAATAATTCGGGGAAATACGATTCATTATCAAACGCCCAAGCCTTTATAACTGAAGCAGGGTATTCTTTTGTTTTTTTCAATGTCAGATAATCTTTCTTGAATTGCAATTTCGCAGCACTCATCATAACATCGTTTACAAGGGTTTCATTTAGCCGGTCCATTTCATCTACTACAAGTTGCAGTGTATTGAAGAAATTCTTTTTCGAGGGTTGTAATGTAATTCGAAAAACGCCATTAAAGTTATTGGCATCATATTGAGCCACAAATTTTTTGCATCCAAGCTTTGCTGCTTTAACCTGTATAAAATTGTTTCTATCGTTAAGCATGGTAGTAATAAGGTATGCGGGGTAACTGGCATTTTTATTAGTTAGCATGCCCGGAAATTGCCAGCAGATTTGAAATTCGGGAGTGCTTATGGTGTCTTCTACAACAAATTGCGTAGTGTAGGCATTGGGCCGTAAGCCGTTTATTTTGCTAATGGTTTCGGGATTAAAATCGCCGTTAGGCAAATAGGTTAAAACTGTTCCAAGCTGTTCTTCAATTGTAGTAGCAATCACCGGGCCAGTAACAGTCATTAACGCGTTGTTAGGCATATAATATTTCTTGAAAAAGCCCACCACGGATTTAAGTGCAAGTGCCTTTAATTGCTCGGACATTCCATAAATCTCTAGTCTTGCATGATCTTGGGTATAGAGTAGCCTGTTCATTTTGCTTTCAAAAACCCGGGTATTATTGTGCTTATTGTTTTCAATTTCATCCAATATTAGATTTACAGCGGTGTCTACTTCGGGCTGATCAATTTTTGCTCGGAAAATTGAATCGTGTATTAATACCAAACATGCCTGTACATTAGAATTACTGGTAATTAGTTTAAAAATGGTTCTTTCTGAGGTTGATGAAGAGCTGAAAACTGTATTGGCTGATGAAATAGAATGATTGCCACTTTGCAAATAGGCATTTAGTTTTCGTGCAATAATACTTTGAACCAAATGTGCCATACCATTTACCGAATCGCCTTCGTAAATAGAGCCTGTTTTAACATCTACAGTAATTTCTACACTTGGCGCCCATGCTATTGGCATTACCACTACGTTTAGGGCATTGGTTAGTTTTATGTATAAGGCATTATCAGACTGTGTAGCCTGCATTTGGGCTTGAGAACAAAAAGGCAATATAAAAAGGGCAAATACAACAAAACGGAATAGTCTCATGCCGCAAATTTTGGAAATACAATTCTTTATTACAAATTTGTCCCCATTAATATTGTGTATGAAACGTTTAACGCTAATTATCATTGCTGGTTTTTTTGTAGTATTTAATTTTTCATCTTGTAAAAAGTGTTACACCTGCACGTTTTCCGCAGGCAGGGTTGAAACACTTTGCCCCAAGGACTTTCCTGAAGGTAATAAAGACCTTAAGCTGAGTGTTAAGGCATACCAGGATCAAGGCTATACCTGCATAGAAAACTAAGCTATATAGTTTGCCTTGCCCATAAATTGTTTCGCAGGGAATTTTTCTCATAACTATTTCCTTTTACCGAAATTTTCAAGTGCTTTCTTTACACTTCCGTTTTGTAACAGTAGTTTTAGGCTTTCATCTTTAGCAAGCCCGGTTGTTTCCATAATCATTTTAGCGCCACGGTCTAATAGTTTCTCGTTAGTCAGTTGCATGTGCACCATTTTATTGTCCTCCACTCTTCCCAGTTTTATCATTGCAGAGGTGCTAATCATATTTAGAACCAGTTTTTGAGCAGTTCCGGCTTTCATACGCGTACTACCCGTAACAAATTCAGGTCCTGTAATTACCTCAATAGGATAATCTACATTTTTGGCAACCTCGCTGCCCGGGTTGCAGGTAATGCATGCGGTTGCTATTCCGTGTTGCTTACAGCTTTTTAAAGCTCCAATTACATAAGGTGTAGTGCCTGATGCTGCAATTCCAATTACCACATCTTTGCTTGTTATATCGTGGTGCCTAAGGTCTTTCCAGCCCTGTTCGGTGCTGTCTTCCGCAAACTCTACAGCTTTTCGTATAGCGCCATCGCCTCCTGCAGTTATACCTATTACTAAATCATGAGGCACTCCAAATGTAGGCGGGCATTCGCTGGCATCTACTATCCCTAGTCTTCCGCTGGTTCCAGCGCCTAAGTAAAACAGCCGGCCACCGGCCAACATTTTATCGGCTACTACATCAACTACCTTTTCAATTTGTGGAATAACCAATTTAACGGCTTCGGCCACTTTATGGTCTTCGGAGTTAATATTCCTGAGCAATTCGCTTGTGCTCATTTTTTCAAGATGCCGGTATAGAGATGGAGATTCGGTAATTTTCATTTTTTTGATAAACTAGTGCCAAAGTTAATTTTATTTTTGCCTCTCAATTTAACTGAATGAGCAATAATCCTGAAAATTTTTCAAAATACCCATATACCAATGGTAGAACGCCATCAAATCCATATAGACCCTTCATTTACGCTCTTATTCTATCGTTTGGTGTAATGCTTGGGTTTGTTATTAATGCAGTAACCACAGGCAAGCAAAGCATTTTAAATCGCCATTACGATAAGGTTGAGGATATTTTGAATTACATCAGTCTAAAATATGTAGATACTGTTAACCGCGAACAGTTGGTGAACAAATCAATTGAAAAAATCTTGTCAAGCCTCGACCCGCATTCGGTTTATATACCTGCAAAAGAGGTGAGCGAGGAAAACGAATCGCTGGAAGGAAATTTTGAGGGTATTGGTATTGAGTTCTTTATTGTTCAGGATACTATAACAGTTGTTTCGGCTATATCTGGTGGCCCTGCTGAAATGGTTGGATTAAAAGCAGGCGACCGTATTATAAAGATTGAAGATAGCACCGTAGCCGGAATTAAAATAAAGGAGGCCGAAGTAAAGCACCGATTGAGAGGCCCCAAAGGTACCAAAGTAAAAGTTGGCGTGTTACGTAGTGGAGCCAAAAATTTATTGGATTTTCAGATTTCGCGTGGTAAAATTCCTTTGTATAGTGTTGATGCAGCTTACCTGATGGATAATGGTATTGGCTATATACGCATAAGTAATTTCAGCGCCACTACGCATGAAGAGTTTGTACAGAAACTAAGCGAAATGCAAAGCAAAGGCATGAAGAAGCTTATTATTGATCTTAGGGGCAACCCAGGAGGTTATTTGCAGGCTGCTACCGCTGTTGCCGATGAACTGATTTCGGATAATAAATTGCTGGTTTATACCAAAGGCAGGGCTTATGATAAGCAAGAATATTTAGCAGGTAAAAGAGGCATTTTTGAAACAGGCGATTTATGTGTGTTGATTGATCAGGGCTCAGCCTCGGCAAGTGAAATTCTTTCTGGCGCTATACAAGATTGGGACAGGGGAACAATTATAGGCAGAACTTCATTCGGCAAAGGTTTAGTGCAGGAACAGTATGAATTAAAGGATGGCTCAGCCTTACGCCTTGTTATAGCGCGCTATTACACGCCAAGCGGCAGATGTATTCAACGCCCGTACGATAAAGGTGCTGATGCTTATTACAACGATATTTACGATCGTTATCAACGCGGTGAGTTTGTGCGTGAAGACAGCGTAGTAAGCAAAGATACTACTACATATAAAACAGCCAAAGGACGCAGAGTGTATGGGGGAGGAGGAATACGCCCAGATGTATTTGTTTCTATGGATACTTCAGTAAATAATGAATATTTCTATGCAGTGCGCTCGTTTGTGCCCGAGTTTATTTATAAGTATTCATCGCAACATGCTAACGTACTGGAGCAATACAAAAGCGAAGCAGACTTTAAAAAGAATTTTGTGGTAAGCGATGGCATGGAAGACGATTTCTTTAAATATGCCACCAGTGCTGGTTTAAAAGAAGATAAAACAAAAGACCACAATGTTGAAGAGAAAGTAAAACTAAACCTTAAAGCATTTTTAGCTAAACAAATGTGGCGCATGGAAGGCTTTTACTATATTGTGAATGATGATGACAAAGTGGTGAAGACTGCAGTTGCAAAATTGTCGGAATAGTTCAGACGCAGCTTGTTTTAATTGGTTAGCATATTACTCAGCATGAGAATATTACTATTAGTAGGTACCGGTGGTTTTTTGGGTAGCGTATTACGCTACTTGCTCTCGCAATCAATACAAGGTAAACTTGTTCCTCATTTTCCGTTAGGCACTTTAAGCGTTAACTTAATTGGGTGTTTTGCCATAGGCGCTATTTTTGCCCTTACAGAAAAAGGAACAGTAGGGCCGGAGTGGAGGCTGTTTTTAGTTACCGGTATATGCGGTGGTTTTACTACCTTCTCAGCCTTCTCGATTGAAACAGTAGCCTTATTAAGAGGTGGGCAAATGGGTTACGCATTTATGTATGTTACAGCCAGTGTGGTGTTGGGGCTGGCTGCTACTTTTCTAGCCTTTATGGTTTTTAAGTCTCTCTGAAAAGTCTTTTAGTTTAATCGAAGTAATATGTAGTTATTCTGAAAATATTATGACCGAACCCAACAAAAAATCAAGCCAATCCTTCTGGCTAATATTTTCAATCATCATTATTTTGGTAGTTGTAGGCACTGTAGGCAACCTTCGCGAATATTGGAAGGGAAATAAATTAGATACAGAAGGCAAACGAATTTTATGCCCGGTAGATAGTGTAGTTAAAGCAGGTAGCAAAAATGAAATTTTTGCGCATTTTACTATCGGTGGCAAAACCTATAATGCAAGCAAAAAAATAAAATCAATTATTGTTGCCGGTGATACGGTGCCGGTGTATTATCTTGAAAATGACCCCGCCACTAATGGAATTATTACAGAGTAACGGCACTTTAAATTTATTTTCCTGCCGCTAAGTTTTTACTAATTGTAAAATGGAAGGTAGTGCCCTCGCCCGGTTTTGATACAAACCATATTTTACCACCATGCAGCTGCACTATTCTTTGGCAAATGGCAAGCCCAATACCGGTACCTGCGTATTCAGAAATGCTATGCAGGCGCTGGAATATTTGAAATATCTTCTCCTGGTATTCATCTTTAATGCCAATGCCATTATCGCTTACCATAAATTCCCAATGAGAGTTGTGTTCTATTGAAAACACTTTAATTACCGGCTTCTTATCCTTTACAAATTTTATTGCGTTGTCAATTAAATTCTGAAACAGTTGATATAATTGTCCGGGTTCGGCAATTACTTCGTGCATGTCTGAAACTACAATTTCAGTGTCGTTTACTTTAATAGTGCTGTCTAAAGTTTTTAAAACTGTTTTAATAATTTCACCGGTATCGGTTTTCACAAAAGGTTTGTGAACTGAGGATAACTTGGAATAATTCAACAGGTCTAAAATAATCTGCTGCATTCGTTTAGCGCCCTTTACCGAAAAATCAATAAACTCAAGCGCCTCCGGGTCTAATTTCGATTTGTAACGTAGTTCAAGTAACTGTAAATAGCTGGCAATGGTGCGCAGCGGCCCTTGCAAATCATGCGATGATACATAGGCAAAGCGCTCCAATTCTTCGTTCGAACGTTGCAGTTGGGTGGCACGCTTTTCTAGTTCCAACTGCACATTTTTCAAATCCGAAATATCAAAAACCATTACCATGCCGTAAATAATATCACCGGCTTCGTTATGTATAGGCATATGGTAAACCTTAAGCGAACGCTCTAAAAAAGTTTGTTCGCTTTCGCTGCTTTCACCCTCTAATATTTTCCGGTAAATCTGTTCAACCCTTTCACGCTCGCTTTGCCGTATAGAATCTGTAACTGTCCGCCCTTCTATTTCAGCTTTGGGCTGGCTTATAATGCCAACAAGTGGGCCTTCGGCAAGAATATATTTCATATTCTTATCAAAAATAAACATGGCTGCTTTAGGTAAATTACGTGCTATCTCGCGATAAAGTTGAACGGAGTTTTTAAGTTCAACCTGCACCTTTTCTTTTTCAGCTATTTCCAACTGCATTTGGGCATTAATTAGCTGTAGTTCCTTGGTTCGCTCATTCACTTTTGCTTCCAGTTCAACGTTTAGTTTTTGAAGAAGCTCCTCGTTATGTTTCCGGTCAGATATATCCCGCACATGCATTAGCAGCGCCAATTGGTCTTTAAAATCAATAATTGCAGCGCTTATTTCAACCGGTATAATCTTGCCTGTCATGGAAAGGCATTCGCTTTCAAATTTTTGCAAATCGCCGGTAATAATTTGGGGTTGGTGCAACAATATCCTAGCATGTATACGCTCCGGCGATAGGTCGAAAATAGTTTTGCCAAGCAATTCCTCTTTTGTGGCTTCATGTAATTTGCACGCAGCTTCGTTTACATCTAATATTTTTCCATCAACACTTTCTATAAAAATAGCATCGGGCGAGTTGCTGTAAATATCGCGGAAACGCTTTTCGCTGTTTTTTAATGAAATTTCGGCAAGCCTTCTTTCCTTAATTTCATCATTTAGCATTTGGTTGGCCTCCGAAAGCTGGCGCGTGCGGGCTATAACCTTAGTTTCAAGGTCGTCTTTAGCGGTAATTAGCTCTTCTTCCAGGCGGCGTTGGCGGCCTATTTCGCTGCTAATGGCTATGGTGCCCATAAATTCGCCTTTGCCATCAATAATTGGCCTGCCGCTCATCCGCATCCAAATGGCTTCACCATCTTTTTTCTTCATCGCAATATCGTAAGTATCCGATATGCCCCTCTTTCTTAACTCAAGCTTAGCTTTAGATAGCTTTACATTTTCATCGCCATAAATAAAATTGAAAATTTCTTTATCAATTACTTCACTAGTAGCGTAACCCAAATTTTTGCAGAAACGTTCATTAGCATACACAACAATACCACGGCTATTAACGCAATAAATACCCTCATTGGTCCATTCAACAAGGTCGCTGAACCTAATAGTTATTTTAGCGCCGGAATTTCCGGTTACAGTAATATGCTGTTGTTCCAATGGGTTTCCCACCGTCTTTTCCATCCTGGTTAAACGAATTATAAAGTATTACAACCAGCTGCTGTTTAAAGGCAGCTGGCCTTTATCACTTTTACAAATACAACTAAAAATAAGTCTGTCCACTTTAGTAACAAGTATTGTTACAATAAAGTACAATATAACGTAAAGTACATATTACGTAAGAAAAACAAAAATGTTTTGTATAAAGGATGGAATTTATTGACAACCCGTTAATTAAGTCTAAAATCAATTTTTCTGAAGCTGCATTTTCAGCTTTTCGTTGTATTGAGCGTAAAATTTATCGCAATCTGTATTATCAGGGTCGGCCAGTTTATAGATAGCCAGTATTTTGCCCAAAGGTTCAATGTTGTTCTGTTGCAATAAATTATTGCTGATTGAATAGCAGGCAAGCGAAACGAAGCCTAATAGCCGCTCGTTCATTGCATCAGCTTTCTTTTTTGCATTAAGCTCCGCAATTTTCTTTTTCCACCAATTAAGGTCTTGCGACTGGAGTGCCTGATATAAGTCTTGTTTATTGCCTTGCTCTTCGGCAACTTTTTGAGGTGATATGGTAACCTGCTTTTTAGCGTAATTTTCAATTTTACCGGTTGTAAGAAAAACAAAAGCATCGTTAAAAATATCAGCCGTAGGAAACTCGTGTTTACCTTTCCATTCAATTAAATAGTGTGGAATAGTGGCATTTTTCAAACCCCATTCAAACGATACTACATCAGTATAGTTCATGTCCTTAGTACCTGCAAAGCCAAACAAAGTAAGTGGGTTAGTAGGGTTTACATTAGTTACAGCACCGCAATAAATAATGGTTGAAATAGCAGAATTATTCGAGCCGCTTAAAAGTGCAACTTTAGCACCACCACTAAAACCACAGAAGGTTATTTTGTTTTCATCAACTCCAAATCTTGTTTTGGCTTCATCAACCAAATTATTGGCTATTGTATTAGTTTGCTCAAAATTCATTCCGTTTTTCGAACTGTTAGAGGCCATTAATATATAACCGTGTTTTTCTGCCAGGGTGCTATACAAATTTATCGGCACGCCGCCATCTCCATGCGGGTCGAAAAAAATGATTACCGGTAGTTTGGTTGATTCTGAATATTTGGAAGGCAAGTAAAGTGTGAATGATTGTGATGCATCGGCACGTAATGCAACCTGTGGCATTATTATACCGGTTTTAAAAGTATCTTTTGCCTCAATAGCTGCTGGCGTTGCTACACTGGCTTGTGCTTGATTTTCAACTAGCGTATTTGAGTGTTCTTTACATGAAATAAGTAAACCAAGCCCAGCAGTTAATATTATCCGAATCATAAAATTGTTTAATGGTCTCGAAATAGTTTGACCGTTTTGCTGCAAATAAATGATTCTTTGCCTGCAATATCATATACTTTTACAATGTAAGTTCCGGGGTCTGGAAAAACAGCATCTTGCCAGGCAAAGGTCCAATCGGGGTTTACTTTTTGGTCAAGATCGGAATTGTAATTTTCTTTTCCGTCTTCATCAACTTTAAATAATTTGTACACTATATGATTTGTTCCAAACCCTTTGTCATTCTTAATTAGGAATGAAATTGTACCTCCGTCTTTGCTGATAAGAAATTGTTGCGACTCGGTTTTACAAGCGCCCGTACTATCCGATTCAACACAAAATTTTAAGATAGTTTGAGCCTGTAACATTACACCCCAACACAATAAAATAATGAATGCAAGTTTCTTTTTCATCTGCGTAAACTTCGTTGCAGCATAAATTTAAAAATGATTTAATCATTTTTAAAAAGTATAATAAAAAACTATTGATGTGGGAATATCTGGTTGGCTTCGCGCAGGCAATCTTCAAAGGCATCAATGCTAAAATCTTCGCCCAACTGCTCTGGATTAAAGTAGTTGATTAAGCTTTCGGTAGGCATATTACCTATCAGTTCATCATCGGCCATTGGGCATCCGCCATAGCCTTTAATAGTAGTATCAAATCTGCGGCAACCATTTTCGAAAGCAGCATCAATTTTTATACGCCAGTTATGTGGGGCAGTGTGCAAATGAGCGCCGATTTCTAAATTTGAAAAAGAGGGAATAAGCTTTGAAAACAGAAACCTGATATTTTGCGGGTCGGCAACACCAACTGTATCGCTTAGCATAAAAGTTTTGATGCCAAGTTCGGCAAGGGTACCCACCCAGTGTTCAACAATGGCTGGGCTATATGGGTCGCCATAAGTATTGCCAAAGCCCATACTGATGTATAAAATTAATTCCTTATTCTTTTTATCGCAAATATCTTTGATGTGTTTTACCCGGTCAACCGCTTCATCAATGGTTGAATTGGCGTTACGTTTCTGAAAAGTTTCGGATACTGAAAAAGGAAAACCAAGACAATGAATTTGCTGAAACGAAGCCGCGTCATTTGCACCCCGCTCGTTGGCGACAATGGCTATCAGTTTCGATTTGCTGTTTGTTAATACCAGCTTATCTACCACCTTGGCAGTATCAGACATTTGGGGAATAACATCATGCGAAACAAAGCTGCCAAAATCAATGGCATGGTAGCCCACCTTTAGTAGCTTGTTGATATAGGCTATCTTCTTTTCGGTGTTAATGAATTTCTTAATACCCTGCATCGCATCGCGCGGGCACTCAATTATTTTTACATGCTCTTTACTCACGCCTCAAACCTAAACTAAAAAGAGCCAATTGACAATAGCGAATACTAAAATGAGGAAGCAGTAAATAGATGAAAAGTATAGATAATTAACATGAATTACTAATCGTACTACTAATTATTTTAGTAATATTGTTTATGGAAAACTACATTAAAGGAAGGGGCTCACAGTTGAATCCCACTAACAGATTCGAAAAAAACAGCAAGGAAGTCTACCTGGAGGACCTACCCACTAATGAAGAGCGCGAGGAATTGCTTACTGAAAACCCAAAGACGAAGTATATTGAGGTATTCCCAAAAACGATACTAAATAAGGTTGAAAGCCCTGACCTTGGCATGGGTTTTAGCATGAACCCTTACCAAGGCTGCGAACATGGCTGTATTTATTGCTATGCGCGAAATTCGCACCAATACTGGGGTTATAGCTCGGGAATGGAGTTTGAGCAGAATATATTGGTGAAGAAGAACGCACCAGAGCTTTTAGAAAAGACCTTGTTGAACCCAAAGTGGAAAGCAGACTCCATCATGTTTTCAGGTAATACAGATTGTTACCAACCGGTAGAGCGCAAGTTGGAAATAACCCGAAAGCTATTGCAGGTTTTTCTAAAGTTTAAGCACCCGGTAGGCATGATTACCAAAAATGCGCTCATACAGCGCGATTTGGATATACTTCAAGAAATGAATGCCTATAACCTGGTGCATGTTACTTTCAGCCTAACCACACTTGATGAAAAGTTAAAGCGTGTTCTTGAACCGCGCACTTCATCGGCACAAACTGTATTGCGGGCCATTAATACTTTAAGTAAAGCATCAATACCGGTAAATGTAAATGTAGCACCTATTATTCCAGGCCTTAATGATGAAAGCATATTTGATGTTGTAAAAGCCGCTGCAGATAATGGAGCACTAAGCGCACATTACACGATAGTAAGATTGAATGGAAACAACGGTTTACTTTTTGAAGATTGGGTAAAAAAGAATTTCCCCGACCGCGCCCAAAAGGTGCTGCACCAAATTAAAACCATGCACGGTGGAAAGTTGAATGACTCAAACTTTGGAAGGAGAATGCGAGGCGAAGGTAAATTTGCCGAATTAGTAAAAATGCAATTTGCATTAGCGCGAAAGAAGTTTCTTGCCGGAAGAATTACACCCGAATCTAACTATGATTTATATGAAGCTGCGAGAAGAGAAATAATAAACTCGCAAAAAGGTAGCCGGCAGTTGGATTTGTTTTGAGTTAATATTTTTGCAGGCAAGCCGGTTCTCCCTTTAGGGAGTTAGAGGGTGAGGGAAGGGCAAAAAAAATCCCGCTGTGTTACCAGCGGGATTTTTTATTTGTAGAAACCGAAGTTTATTCCTGTGTAGGTTCTTCAGTTGCTTTGTCGTTCTTAGCAGAAGCAGCATCTTCAGCAGCTTTCTGGTTATCCATTTTTTCTTTCAGTTCGCTTAATACACCAAGATCACCGAGTGTTGTTTTCTCAACATTCTTTTGCATGTTCTTAACTGTCTTAGCTGTTTTTTCGCGTTCAACTCTTTTCTCAGCTTTTTCACCTTCTACAGCAATGTTCTTAGCATCTTCCCAAATACGAGAGTGAGAAACAAAAATTCTCTTGTCGTTTCTGTTAAACTCTAGTACTTTAAATTCAGCTTTTTCATCAGCCGCAAGGAAACCACCGTTTTCTTTTGCAAGGTGTTTCTTAGGTGCAAATGCTTCAAGGCCATAAGGCAATAAAACTACAGCACCTTTATCATCAACATGCAATACGGTTGCTTCGTGTACTGAACCGATAGGGAACACATTTTCAAAAGTATCCCAAGGATCTTCTTCAATTTGTTTATGGCCTAAAGTAAGTTTGCGGTTTTCGTTGTCAATATCAAGCACTACTACATCCAACTCGTTTCCAACTTTTGTAAAGTCGGTAGGGTGGTTGTATCTCTTAATCCACGAAAGGTCGCTGATGTGAACCATGCCACCAATTCCTTCAGCCAGCTCAACAAATACACCGTAAGGAGTAATATTTTTAACCAGGCCTTTAGTTTTGGTTCCTACAGGGAACTTCTCAGCAATCTTAATCCAAGGATCTTCAGTCAATCTCTTTAACGAAAGCGACATTTTTCTTTCTTCACGGTCAAGTGTCATTACAATCGCTTCGTGAGTATCACCTAAGTGGAAATATTCGCGGCTGTTGATAGGAGTGTTGCTCCATGAAACTTCCGATACGTGAATTAAACCTTCAACACCCGGAGTAATTTCAAGGAAAGAACCGTAATCTTCAATGTTTACAATTTTGCCTTTTATTTTGCTTCCAACTTCAATTTCCTTATCCAAAGTATCCCAAGGATGTGGTTGCAGTTGTTTTAAGCCTAACGAAATTCTCTTCTTGTTGTCATCGTAATCCAATACCACCACATTCAATTTCTGGTTCAGTTCCAACACCTCTTTAGGATGCGAAATTCTACCCCACGAAATATCAGTAATGTAAAGTAATCCGTCAACACCACCCAAGTCGATAAACGCACCGAAGTCAGTAATGTTCTTAATAGTTCCTTCCAATACTTGTCCTTTCTCAAGCTTGCCGATAATCGCTTCACGTTGCGATTCGATATCGCTCTCGATAAGAGCTTTGTGAGATACTACCGCGTTCTTAATCGCCTCGTTAATCTTCACAACTTTCAATTCCATAGTTTTACCTACAAAAATGTCGTAATCAGTAATTGGCTTAACATCAATTTGCGAACCCGGAAGGAAAGTTTCAAGGCCAAATACATTGGCAATAAGACCGCCCTTAGTTTTCGAAGTAATTTTACCCGATACCACGGCACCCGATTTATTAGCCTCAACAATATACTCCCATGCTTTAAGCATACGGGCATTTTTGCGGCTTAATTGAAGGATACCTTTTTTGTCTTCTTTGTTTACAACATAAACATCAAATGAATCGCCCACTTTCAAATCTTCCACATCGCGGAACTCTGTCAATGGCACTAATCCATCTGATTTAAAACCGATGTTTAATACTACGTCCGATGTAGTAATAGCTACAACTGTACCTAAAACAATCTCATCGTTTTCGATAGTTTTAAGAGTCGAAACGTATTCCTCATCATACCTTTTGCGCTCAGCCTCAGTGTATCTTACTACATTGCGCTTATCAACCGTCCAATCGAAATCATCGAAGGCACTCGTTGCTTGTCCGTTTGTTACTAAAGTTTCTTCAGCCATTATAATTCTCCGGTACTTGTTTATTCTCACCCCGGACGTGAGTTTAGTTATTGATTATTTTTAAAAAAGGAGTGCAAATATAGCGATTTTGAAGCATAAAGCAAAGAGCATTAAAAAGCCCCCGTCGAAGGGGAACAAGCACTGTTTTCTGTATCGTTTTCATTTCCCCTCTCGAGAGGGGAGTGCGCTTGCCTGAGGGGCACGCAGGGGCGTGTTTTTGATCCCAATAAACTGTAAAACATGGGTTACAGGTTACACCTTAAAATTTAAATGCTTAATAGTCAATAGATTAAAAAATAAAAGTGTAACCCATTGTAACCCATCTAGCCTATGGCTTTATGGGTTACTAATTTTATTCACCCGCGCATAAAGTAGCATTAAGTTGGTATCGCTTCATATTGCAAATATAACAAAATTAGCTAAAATTTATTGTTTTGTTTATTCAGTAATGATCAAAAGTGGCTTATAATAGCCTCTCACGAAAAAGGTTATAACATATAAAATCTATTAGTCAATTTAGGGAAACTATTATATTTGAAATGTAGCAGTAACAAAAAAGCGTTCTTTGAAAGGTAGCAGGCTCTAAAGGCAAAGCGGAATTTTTACGGAGGTAATCAGGTAAGAAAAAGACTACTGCGGGAAAACGGCACAAGATTATTATACGTTTGGATCTGTAATGCCGGGTAGGGGTTACCAAAGTGATGAATACCGGTTTGGGTATAATGGACAAGAGAAAGACGATGAAATTAGCGGGGTTTCAGGAGCTAATACAACTGCTGCGTTTTGGGAGTATGATACTAGATTAGGAAGGAGATGGAATAGAGACCCTAAGGCTGTACCTTGGGAAAGCAATTATGCAGTTAATAGAAACAATCCTCTAATTTACACTGATCCTAACGGTGATTGCCCTAATTGTTTTACAGCACTTATCGGCGCAGGGGTCGGAGCGTTAATTGGCGGGGGAATTGAACTAGGGATACAGCTTTACAAAGACGGAAAAGTTTCAAACTGGACCGCTGTAGGCGGTGCCTCCTTGCAGGGAGGGATTACGGGTGGCGCGGCTGGTTTTACCGGTGGGGCGAGTTTATTTGTAACTGCTACTGTTGCTGGAACATCAAATGTTGTTGGAGGCATTGTAAATAATAAAATACAAGGTAAGCAAGTAACGGTAGCCAGCGTTGCCACAGATGCTACTGTTGGATTTGCATTTGGAATTGTAGGTGTTGGGTTAAATAAATTTGTAAGCAGTCTTGCGAATAATAAAATAACCCAAAACAGTGTAGTTTCTAAACTTTCTAATTATTTATTGAATAAGGAACATCCAGTTGGAGGTTCTAAAGCAGATTGGTTTGAAAAATCTCTTGGGTTTACAAAAGATAATGCGGGCGACTTGGCAAAGCAAGTAAAGTTTAATCCTGAGACTGCGGTATACCAAAAAAACAATGGATATGCTGATTTATATCAACAAATAATTCCTATAAAAGGGGCTAACGGTAAAACTGTTGATGTCCCTTTTAATTGGGCAATTAATAATGGAGAAACGGCTCCTAAATTGGTAGGTGCTATTCCTGTAAAACCGAAATAGAATGTATCAAGAAAGTGAAACAGTAGTTGCCAATAAGGATATTACGCCTTTAATTTTAAAAAATACTAAAGGCGTAATACATTCAATTTATGATAATGGAAATTATTATTTAGTTGAATTTGTTGATGAATCGGGGAATACTATTGGGGACGGATTAGAAACAATAAGTTGTAATGATATTGATAAATACATTAGCAATTGATCTTAATAGACCCAATTGTTTTAGTCTTTTAGTGTTTAATCTGGTAATGTTCGATATTGCACAGAGAAAAATGGCTGCATTCATAAACCTAAATAACGACCTTAAAAAAGCGGCAAAACGAGCCCCTGCTGTCCGTAGTTTGTAGGTAAGCCAAAGGGGAGGGAACTACGGACTGAGCCATCAAAAAGCCGAGCATTTATAAACCCAAAAATAACCTTAAAAAAGCGGCAAAACCAGCCGCTTTTTTTGTGCCTGCTTTAGAACACATTTACGTACCCGCTCGTCCTCGTCTGGCGGGCAGCATTTGCGCGTTGGCGACGAGGATGCTGTGTCTTTCGCATTTGTAATGCGTGTATTATCTTAGCCATTCATTAAAAAGATAGCAAATGTCAGGTGACAGGTATTTAATATCACAGCAAAACGACCCGTATTTCGTTACGTTTACAGTAGTAGATTGGGTAGATGTTTTTACAAGATTGGTTTATAAGCAAATCATTACAAACAATTTAACGTTTTGTATTGAAAATAAAGGATTGGAAGTATGGGCGTGGTGTTTAATGAGCAACCATTTACATGCCGTGCTACGTGCAAAAGAAGGCCAAGAACTATCAGGTATTATCCGCGATTATAAAAAATTTACTTCCAAAGCTATTGTAGAAGCAATACAAACTGAACCAGAAAGCAGAAGGGAATGGATGTTACACCGGTTTGAACATGCCGGTAAATTAGATAGTCGAATTACACATAATAAATTCTGGGACGAAAGCAATCATGCTATACATCTTAACCCCCACTACCCGGCCTTGTCTAAGCAAAAAATAAGTTATATTCATGATAATCCAGTGAGGGCTGGAATTGTTGAAAATTCAGAAGACTACTTATACAGTTCAGCGCGCGATTACAGCGGCAAGAATGGATTGATAAAAGTGAATATGTGGATTTGATTGTAAGTAATACTCGCATTACAAATGCGATAGTCATAGCATCCTCGTCGCCAACACGCAAAATGCCACCCCGCCAGACGAGGACGAGCTTACACTTTAATTCGCCATCTATATAATCCCCCAAAATCTGTGTAATCTTGCTAATAATATGCTCAAAAAAATCCTCCGCTTAATCCGGAACATAATCATATCTTTTTTCGTTTTATCCATTCTATCTGTTATCGTCTTCAGGTTTGTACCCATACCATTTACCATACTAATGTTGCAGCGGTGTGTTGAGCAAAAAATGGATGGTAAAGAAATGAGAATGTATAAAGATTGGGAGCCGCTATCGCAAATATCCAATCACCTTCAACTGGCGGTGGTTACTTCCGAGGACCAGAATTTTTTATTTCATCATGGTTTCGATTTTGGGGCTATTGAAAAAGCTGTAGAGTATAACGACAAACAAAAAAATAGAAGACACCCGCGCTTACGTGGCGCATCCACCATTTCGCAGCAAACAGCAAAAAATGTATTTCTCTTTCCAAGAAGAAACTTCATCCGCAAAGGCTTCGAAGTTTACTTCACCGGTTTAATAGAATTATTCTGGAGCAAAAAACGCATTATGGAAGTTTACCTAAATGTAATTGAATGGGGCAACGGTATATACGGTGCCGAGGCGGCATCGCAATATTATTTTCATAAACACGCTAAAGATATTTCAGCAGCCGAGGCGTCACTGCTGGCCGGTGCAGTACCCGAGCCGCTTAAACTAAACCCCGGCCGCCCCTCGCCTTATCTTTTAGGCAGGCAAGCCTTCATACTTAATCAAATGGAGTTATGGGGTGGTAAGTTAGATTACGATATGAAGAAAGAAGATTGAATCAGCCTCAAGCTATATTTGGCTTCCGTCGGAAAAATAGTTAGCTAACAGTTTAGGGGGTTTCATTGCCGTCTGCTTCAGCTGACGGTTACGGGTAGTTTTTGTATTGGCTTTAGCCACAAACGCTCTATGGCTAAAGCCAGCTACGGTATCATTATAATCCGTTGACTGAAGTCAACGGCAATGAATAAAAACATAATGCGTTCGCACGTTAACACCTTAACACGTTGGCACATTAAAACTTCTTCAACACTTCAATCACCTCATCAATCATCTCATCACTAATATCTAAATGCGTAACCATCCGCACCAAAGTAGGCGAGAAGGTGTGAACCCGGATATTATGCTTCAAAATTTCCTCCGCAAATTTCGCCGAACTCTCCACTTCAAAAACCACAATATTAGTTTCAACCGGTAATACCTTTTTTACCCAGCTTAAAGTTTTCAAGGTTTCACCCAATTGTTTAGCGCGGGTATGGTCATCGCGCAGGCGCTCAATATTATTATCTAAAGCATAAATACATGCCGCTGCCAAAAAACCGCTTTGCCGCATTCCACCGCCCATTACTTTGCGAATTTTTCGTGCTTTTTTAATAAAAGCTTTGCTGCAAATTAATACACTACCTACCGGTGCCCCCAATCCTTTACTAATGCAAATTGAAATACTATCAAACATGCCTTTTAAATCAGCAGGTTTTTTATTCAGTGCTGTAAGCGCATTAAATATCCTGGCACCATCAAGGTGTATAATCAAATTCTTCGAGCGGCAGAAATCGGAAATGGCTTTCATTTCTTCAATAGTATAAACGCTTCCGCCGCCTTTATTTACAGTATTCTCAATAGCCACTAAGCGCGAGTTAGGCAACCAGTCACGGTCGGGCAATATCAGTTCCTCAATTTGCGGCACCGTCATTTTGCCTCTCTCTCCTTCAGTAAGCCTAATCGAAACACCCGAATGAAAAGCCCACCCACCGGTTTCATGATTATAGATATGGCACTGTTTATCACATATAATTTCGTCTAAAGGTTGTGTGTGGGTTTTAATAGCAACCTGGTTAGTCATAGTGCCCGATGGGCAAAACAAACCGGCTTCCATACCAAACATGGCGGCAATTTTATTTTCAAGTCTGTTGGCAGTTGGGTCCTCAACAAACACATCATCGCCCACTTCTGCATTCATCATCGCCTCAAGCATATCTTTTGAGGGCTTGGTTACAGTGTCACTTATTAAATCAATCATAGATGAGTTTCAGATTCCAAATTTAAAGTTTCAAATTTAGTTTGGCCCTAAATGTTTACTCGCCAATTATTTGCCTTATAAAAATTGCAATAAGCCAGGGCTTACATAAAATGGGGAAAATAAAGCCAAAAATAGCACCGGCAAAATACGAGGTATGCCCGGTATGTTCATCGCTTCGTTTATCAAGAAAAAAACAATAAGCCAAATATACTACACCTATCAAAATAGTAGGTATACCAACGGGCAGAAACAATACAGTTAATTTGCCCAACGGATGAAGAAGAATAGATGAAAAAATAATAGCCGCAATACCACCACCGGCGCCATAACTACGATAATAGTAATTGTCTTTATTGGTAGCCAATGTGTAAAGGTCGGCTACTATTATTGCACTGAAATACATAAGTGCAAATAACACCGGACCTTTATGGAAAAAAGTTTCGCTAAAATTTGATTCAGCTGAGCCGCTAAACAAAAGCACGAAAAGCATATTGAAGAATAAATGGCTAACATCTTCATGCACAAAGCCGCCGGTCAATAACCGGTACCATTCTTTAAGGTTCCAGATTTTGTAAGGCCATGAAACTAAGTCCTCGAACAAATCATTCCTTCTGAATGCAAGAACAGAAATAATAGATGTTATTATAATTATACCGAGTGTAACGTACATTTTAAAAATTATGGCGCGAAGTTATTTTAACATTTAAAATAGACAAGTTTAGAAGCGCTATTTTTTTCAAAAATGAAAAGCATTTCGCAGCTATTAAAACTATATTACCGATGTTAACTGTGAAATGAAATGGGTAAATAATCTAGGCTCGAATATTATGGGGAATACGAAGCCAAAAATTGAACCGGTAAAATGCGCAATGTGACCAATATTGTCGCCCCCGCGTTTTGCCATATACGCGCAGTAAAACAAATACAACACACCAAACAGAATAGCCGGTATACCAATAGCAAAGAAAAGGTAAATTTTACCAAACGGGTTAAGCAAAATACTTGCGAAAATAATGGCCGCTACACCACCGCTGGCCCCTAAACTTCTGTAATTAAAATCATCCTTATGTCTAAACAAATTATATATATCCGCAGTAGCTACTGCACCAAAATACATAGTCACAAACAAAACATGCCCTTTACCTTCGAATAGATAATTAAACGATGATTCAATGTAAGTTCCGAACGAGTATAAGGCAATCATGTTAAACAATAAATGGCTCATATCAGCATGAACAAAACTGCAGGTTACTAACCGGTGCCATTCATTATTGCGCCACATTCTATATGGCCAGAAAGTTAGCTCGTCTAAAATTTTATAATTGCTAAACGCAATAAACGAAGTAATAGCAGTAATTATAACTATGAAAATTGTTATGTTAATTGTAAAGTCCATTTTATCGATTAAAGGGCGAAGTTATTTTAAGATTGAAAATACGCAACAAATAATTTTGCACTTTACGAATGATGGTAAGGCTCATTGTTAATAATAGTAAAAGCCCGGTAAAGCTGTTCTAAAAAAAGTGGCCGCACTATTTGATGCGAAAAGGTCATTTTCGACAGGCTTACTTTGGCATTAGCACGTTGATATACCTCATCACTAAAGCCATACGCTCCGCCAACTATAAAGCAAATATTTTTTAAAGATTGGTTGAAAAGGTTTTCAATATAAGCCGCAAATTGCGGGCTGGTATGCTCTTTCCCTTTATCATCCAACAGAATAACAAAATCGCCGGGTAAAATTTTCTTCAGTATCAATTCGCCCTCCTTTTGTTTCGCTTTGTGAATGTCCGAAATTTTGCCTCCCTGATTCTCAATAACCAGTTCATTTATCTTTACGTACCGTTGTATTCGGTTCATATAATCAGTGCACAGGTTTTTTATTTCGGCAGTGGATGTTTTCCCAACAAGAATGAAACTGATTTTCATGATAATTTGTAATTGACGTTGAGGCAGTTATTTTAGCGGCTTAATTTTTGTGTAATGAAAACTAAAAAGCAAAGCAAATTTATTTTTTTAATCACGGCCATATTTGTTATAGCCCTTTCCAGCTGTAAAGATAAATCTACACTTTTATTAAGAACCTGGCGACTGGAAGACATGAAATACACGCGCGAAATTCCTAAAGAGATGCGACCTGCTTTTGATAGGTCTATTGCTGAAATGAAAAATAGTTTAAGGCTTACTTATCATGCCGATGGCACCTATGTTACCCATGTTAACCAAAGCGAGTTAAATGGCACCTGGAAATTGAACTGGAATTCATCTAAAATTACCTCTACCAGCGATGGCGGAGAAAAAAAGGAATATACTATTAAAGAGTTGTCTTCCACTAAATATTCTTTTAAAGCTATGGAGGGAAAAAATGAAGTATTGTTTGTAATGGTGCCTGAAAAATAAATCTGAAGCATGAAAAGAATATCTTGTTCGCTAATAATATACTTGCTGCTCATATCTATTTCGTCTTGTGGCGATAAAAGAAAGGAGCAACTAACAGGTATATGGCATCTTCAATTAATGGATATAAATGGAACTCAGCTACAGGGTAACTCAATAGGAAATTGGCTATGGGAGTTTAACATGGAAGGGGGTTATCTTACAGATATAGCCGGTGCGCGAGAAAAAGGACGCTATGAATTAAAAGAAAATCAACTAAAACTTCAACCGGTCAAGGGCAATGAAAGTAGCAGGCCCGGGCAAACATTTACTATAAGCAAATTAGACTCAATTCATCTAGATCTGGTTTCGATTGATGGTAAAAACAAAACCTCATTATTCTTTTCAAAAGTAAAAGCCAGCCAGGTAGTAGGCGAAAAGGACTAAATTCAGTTTGCTTTACATGTTTATGCTTATAAAAATATAAAGTAAGCACGTGCTAAAAAATCTTCTAACTTAGCCGACATGACCTTAGGTATAATCATAGCCATTATTATTTTAGGTTTAGTATTAATATTTGTCGAAATGTTTGTGCTCCCCGGCACTGCGCTTTTTGGCATACTAGGTGGCGTAGCAATAGTTACCGGTGTCGTGCTTGTTTATCACTCTTATGATAGTAAATGGGGAAACATTGCAAGTGTATCTGCGGTTATAGCATTTGCTATTACTATTGTGGCCGGATTTAAGGCAATACAATCGAACAAAATATCAATGAAGGCCGAGATAAGGAGCAAAGTAAATGAGGTCGAAAAGCATCGCTATAAAGTAGGAGATAAGGGTACCGCAGTTTCGGAACTAAGGCCTAATGGTAAGGCTCTTTTTGATGATGACAAGGTAGATGTTTATTCGAATGGAGAATATATTCAGCGCGGTTCCGAGCTTGAAATTAGTAAAATAACTAACGATAAAATTTTTGTAAAACAAATTTAAACTTAATAGTATGGATCATATAGGCGTGTTTTTTCTTTCCGGTGTTATTGTTTTCGCCATTCTCATATTGTTTTGGCTATTGCCAATTCCATTGTGGTTATCTGCAAAATTTGCTAATGTGCATGTTAGTCTGCTGCAACTCGTATTTATGCGGTTCAGAAGGGTGCCACCATCGGTAATAGTAAATGCGCTAGTTACAGCAACAAAGGCAGGAATACCGGTGCAGCGCGATTTATTGGAAGCACACTATTTGGCAGGTGGAAACGTAAGCAAAGTTATACGTGCATTGATTAGTGCCGACAAGGCGAATATTGAATTGGACTTTAAAGCCGCTACAGCCATTGATTTGGCCGGTAGAGATGTGTTTGAGGCGGTGCAACTTTCGGTAAACCCTAAAGTTATTGAAAGCCCTGCGGTAACTGCGGTTGCTAAAGATGGTATTCAGTTAATAACTAAAGCACGCGTAACAGTACGTGCTAATATTAAGCAATTAGTGGGTGGTGCCGGCGAAGAAACTGTTCTGGCCCGTGTTGGCGAAGGTATAGTTACATCTATTGGTTCGGCCGCTTCACACAAATCAGTAATGGAAAACCCCGATACCATTTCGAAAGTTGTATTAGCAAAAGGACTTGATTCGGGTACGGCATTCGAAATCCTTTCAATTGATATTGCTGATATCGATATTGGTAAAAACATAGGTGCCAGCTTGCAGATGGACCAGGCCAATGCCGATAAAAATATCGCACAAGCCAAAGCTGAAGAACGTCGCGCCATGGCTATTGCCTTAGAGCAGGAAATGAAAGCCAAAGCACAGGAAGCCCGCGCTAAAGTAATTGAAGCCGAAGCTCAAATACCTATTGCCATTGCCGAGGCTTTTAGAAAAGGACAACTGGGTGTGATGGATTACTACAAAATGCAAAACATACAGGCCGATACCAGTATGAGAGAAAATATTGGTAAAGGGCCGGCGGATAAAAAATAGTTGACAATTGGCAAATGAAATTGAGGGTAGAGTAGTACCGAATAAAGAGATTTATGGAACTGAAAGAACAATTCGATGCAGCCCAATTAAAAGTAAAAACACTTACCGAAAGGCCAGCCAATGACGAACTGCTTGATCTATATGCACTATTCAAACAAGCCACCGATGGTGATAACAATACTGAAGAACCTGGCATGTTTGATATAAAGGAGAAATTTAAATGGGCGCAGTGGGGCAAAAAGCAGGGGATGAGTGGTGAGGAGGCGATGAAGGCTTATGTAGCTTTGGTTGATGCAATGCTTGGAAAGTATAGCCACTAATTACTTACACAACATATTAAAAAGAAAATGGGCGGGAAATTTTCCCCGCCCATTTTCTTTTATACAAGATTAATTAGCCTTGTAATTTTTTATTGCTTGGTTCCCCAAAAATTGCCGGTGCCTTCTGGTATATTTCCTAATGAGTAAGTCACATTCAATTTTAAAGTGCTGCCTACTAAGCTGCCGTTGCC
Source organism: uncultured Bacteroidota bacterium (assembly GCA_903919075.1). Taxonomy (GTDB): domain Bacteria; phylum Bacteroidota; class Bacteroidia; order Chitinophagales; family LD1; genus Bog-950. The sequence continues at coordinate 72,807 of CAIXGR010000022.1, read as the reverse complement.
CGCTACGTTAGCAGTTGCAGCCATAAAATGACTAGATTGTGTTGGAATGGTGATATTGCTGCCGCTTGCCGTTGCAGTTACAGGATCAAATGCACCTTGGTTAGAAGTAATAGTTAAAGTAGACGAGCCAATAGCCTGAGTAATTGTTATGGTATCTACTAGGGTACCTAAACTAGAGCCGCCAGTGGCACTACTGTCAGTACCAGCATAACTTCCTGCAAAGTTAACCGCTGGGGTAGTTGATTTTTTACACGAGTTAGAGAAAAATGTAAATAATACAGCTACCATAATTAATGTTGTAGCGCTAACTGTTTTTAATACTGATTTTTTCATAAAAGGGGGTAAAGTTTTAATTAATTAATAAATAATAGCGGGCAAATATATAAATATTTTACTTTTTTACTAATTAGTTAAGTCTTTGTTTATGGTTATTTAATTAATTGATAATTAATATTATATGTATAGGTATATAAAAAATGTTTATGTATAATTTCTGGTTTTATACTTGCGTAAACGATAGCCGTTACATGCACACAGGCTGCTTTTATTGAAATTCAGAAGTAGTTTTTCCGAAGACCCTTGAAGAATGGGGTTTACCGCAAATATTAGTAAGTAATTACTACCAACCCATTACCCGTTTGAAACCCCGAAGTATTTGATTGGTTAGTGCCGCTGTTGTAGGATCCACCACCGCCGCCATTTCCAAACGAACCGGCATAGCCGCCACCACCGCCGCCTGAATAGCCACCACCACCAGCACCACAGGCATTACCCCATATTGAGGCACCACCGCCACCAAAACCACCATCGCCCTGTTGGTTTACATAGCAGTTGCCACTGCCACCGGTGCCGCCATTTAAAAAACTAGAGCCTTTCGAGTTGGTGCATACTGAGCAATTGCCATCGGTACCATTAACGCAGCCATTTCCACCTGCACCGCCACCACAATAACTTTCGCCCGAATTACCGCCATCTCCACAAAACCCGCCGCCGCCTCCACCACCATATCCAGCTGCACCGCCTCCACCGCCTCCATTATCGCCTCCTGTGCCTTGCGCACCACCGGTACCTGAAGTGCCTGCGGTGCCTGTAGTGCCCGGTGTACCTGTGTGGCCATCAATACCACCACCGCCACCGCCACCGGCAATGATTAATGGCGTAGCAGGCGAGTTGACAACAAAGCTGCCGCCGCCGCCGCCGCCCTGGCCCGGAGTGCCTGTTTGACCGACTATTATTTGCAGCACCATTCCGACTGTTAAATTAAAATCGCCCTGCATTTTGGCACCGTTCCCACCTTGTCCGCCACCAGACCAAGCGGCGCCTTGGGCACCATAAGCCTGTATAGTATAGGTACCGGTAACAGGCACCAAAAAAGTTTGAATATTACCGTTTCGGCCAGATGGATTTGTTGCGTTAAAGGTTATGGAACCTCCGGTAACAGTTACACCCAATGCCGCAGTGCTTGAGCCACAAACATTGCTGGCCGTTACTTTTATAGTATCCGTAACATTATCTGAACTGAATGATACAGTAATTGAATCGGTACCCTGCCCTGAGGTAATGGTAACACCGGCAGGAACGGTCCAATTATAACTTGTTGCATTCGCAACCGCTGGTATTGAATAAATAATACCTGTTGAATTTATTCCTACAGATACAGGTCCCGTAATTACTGATGGATTGATAAAAGAGGAGTCAACATTCATGGTAATTATATTGGATGTAGCAGGCGAGCCGGAAACACACGGTAGATTTGAAGTTAATATACATTTTACGACATCGCCATTATTGAAAGTTGAGGTGTAAGTAGAATCATTGGTGCCTACATTGGAACCATTTACCTGCCATTGGTAAATGGGAGAAGCCCCACCATTAATCGGTGTAGCAGTAAAAGTTACGCTGGTATTTGAACAAACCAATCCCGCAGGGCTTGCAACAATGCTTACGCCTGCCACTACGTTAACCGTTGTGCTTGTTATTACTTGCGACCAAACAGGTGCAGAGGAGGTACCCACATTAAAATTAATGGTTTTGCAATCGGTATTATAAATCATTAAACCCTCGGCAGGGCTAATAATAGCATCTCTTTGGGCTACCGTCATTCTTGGCATTAATTGCCCCTTAATTGTAGAGCTAACATCTAATACTGCCGAATTATCAGGCGCCGCACCTGTAGCGTTAATACTTATTCCACTCTGCGCTTTTATATAACAGCCAGGGTAAATTGCAAATGCAATACATACGATAAAAAGGAAGTAAATCTTTCTCATAGGTGATATTTTAATAGCCTTACCAGTATTACGTTTGAACAAGTTAAGATACACTTTTTTTGAGAATTAGAAAAGCTCTATAATGACCAAATGATAAAAAGGAAAAGCCTTTATTGACAGTTTTTTAGCCGTGCTGCATTAAAAAAACAAGATATTAGCTTAACTTAGACTTGCTCACTATCTGAGTTTAATTATTTTTACCCTACATATTTTCAAGCGTTTTTATTGAAAATATTTTAGGCCGACACAAAAAACATAGTAATATGAAGATGAGATTCTATTTTGTACTTGCAGGTTTTTTACTTTTTGCGGCATCGGTAAATGCCCAAACTGACACCAAGCAGCAACAGCTTGAAGAAATGCGAAAGATAAAGAAGCAAATGCAAGATGAGCAAAAAACCATTCAGCAACAACAGGAGTGGAATAACCAATCATCGCAACAAGAAATTAAAAAGCTGAATCAGGAAAACCAACAAAAGAATTTCGAAATACAAACATCGAAACAAGAAGCCCAAACTGCCCGTCAGGAAGCACAAAAGGCTAAAATTGAATTGGAAAATAAGAAGATTGAACTGGCAGTAACCCAAGTTAAAATTGATTCAGCTAAAAAGCTTTTGGCCTCAACCGAAGCTATGTTGCAAACCTCCGAAATGACGGTTAAAAGAACTGCCGAGGCTTTATTGCACCAGGAAGACAGCGTAAAGCTATTGAATGAGGAAAGTAAATTACAATCGCTTAAGCTTAAAAATGAAGAAGTAGAGTTGGATAAACAAAAAATAAAAAACAGGTTATCTTACATCGTTATTGTAATGGCACTTGGTTTGGCACTGGTATTGGGTGCTTTGTTTGTTACCCGCCAAAAATCGATAAGAATACTAGGAGAGAAGAACCGCATAATTGCTGAAGAGAAAAAGCGGAGCGATGATTTGTTACTGAATATTTTGCCGGAAGAGGTAATGAATGAGTTGAAGGCACATGGCAAAACCCAGGCGCGCAATTACCATAAAGCCACAGTATTATTTGCCGATATTAAAGATTTTACAACCATTAGCGAGCAGCTTACTCCTGATGAGCTGATAGAGGCGTTGGATGCTTACTTCGAGCGGTTTGATAAGGTGATTGAAAAGTACAACATTGAGAAAATTAAAACCATCGGTGATGCATACGTATGTGCCGGTGGGATACCTACCAAGGATGAGGATAATCCACAGTTAGTAGTTCAAGCAGCTGTAGATTTTGTAAGAGAGATTGAAAATTTAAGACGCGAGCGTACCAAAGTCGGTAAAGCCGCTTTCGATTTCCGTATTGGAATACACACCGGTAACCTGATTGCAGGTGTTATTGGTATACGTAAATTTGCTTACGATATTTGGGGCGATACGGTAAACATGGCAGCACGTATGCAACAGGCCGGTGAACCAAATAAAGTAAATATATCAGGCGCCACTTACGAAATAGTTAAGGATAAATTCTCATGTGTTTATCGTGGCAAACATGAAGTAAAAAACAAGGGCGAAACCGATATGTATTTTGTTGAGAAAGCTATCTTGAATTAAACAATACAAAAATTTACCTGAGAGAATCATAGAGGAATATAGCTCTGTGATTCTCTTTTTTATTTCTCTCCAACAAAGTCTGTTTTACTTTTGCTTCGGACTTTCGCTTTCAGCCGGCTTGGGTTTTGCTTTTGCTTTATGCTTGCGGGTTTCTTCAAACTTATCTCTATCAGTAAATATTTTGTTGTTCAGAAAAAGTTGCACCCCTATATTGAAACCAATATAGCTAAACGGAAGTGTAGGTACAGCATTGATTGTATTGCGGTTGCCACGGCTGCTTAATACCGATACACCATCGGCACTCAACCCTGTATAATTGGCTGCCTTTGCATTAAGATTTAAAAACTGAGCATTAACCTCGGCAAATAACTGAAGGAAAGAATGCACCCTGTAAACAACACCTATTGCACCGGTTACACCTACCGAAAATTTTGTTGTGGTTTTAATAGTATCGTTTGTTTGATTACCTATAAAATAAGGCGATGACCGTGTAACTGAATCAGCCGAAAAGCCAATCAAATTCATGGAAGTAGTATGCTGTATCTGCGTCCATACCGGTAGCGAAAGGCCGATACGCAGGTAGGGATAAAACTTAAATTTCGGCTTTGCATAGGAGAGGGTTACTGCCGGGGAAAGCGTTACACTTTGGCTTTGCGTTGCTAAATTAGCATTAACATAACCGTTTGTTGGTTTCACAATACCGGTTGAATCGGGCAAATACAAAGTATGTAGCTGATTGCACGAAATTGTGGCACTTGATGCGTACGAAACGCCAATATCAATACCAATGTATGGATTGATTTGATATCCCAGTCTAACCCCTATATTAAATCCCTGCCCGTAACTATTATGAACAACTTTAGGTTTCCCACCTGTAGTATCTCCCGAATAAACCATGGGCACTAACTGGTCAAGTGCAGGCGTTTGGGTGTTTATAAGCGGGGCCGAGATAGTGCCTCCCGGCTGCCAGGCATATCCACCAGACCACTTAAATGTAAACCCTTGCGAATGCACAGCGAAACAGCTTAAAGCAACAAGTAGAGTAACTATTATTTTCTTACAGCAACACATTTTCAAAGCGCAAGATATGGATTGATGTAATAAATGCAATGTGCTGGCGTATTAATGCTACGGCCACGAGGGCTACCCCTTATACGCCTCGTAAATTTTTATAACCTCTGCAGCTTCCTTTACATCGTGTACACGCAATATATTGGCACCGTTTAGTAAAGCAAGCATATTTGCAGCAGTAGTTCCGTTTAAGGCATGCTCCGGGCTTACTTTAAGTGGTTTGCAAATCATCGATTTTCGAGAAATACCTGCAATAACAGGCAAATTGAGGTTAGAAAAATATTTAAGGTTGCGTAGCAGAATATAATTATGTTCAACGCTTTTACCAAATCCAAAACCGGTATCAACTATAACATCGGCTATGCCCGTCTGCTTGCATAAATCAGCCTGTAAGCTTAAAAAATTGAAAATTTCAGTTACCACATTTTCATAAGCAGGGTGTATCTGCATATCGGCGGGTGTTCCCTGCATGTGCATAATAACATATGGGGCCTCGTATAAGGCAACGGTAGCCATCATCTTTTCATCAAACCGCCCTGCGGAAATATCGTTAATAATATGCACCCCAATTTCCATGGCCTCAACCGCGGTTTTCGAATAAACCGTATCAATCGAAATTAGGCTACCCGGGAAACGTTCAATAATATCTTCCAGCGGCCCAAGTATTCTTTGCAACTCATCCTCTACCGAAATCATTTTTGCGCCCGGTTTGGTGCTCATGGCGCCTATATCTATAATATCCGCGCCCTCATGCAACATTTTTTCTATATGCTTTAATATGGCTTTTTCATTATTAAACCTGCCGCCATCATAAAATGAATCAGGCGTAATATTCAGAATTCCCATGATTTTAGGAGCGGAGAGATCAAGCAATTTACCGCGGCAATTGATAGTCATTTGCAAATGAATCTTAAATGGATTTCCGAAATTACGATTCTTATCTATTTTTGAAGCAACATGGAGCAAAAAACTTCGGGCCAGTTCGACGAGCAAATCAAGCATTGCCGAGAGATATTTCAGAAAAAAACGCATGACTATGGCACCTCATGGCGAATTTTGCGACTTCCCTCGCTTACCGACCAGCTATTTATTAAGGCCCAACGCATACAAACACTTGAAGAGAAACAGACCCAAATGGTGGATGAGGGCATTGAAGGTGAGTTTATTGGACTGGTAAACTATGCTATTATAGGGTTGATTCAGCTGGAACTTAAAGATGATAAAAGAACTGAGTTGCCTGAGGTGGAAGCCTTAAATTTGTACGATAAAAAAGCCCAGGAAATAAAAAAGCTAATGATGGCCAAAAACCATGATTATGGCGAAGCCTGGCGAGATATGAGAGTAAGTTCGTTTACCGATTTAATTTTGATGAAACTTTTACGCATTAAACAAATTGAAGATAATAAAGGAAAGACTTTGATTAGCGAAGGCATTGATGCCGGCTATCATGATATTGTAAACTACGCAATTTTTGCATTGATTAAAATAAACGAAAACAAAAACTAATGACCGTATATACCATCTTCGGAATTGTTGCAGTTGCTGCTTTTGCTCTTGCTCTAATACGTTTTATTTTTCACAGGCCGCCTAATGTGCTTATTACGTTTGTACAGGATTTTGTTGGCTCATTTTTTATTTTTTCGGGCTTTGTAAAAGCGGTTGACCCGCTTGGCACCAGCTACAAAATGCGCGAGTATTTCGAGGCTTTCTCCGGCGAAAAATTCTATTGCCTTTCATCTTCGTTAAATGCCAAGTTAGCTTCGCTATGGGATATATTCGCTAACCTCTCAACACCGGTAGCTATTATTATGATAGCTGCAGAGCTATTCTTTGGTCTAATGCTCATTATTGGTTGGAAACCGAAATTGACTGTGGGGGTTATATGGCTACTTACACTTTTCTTTACATTTCTTACAGGCTACACATATCTCTCGGCTTATACCATTACACATAAATTTATTTTCATTTCGGCTGTAATAATGTTTATGATGGCTTTTGTTCCGTTTGTGCCTACTCAGCCGCGTAGAAACAATCTTGTATTTTTTTCCATTGGTTTGTTGCTGCTCGTTTTTCTAATTGGTAAATTTTCAGGCATATTCTTTACGCAGCCATTTAATAACAGCAACTTAAAAGTTACCGATTGCGGTTGCTTTGGCGATTTTATAAAATTAAAACCTTGGCAAACTTTTTATAAAGACTGTGTATTGGATGTGCTGATATTGATATTGGTAATGAATGCAAAGTTTGTGCGGCCGGTATTTAGCAATATTATTTTAACCGGGCTGGCAGGCGTTTTTGGTGTTGCCTCAATGGTATTCTGCCTCTACAATGTTTATATGGATGAACCGATGCTCGATTTTCGCCCTTATGCCATTGGTCAGAACATAATTGAAAACATGACCGAGAAACAACATCCGGTGATGAAAATGACCTACGTTTATCGCGATAAAACAACAAAACTCACCAAAGAATATCCTTCTACCGCTCTTTCAGATACTAATGTATTGAAGGAACTGGCAAATATGGAATACGTAACACGCCGCGATGAAGTATTAGACGAAGGTAAACCGGCCAAAATCACCAATCTGTTTATGCAAGATGAGGATGGTAATAACATGAACGATTCTATTTTCCATTACTCCGGCTATTCATTAATGGTAGTTTCGCAGAACCTTGGGAAAACACATACCGAAGCATTTAAACAATTAGATGAACTGGCTGCAGCATGCGATAAAGCCCACATCAAATTTTTCGCTGTTGTAGTTAACGATAATAAGATTGACGACTTCCGCCACAAATACAATGCAGCATTTCCATTTTATTATGCCGATGAAACTCCATTAAAAACTATGATTCGCTCCAACCCCGGTTTGATTTTATTGAAAAATGGAACGATAATTAATAAATGGCATTATCGTCATTTACCAGCGTTTGAGGAGTTGAGTAAGGCGTATTTTGAAGGAAAGTAAGTTACAGTAGTCCGACGACTACTGCGGCTAATTCTATAAAGATATTGTTTGTTTGCCTCTGACGCAAAAGGTTACACTATCTTCAATAAAGATATTTTATGAGGGTCAGCGCCAATCCAATATATATAGATATTCTATCTGTAATGTTTTTTTTGTGTATGTATTTAATGCCTCTTGCGCAGCCATTGCATTATCGGTTTTCAGAGGATATTTTGAATACATTGGACAAAGATACTTCAAGCTATAAATATTTGCAAGCCGCATGGGACTTGGCTAATATTGGGGATTATGAAAATGTTTTAAAGGTGTGGGACATGCAAAATCTTCCGCCAGGCGTTTTGCTGGTCGCAGATAGTGAGCGCTTTTTACAACTTAAAGCGGTTAGTGCGTTAGATTATATTATTTCCAGGGCAAAAAGGGAACAAATAATCATTATCAACGAAGCGCACCACCAACCTAACCACCGCGTTTTTGCTGAATCTTTACTTGACAGTTTGTATTCCATAGGATATAGATATTTTGGCGCTGAAACCCTTAATCCAAGAGACTCGTTATTGAACGCCAGAAAATACCCGATAATGAATACTGGATATTATTCCGTTCAGCCACAATTTGCAAATTTGATACGCACCGCTCTTAAAGATAGCTTTCATGTGTTTGCCTATGAAGCTAGCACCCTTGCAAATGGGAAAGAACGGGAAATTGAACAGGCACAAAATATAAAAGCCGTACTGGATAAAGATTCTGGGGCCAAAATGATTATATATTGTGGATTTGACCATCTGATAAAATCCGACGTTCCTGATTGGGGTAAGGCAATGGCAGGAAGATTAAGGGACTTTACCGGTATAAACCCATTTACAATAGACCAGGTACGTTTAACAGAAAGAGGTTCTTTGCAAAACGATAACCCGTTTTATAAAATGGTAAACCTTAATTATTATGCTGTTTTTGTAGATTCTTCAGGGAGCCCGTTTAATGGCCCCAAAGGTTTGAATCAATACGATGTAAGAGTTTATCATCCTCGCACTAGCTGGATAAACGGACGCCCCAATTGGGTATTTGAAAGCAAGCGTCTGCCTTTTTTTGTCGATGGCCAGCTTAAAATTCCATTTCCCTGTTTAATATTTGCCTATAATGAGAATGAAGATAGAGCCATTGCTATTCCCGCTGATGTTATTGAGTTAAAGAACGAGAATGAGAAAATTGCATTGTCGTTAGTTCATGGAAATTATACTATTGTGATTAAAAATAAAGCGGGACAGGAGCAGATCATTAAAGCGACATTGTAGTCAACGATATTTTTAATGGGTCTAGAAGTATATCATTACCTTAAAAACACATAATGCCGTGTAAGATATCTTAAGCGAATAACTTATTTTATATGCAAGAGATTATCCTACAGGTATTTTATTACGGTCTAAGTCATCGAGATGCCATTGGCTTTAGAAATTATCATTTTTCATGTAAGAAATTTACCATTTCACCTTGCCAACCCATATTATCCTCCTCATTTTTGTTGTGTCAAACAAATTATTAAACAACAAAAATTTGAACTTATGAAAACGAAACTAAAACTTTTAATGGCCGTGGCGCTTTTGCTTGTGGCATATGCAGCCCGAAGTCAATGCAATGCAGCATTTACAGCAACCGATAATGGCTTGGGCAATATCCAACTTCAGTCGGTTAATTACGTTGGCAATTTCGACTCCGCCAATACTATAATGTTTCAATGGGCTTTTGGCGATGGTACTTTCGATACTACCGTTTTGCCTCGTGCTTCTCATTTATATGCTAATTCAGGCACCTATAATATGTGTCTTACAGTAATAGACCTTATACACTCATGTACTGTTCAACAATGCGATACACATTCAGTAAATCTATGCACTCAATCTTCAGCAATTGCTCTTGAACCTGTAGGTTTTGGTGAATACTTATTTTCCCCTGCTGCAAACATTTCGGGCGGTTCATACACCGGCACCTGGAGTTTTAGCGATGGAGGAACCGCAAGCGGACTTACAGCAACTCATCAATTTACATCCGATGGCTTGTACAATGTTTGCTTTAATGTAGCCGGGCCAGGCTGTTTAGATACAACGTGCAGATTGGATACACTAGTTATGTGCCATCCCTTTAATCTTGACTTTACTTATCATACCGTATCTACAAATCCCTATACCGCTGAATTTGTGGTTACTAATCCAAACCCGAGCTATCATTATGATTGGATATCCAGCGATGGTTCTTACGGCCCAACTGCCGATAGCACACAATTTACATTTAATCACAACGGCCCCGATACAGTAACACTATTAGTTGCAAGCGGTGCCTTTACTTGCGTAGATAGCGTAAAGCATATAATAAATGTCGACCGGTGTGATTTATTGCTACATGTAAATGAGAATTCAAATGGCACAACAGCAAACTTTAATGTATCTCTCATAGATTCTTCGCATGCCCCCGTAACTTATTTGTGGAGCTTCCCCGGTGGAAGTCCGCCAAGCTCTATTAATGTAAGCCCTTCTGTTACTTTCACTTCATTGGGCACTTACATTGCTACGCTTTATGCTTCTACTCAATCTGGTTGTACTGATACTTTATATAATACTTTCACTTTAACGCCTCCTCCACCGCCTGCTTATAATATTCAAGGGCAAGTTACCGCCGGCACCTCAAGCGAACAGGCTGTAGTTTATTTAATAGTTCAGGATAATACGGGGCATTTAACCCTTTTCGATTCTACCGTTATACATTTGTACGATTCAATAGGAACAGGTTACTACACCTTCTACAACCTGCCTGTAAATACTTATTACGTAAAAGCAGCCTTAGCAATAGGTAGTCAGCACTATGCTAATTACCTGCCAACATATTACAACAATGCTTTAAACTGGGTTGACGCAACCGCCGTAGATTTAACTTCGGGCGATGCAAATGGAATTGATATAACCTTAGTTGAAGGAGTTAACCCGGGTGGCCCTGGTTTTGTAGGCGGCTATGTAGACCAAGGTGCAGGTATGGCATTACATCAAGGTGGTAACATATTTAGAAGTTTAGGTGACCCACTGGCTGGTGTTCAAATTAATTTGGTTACTAGTGCCGATGAAGCTGTGGCATATACTTATACAGATGCAGCTGGCTATTACCAATTCAGCAATTTAGCTTATGGCAGCTATAAAATATATGCTGATCAGCTAAATAAAACACCGGTGCCAATTCCGTTTACACTATCGCCATCAGATTCTGCCATTGCTGACCTTAATATAAGCATAAACAGCGATAGTGCTACAGCTACAGGTATTAGCGATATAGGCGTAATAGCCATACAGGGTGTCTACCCTAATCCGGTTATTAATATCCTTGAAGTGCTGATAAATAGTAAGCAGGAAAACAATGCCACCATTAAGCTGGTTGATATTTTAGGAAGAACGATAATAACCCGCAACACCAAATTAGCTTCCGGAAATAATAAGCTGGAAGTAGACATGGAAAAAATTCCTGCAGGCATTTATCAATTGATAATTCAAACAAATAGCCAACAGCGTAGCTTTAAAGTATTACGAGCAAAATAATCCCCACTTTTTATTGATGAACTGAGAAGATTCTATTCATTAAATAAAAGAAGCCAATTGGAGAAATCCACTTGGCTTCTTTTGCTTCTGAATTATGTTATTTTTATTCGCACAAAGTATTTAATGGAACTGATAAAATTTATAATAAAGCGATTGCTGAACGGCCTACTGGTAATGGTGGGGGTAATTGTTTTAATTTTTATCCTGTTCAATATTTTGCCCGTTAACTCTGCGCGAATGACACTAGGGCAAAGGGCCGATACTGCCTCGGTAAAAGCTATTGAAAAAGAATTTAGATTGAATTTGCCCTGGTACAACCGGCTGATGCTGTATTTTAACGACCTATCGCCAATTTCATTAAATAATATTGAAAACACAGATGCCCCCTCTTATCTAAATCCTGAGGACGTAAAATTTGCAAAGCTTTTTTCTGTCAGCACAGTTTCGGTAGTAGTTAAAATGCCTTACCTGGGCAAGTCATTTCAAACCCGCCGAAAAGTAAGCGAATTATTGGGCGAAAAAATATACCCTACTTTCATATTAGCTATATCTGCCATGGCACTTGCCTCATTTGTAGGAATTATACTGGGCGTATTTGCTGCTATAAGGCAATATTCTATTTGGGATAATACCATACTTATCTTTTCTACTTTCGGTATTTCGCAACCGGCCTATTTTTCGGGAATTATTTTGGCAATGATATTTGGCTATTACCTTAAAGATTGGACAGGGTTGAACGTAAGTGGCTCCTTAACCGACCTTGACTATAACGGCGAAATTACTATCTGGAAAAACCTTTGGTTGCCCATGTTTGCGCTTGGCGTTCGGCCTATAGCTATTATTACCCAGCTTACGCGCAGTTCAATGCTTGATGTGTTGAATCAGGATTTTATTAGAACAGCAAAAGCCAAAGGCCTTAGTTATTTTAATGTGGTATTTAAACATGCATTGCGAAATGCCATGAATCCGGTGGTTACTTCTATATCAGGTTGGCTCGCTGCGTTGCTTACCGGTGCATTTTTTATCGAGAAGGTATTTAATTACAACGGGCTTGGCCTGCTAACCATTAACTCACTTCTTTCTTTCGACTTTCCTGTAGTTATGGGCTCAGTGCTTTTAGTAGCCTTTATATTTGTGGTAATGAACATTTTTACCGACATCCTATATTCTATACTCGACCCCCGTGTAACTGTAAAATAAATTTATGCAAACCATTTTCCTGATTGGTTTTATGGGTTCAGGCAAAACTACTTTTGGCAGAAAATTGGCTGCAAAACTGGGTTATAAATTTATTGATTTAGATGTTGCCGTTTGCATTAAATATAAAGTTGCCACTATTAAAATTTTGATTGAAGAAAGGGGAATTGATTTTTTTAGAGAAGCAGAAAATGAAACTTTGAAATCGCTCCCTATTGATAATGTTGTTATTTCCACCGGCGGAGGCACACCCTGTTATTTTGATAGCATGAAATGGATGAAAGGGAGAGGAGCGGTTGTGTTTTTAAATGTTGATAAGGGTGTAATATACAGCAGGCTAAAAACTACCGAATTGCACGAAAGACCACTGCTTAAAGATTTAGATGATGTTGGATTAAATAGCTTTATTCATACCAAATTACAAGAGCGATTGCCTTATTATAACCAAGCTCACATTATATTCAATCCGGTGAATGAAAAGATGGAGTTACTCATAGATAAACTACAAAGCTTAAAATTCTAAGTTAGGTAAGCCGAGCCATTACCCTTTTTATCAAACTCAACAACAATATGCTCCTTTAAAGTGGTAGAAAGCGACAACCCTACAAAATCTGGCGAAACTGGGTACAGTTTGTGTTGCCGGTCTACTAGTACTGCAACCTGTACTTTTGCAGGAGAAAATTTTAGAATGGGTTGAAGGGCGTAGAAAAGTGTTTTACCTGTATTGGCTACATCGTCAACAATAATAACCGTCTCCTTATTTAAAGAACCAGCCGGTTTAAGCTTTATATCTTTCAGAAGAGGGTTTAATTTATCTAACTCAAGTTCAAGAAGGGTAATTTTAATGTTTTTATCAATCTGCTCAATCTCGCTTTTCAGCTTAGTTGCGTAAGTAAAGCCATTCAACTTTATTCCAATAAGGGTTAGTTCGGTAGTATTATAATTATCCTCAACAATTTGGTAGGCTATGCGTATTGTTTTTTGTCGTATTTCATCGCTATTTAAAATCAATGCCCTTTTCATTGCCACCATTTTTAATTTACTCAACCAAAAGCTTTCCGGTTTTTACAGTTTTGCCATCTAATTTAAGCATGTAATAATACATACCCGCCACAAGTTTCTGATTAATGTATGTATAACTGCTTTTGTTTTCATTCACCGGTAACACATCAGCAATTTCGCCCAATTGGTTAACAATTTCTATTTCACCCTTTCTAAATGAATAGCCATTATTCACAAAACTAAAAGTTGTTTGATTACTGAAAGGATTAGGCATTAATCGCAATGAAATTTCACTACCCTCAATATTTTTTATTGATGTTGTAAATGTACAACCACCATTACTAATGTTTGCGGTCGAATCGTAATTATTAGCAGCAGTATCCATACAACCGTAAACTTTAGCCACACAGCCTCCGGTATCGGTATTGGCAAGCGGGTTATAATTAAAACAGGCGGTATCAACAGCGCCGTAAGTAATGCAAGTTGCATTAGTAAGTGCTTGGAAAGCATTTACCTTCCCATTGCCATAAGAGTAGCTTGTAGTTGGGCCGGTAAATGAATCTTTTATTGCAGTGCATATCAAAGCCCTCATAACTTCATCATAAGTGGCTGTAGGGCGTTTTTGCAAGTACAAAGCTGCAATACCCGCCACAACAGGCGAAGCCATTGAAGTTCCTCCATTACGTTCATGATGACCACCCAAGCCAACTTTATAGTGTAGCGAGTTGTTTCCAAGTTTTAATGAAATATCATTTCCGTCGCCGGTACAAATAATTGTACTGCCGGTAGCCATTACATCGGGCTTTAACCGATTATCTCTTGTAGGGCCAAGGCTTGAAGTGTGGTATACTTTACCAACAACTTCTGGTATATCACCGTGGTTTGGATTTACCAGGTCAACATAGCTCGAATCATAATCATAATAACCTGGGCGGTTAGAATAGTTACCCACCGTAATTACTTTGTTGCTACATTGCCACTCAGACACCATAGTTTTTAGCGAATCGGGATGGTGGTAATTAGGGTCTGCTATTGTACCTCCGCTACCAGGAATAGAATCAATCATATCTGATGAGCCAATAAGGCCACTGGTTGCCCACAAATCAAAAGATCCGCTACCATAGGTTTGCAATCGCCATAAGTACGAAGTAGAAGCAGGCGATTTTATCTTAAATTCAACATGGTACCTTGTTCCGTCCAGCGTAACTCCAATATCCATCGATGCCAATAGAACGCCACCTTCAACCAGCGGTATATTAAGTTTAGCTGCAGTTTGCCCTTGTGCAGGATGAAAATCTGTAAGCACATTTAAATAATCAATAGTACCCAAATTGTCTCCTAAGGCATCATTACATCCCACGGTAAACCATGCATTATTAAATTGAGCGGTGTCTGCCCATAAATCAAAATATGCACCAGGGCCAGGCAAATCTAAATAAGGGTTGTAATTAAAGTAAGTATAGGCGGCATTAGTTGAATCGGAAGGAATATCATAAGATAAATGGTAGCGAACATTCCCTCCGTTTCCCGCTGCGGCTACTAATACGCGGCCATTGCGTTGGTCAAGCAGAGCCTCAATCATTTGGGTATAAAGGTCCAAACCATCATGCGAGCCGTAGTAAGTACCCACGCTGGTATTAATAACACAAGGAATTCCCAGCGCATCAGCTTTTTTGAAAATATAGTCTACTGCATCTACTACGTTGGCTTCAAAATTATCACCATAACAATTTCCTGAGCCCACATTAACCACTATCAAATTACTTTGCGGTGCTACACCAGTATACATGCCTGCAAGGTGCGGGTTTGCACTGTCCGATCTTCCATTACCCGCTGCAATACCTGCAACGCATGTACCATGCCCAAAGTCGGCGCAAGACCCAGTGTAGGGTTCAACTTCCGTACAGTTACCGGCATCAATATCCAACCAGTTCCATTGATTTCCATAGTTATAGGGCGCAGGGGCATTAGCACCGTGGGGAACCGTTTGATCCCAAATGTACATAATGCGTGTAGTCCCATCAGCATTTTTAAAATCCTTATGCTGCCAGTAAATTCCTCCATCTATAATACCTATAATCACATTTTTCCCAGTCGTGCTATCCATTAAAGGTGCAAAACCAGCCTGCACACTATCAATGTTATTGCGAATACGTGCGGTATCCATCAAAAAAGTTCCTTTAGCGCCGGTATGCTCAATTTTTTCAACTGCACTTTCCTGCGAAAAGGCAATCAGGTTTTTTTCAGGAATCTCTATAGCTGAAATATTGTTATAGCCGTATTTATATACACCCTCAAATCTTTTAGCCAGGCTTTTTATTTTGGCTAAATCGCCTTTCACCAATAGCGGCATATTTACGTCTCTTATTTTGCCCTCATGTAAACGTTCCAATAAACGCAAATCAAACTTGGTTGTGGTTTGCGAATACGCACATAATAGGCATGAAATAAGGGTAATAAACAGAAAGATTTTTTTGCTCATATATTTGCTTAAAGTGTTGATACAAGTTTAGATGTTTTTCGCGAACAAAATGTATTTTAGCCCCGTTCGACTTTTCAACTTATGATGGTGATTTTACAGACTGTACTCTTTATTGTTCTAACCGCAGCCGCAGGGTATTTTGCTTTTAAAGGTTATTACCGGGTTTATAAAAATATAATGTTGGGCAATAAGCGAGAAAGCTATACAGACCAACCTAAACTTAGGCTTAATAATATGCTGCTAGTGGCTTTGGGTCAAAAGAAAATGTTTAAA
Organism: uncultured Bacteroidota bacterium; assembly: GCA_903919075.1. Classification (GTDB taxonomy): domain Bacteria; phylum Bacteroidota; class Bacteroidia; order Chitinophagales; family LD1; genus Bog-950. Next base: position 56,412 of record CAIXGR010000022.1, on the reverse strand, counting down.
AACATTACGCCTGCAATTTTGCACGTATTTATTTATGTAGGCTTCACCATCACACAAATCGAATTAATAGAAATTTTCATTGATGGCATTACCGGTCATCACCGCATATTATACCACGCCGTAGAGAACATAGCTTTTCTGCGCGGCCTTTATGTTTTTACAATTTCCTTTATCGAAGTTTTATCGCTGTTTGTATTAGTTGCTACCATAGCTTTTCTTACCCGCCGGTGGATATTAAAAGTTCCACGCCTTAATAAGCCCGAACTAAAAGGTTGGCCCATTAAAGATGCCACTATTATTCTACTTGCCGAACTTTATTTATTGGCTTGCATTTTTAGTATGAATACTGGCGATATGGCTTTGCATGATGGTATGTATGGTTTTTTAGTAAGCGGTAAATTGGTGCCTTTATTATCTGGATTCAACGATACCACGCTTCATTTAATTGAACGGTTGGGTTGGTGGGGGCATATTCTAGGTGTATTTGGCTTTCTGGTTTATCTGCCATACTCAAAGCATTTGCACATATTACTTGCCTTCCCCAATACATATTTTTCGCGATTAAACCCTAAAGGATACATAAGCAACGTGCCCGAAATTACAAGGGAAATTAATTTAATGATGAATCCTGATTCAGCAGCGGCGGCACCCGAGGCTCCTGCTGAGCCAGTAAAATTCGGAGCCAAAGATGTGTTTGATTTAAGCTGGAAGAATTTATTAGATGCTTATAGTTGTACAGAATGTGGCCGGTGCTCTGCCGCCTGCCCGGCCAACCTTACCGGTAAAAAATTAAGCCCGCGCAAAATTATGATGGATACCCGCGACCGGCTGGAAGAAGTAGGACGGTCTATTGAAGCTAATAAAGGCGTATGGAACGACGATGGCAAATCATTAATTGAAAACGGCTATATAAGTGTTGAAGAATTGCGCGCTTGCACCACCTGCAATGCCTGTGTTGAAGAATGCCCGATAATGATTAGTCCTTTAGAGATTATAATAGAGTTGAGAAGAAATTTAATAATGGAAGAATCAAACGCACCGGCGGAGTGGACCGGCATGTTTGCCAATATGGAAAACAACGGCGCACCTTGGCAGTTTAGTCAACAAGATAGATTGAACTGGAAGAATGGATAGTAGCAGGTTTATAGTTTGTGTATTTGCGGGGAGCTGTTCTCCCTTTAGGGAGTCAGAGGGTGCGGGGAGCGAGAAGTTTAGAATTTGAAACGTGAATTTAAACTACAGTTATGGAAGTTAAAACAATGGCCGAATATGCCGCTAACGGCGAAACCCCCGAAGTGCTTTTTTGGGTAGGTTGTGCCGGAAGTTTCGACCAGCGGGCGCAAAAAATTACGCGCTCATTTGTAAAAATTCTGAACCACCTCAATATCAAATTTGCCGTTTTAGGCACCGAAGAAAGCTGCAATGGCGACCCCGCCAAACGGGCAGGCAACGAATTTGTTTACCAAATGCTGGCCCTGCAAAACATACAAATATTAAATGGCTACGGCGTTAAAAAGATAGTAGCTACCTGCCCACATTGCTTTAATATTTTAAAGAACGAATATCCATCGCTTGGTGGTAATTACGAGGTGCTTCATCACGCCACATATTTGCAGCAATTAATAAATGAAGGAAGGATTAAAATGACCGATGCTAATGTATTCAAAGGCAAGAAGATAACATATCACGATTCATGTTATTTAGGAAGGGCAAATGAAATATACGAAGCCCCCCGAAAAGTGCTTGAACAGTTAGATGCCGACCTGGTTGAAATGAAGAGTTGCCGCACCAAAGGTTTATGCTGCGGTGCAGGTGGTTCGCAAATGTTTAAGGAGGATGAACCAGGTGCAAAACGCATAAACATTGCCCGAATTGAAGAGGTCGTAGAAACTGAAGCTCAAATTGTAGCTTCGGCCTGCCCTTTTTGCAATACCATGCTTACCGACGGCGTAAAAGCCAAAGAAAAACAACAACAGGTGAAGGTGTTCGACATTGCCGAATTACTTGCTGCCGGTCAGGGTCTTGAAACCATCAACTTCCAATAACCATAATTAGCACTAATGAATATTGAGGAAATTACCGGAAAACTTAGCTGGTTGCCGGCTTCGCTAGCCCGTTTTATCGAAAAACGGATGAAGAAAATTCCCTCAGTAAAAAAAATGATTGATGCTGAGAATGAAAAGGTGATGCATGTGCTTGAACACAGTTTAAAACCCTACAGCGATAAGTTTGATAAATACCCAATTCTTCCTGCGACGGGATTAAACCGCGAAAAAATACTGGCCGACATTCAGCAAATGAATGAATTAGAAAGCGGGAAATGGAAAGATGGCTACGTAAGCGGAGGAATTTACCACGGCTCGCAAGAGCATATTGATTTTTTGAATAAAGTCTACGCCCTACAATCGCAAAGCAACCCTTTACATTCTGATTTATTTCCTTCTGCCACCAAGTTTGAGGCTGAAATAGTTTCCATGGTCGCAACGCTTCACGGCAAAACTGTGGTTGGGGCTAACTCTTCTATTTGTGGAACCGTTAGCAGCGGTGGGACAGAAAGCATTTTGCTTGCCATGAAAACCTACCGCGACAAAGCACGGGAAGAAAGAGGTATTACTGAGCCGGAGATGATAGTACCGGTTACCGCCCACGCCGCGTTCGACAAAGCTTCTCAATACTTTAATATCAAACAGGTTAAAATCGCTGTTACTGGTAATTATACAGTTGATGTAAATGCAGTAAAACGTGCAATTAATAATAACACCATAGTTATAGTTGGCTCTGCGCCTTCTTTTCCTCACGGCACATTCGATGCTATCAAAGAGTTGTCAGATATAGCCCTAAAACATAAAATCGGATTTCACACCGATTGTTGTCTTGGTGGCTTTGTAGTTCCATTTGCCGAAAAGTTGGGGTACAAAGTGCCAGTGGTAGATTTTCGCCTGCCCGGCGTTACGTCTATGAGTGTTGATACACACAAATACGGCTACGCAGCAAAAGGTACTTCAGTAGTATTATACAGAGATGAAGCACTTCGACATTATCAATTCTATACATCCACCGAATGGCCCGGAGGACTATATTTTTCTCCTACGCTTGCTGGTAGCCGTCCCGGTGCTTTAAGCGCAGCATGTTGGGCAGCTATGTTGGCAATGGGAGAGGAGGGTTACCTACAGGCCACAAAAGCCATTCTCGAAACAGCAGATAAAATAAAAGCAGGAATACTATCTATACCCGAATTGAAAATATTGGGCGAGCCGCTATGGATATTCGCCATAGCCAGCGATTCGCTTAATATTTATGAAGTGTTGGACCAAATGACTAAAAAGGGCTGGAATTTAAATGGGCTGCATAAACCTGCCTGCTTCCATCTTGCTTTAACCCTTCGGCAAACACAGCCAGGGGTGGCGGAGAGATTTATACAAGACTTGAAAGACTCAGTAGCTTATGTAAAAACCAACCCCGGCAGCAAAGATGGTATGGCACCAGTATACGGTATGGCGTCTTCATTACCTTTTAGGGGTATTGTAAGTGATATTTTGAAAAAATACTTGGATGTGGTTTATAAAGTTTAGACTATAGGAAAGAAGAAATGTACCAGTCTTAAATCGCCGCCCGAAAATCCATATTATTGTTAACTAACCATTAGCCTTATTCCGGTCAATTTTTTTATAAATTGCGCCCTTCATAATTGGACCATGAAAAACGTTTTTACCGCAATTTTAGTTTTTGTTGCAATTATTGGTTTCGCACAAAAAGGCTCTGTAAAGGGCTTTATTTTGGACAAAGCCAATGGCGAAGGAATTCCCTTTGGTAGTGTTAAGGTTGAAGGAACCGAATTTGGTGCGGCTACCGATGACCGCGGCTTTTTTAGCATTCCTAATCTACCAGTCGGTGAATATAAACTTACAGCTACTTATATAGGCTACGAAGCCCAAACTATACCCGTTGAAGTTAAAAAGAATCAAACTTCTAACGTTAAGATTTTTATTAATGTAAAATCTGTAGAGCTACAAGGTGTTGAAATTAGCGGGGAAAAACAGCAAAAGCAAACCGAAACCCGCGTATCGGTAATCACAGTTACCCCAATTGAAATAAACCGTATACCATCGGTAGGTGGAGAGGCAGATATAGCACAGTATCTACCGGTAATGCCCGGAATTATTTCTACCGGCGACCAGGGTGGGCAAATAATTATTAGAGGCGCAACCGAAGTGCAAACCCGATTTTTACTTGATGGAATACAGATTTATAACCCAATTCACTCCGTTGGCCTTTTTTCAGTGTATGAAACTGATATAGTAAAAAACGTTGATGTTTATACCGGTGGTTTCCCTTCGCAATACGGAACCAGAACAGGTGCTGTTGTTGATGTAAGCACAAGGGATGGCAACCAAAAAGATTTTAGCGGCAAAGTAAGCGCCAGCCCATTTACAGCCCATGCCTTGCTTGAAATACCAATTATAAAACTTAAAGAGGGCCACAATACCAGCGCCTCGCTTATTTTAAGCTCAAAAATTTCATATTTGAACGAGAGTTCGAAAATATTTTATCCATACGCAAATAGCTTGCCTTATAGTTTCTACGACTTTTTCGGAAAGTTTACGCTTAATACCAACTATGGCAACAAGTTTAGTGTAACCGGTTTCAATTATAGGGATAATGCAAATTTTTCTACTGCCGATTACAGTTGGAACACATTCGGGGTTGGCGCTAATTTTATGGCAGTTCCCAAAAATTCAAACTTATTCTTTAATACGCACGTTAGCTATTCGCAGTATTCTATTGCCTTAAATGAACCTGATAACATACCCCGCTCAAGCATGATTGGTGATTTTAATGTGGGTATGGATTTTAGCTATTACGTTAATCAGGGCGAATTGAAATACGGCTTAGCGGTAGAAGGAACCAAAACGGATTTTTCTTTTACAAATACATTTGGCAACAACATAGACCAGAATCAGAATTCAACCGATTTAGATGCTTATTTTACTTTTCATAAATACGTAAAGAAGTTTGTTATTGAAGCCGGTGCGCGTTTTCAATATTATGGTGTAATAGGTGCTGTTTCGCCTGAACCCCGGTTAAGCATGAAATATAATGTTACCGATAAATTTCGTATAAAAATGGCTTCCGGTTTGTATTCGCAAAATATTGTTAGCGCTGTAAATAACCAGGATGTTGTTGACTTATTTACAGGTTTCGTAACCGGCACTAACGAAACTGCTTTACATTCAACCGGAAATGCGCACAATTTGCAAAGGAGTGTTGACGCAATTTTAGGTTTTGAAATTGACCTTCCGAAAAATATAACTATAAATGTTGAACCGTATTATAAGTATTTCTGGCATACATTAGATTTAAATAAGTACAAGCAATTTACCGAAGACCCAAATTTTATACTTGAAAAAGGAAACGCATACGGGGTTGATTTTCTCGTAAAATGGCAATGGAAAAGATTTTTTGCCTACGGCACCTATTCTCTTGCCTGGACCAACCGAAATGATAGTTTGCAAGTATATCCACCCTACTACGATAGAAGACACAATCTAAATTTAATAATAGCGTACAAGTTTGGCAAAAAACAAGATTGGGAGTTAAGTGCGCGCTGGAATTTTGGAAGTGGTTTCCCATTCACAAAAACACAATCTTTCTACGAGTATAATCCGTTCTCTAATGGCATTGGCACCAACATTAATGCTAATAATGGCAAATTGGGTGTAGTATACGCTTCGCAAATTGATGGAGGACGCTTGCCGGCGTACAGTCGCTTAGACCTAGAGTTAAAGAAGGCATTCGCATTTAAACCAAGAATGAAAATTGAATTAATTGCAGGCATTTCAAACATGCTTGACAGGAAGAATATTTTTTATTTTGACCCTGTTGCTTACACACGTGTTAACCAGTTACCAATATTGCCAAGCCTGTCAGTTTCGTTTTCATGGTAACGGATGACTATTTTTTCTTTTACACGGCTAACTCAAAACTGAAGGCGCTGCCTTTACCCGGCTCACTTTCTACGCTTATCTTACCCCCTTGTTTTTCTATAATTTCTTTCGAGATGGCTAAACCCATGCCACTTCCGCCCGATGAAGAACCTGGCACCTGAAAGAATTTTTCAAATAATCGCGCGTAGTATTTTTCTTCAATGCCAGGTCCCATATCTTTTACTGAAAAGATAATTGAGTTTTCCTTCTGTACAACATTGATGGTTATTTTTGAACGTTCGGGGGAATAACGAATAGCATTGGTCAGAAAATTAAGTAACACCCATGATGTTTTCTCCGCATCAACTTTTATCGATGGAAGGCCTTCAGCTAATTGCTTTTCAATTGTAATTCCTTTCTGTTCAGCAAGAGAATGCGCTGCACCTACAGCTTGCTCTACTATTTGCGCGGGCGCAACGGGCTGAATACTTAAATGAATATGGCCGCTTTCAACCTGTGCCATGTCCAGCAATTCTGTAGTTATCTTTAATAAGCGCTGGCTATCGCCTTTTATATTATCAATCAGTTTCTTCTGTTCCTCATTTACTTTTCCCACACGCTCATCATCCAATAACTTCAAACTCATTTTAATAGAAGATATGGGCGTTTTTAGTTCATGCGAAATTGTGGCAATGAAATTTGTTTTAGCCAAATCCAATTCCTGAAAGCGGGTAATGTTGCGCAAAACCATCACCTCACCAATTTTTTGCCCGCCGGTTATAATTTCAAGCACTTCTTTTGTAAAGTAGCTCTCCTTATTATCAGCATAAATTTTTAATAACTTTTCTCTTTCCTCTTTCACAAGTAAGTTGCGAAATAAATCATTGTTCAATGCCACATCAGGTGCATATTTGCTCAATAAATCCTTTTCGTTCAGGCCCAACAATTGCAACGCTACTGAATTAGCAAATAACACATTGTTCTTTTCGTCCAAACCTATTATTGCGTCCTTCATGTTATTGATAATAGCTTCAATCCGCTTTTTTTCAAACATCAATCGGCTCAGGTTGCTATTTTCATAATCATCTAACTTACTTGCCATTTCGTTAAAGGCGCCTGCTACTTCACCAAATTCATCATTAGCTTTAAAGTTTAGCCTCGACTGATAATTTCTATTAGCAATTTCTTTTATACCAGCAGTAAGTTCGGCTATCGGATTGGCTATCATACCGGGAAAATTGATAACAAAAGTAAAACTGAGTAGAAAACACAGTGTACCTAAAATGGTGATATACGCGAACACTCTTTTTGTAGTTTGAGTTACCGACTGATTTTTTTTCACTATTGCCTGCATGTTAAGGTCCTGAACAGTCAATATTTTCAATCGTAATAGCGATTGGGTTTTATCATCATGCTTACCCGATTTGTATAACTCAAATATATCGCGCATTTCCTTTGTTGCATTTTTTTCGCCAACTTCAGTAATATTATTTTCCTGAGCCTTAAGATTATCTTCAAACTTTTTTACCGATACATCATTATCACCTTCATCCAATGCTTGTATCATATTTTTTGCGTATTCAAGGCTTTGATAGTTGGCCTTTGAAATATCAGAAGAAATATCTGCAAGACGGTTAACGTAAAGGCTACCCGTTGCTGCCAGCGTAATAATTATGGATAGCAAAAAGATAAGGCCTAAACGTATTTTAGTTTTAATCTTCATATTATATTATTTACGATAGTATGATAATATCAATATCTGATGCCGATAACTTATTTAATAGCTGGTTAAACACAGTTGTACTCATAATTATTTTCCAAATGCTCATATGCGGCTTGCCAATACAAATGGTCGTAATAGATTTTTCTTCCGCTACTTTTACAATGGCATTGGCAATGCTTTCATCTTTTAGGTTTATTATTTCGCCCCCCAGCTCGGTTACTAACTTGAAATTGTTAATCAGATGCCGCTGCGCAGCTAATGGAATTTTATCCGTATCCTCTTGTGGCGTTTGCACATAAAGCACATACCAGGTGCTGTTATAATAGGAAGCTAACCTCGCAGTTTTGCGGATAATCTTCCTTGCTATTTCGTGGTTGCTGCTAATGCATCCTAAAAAGCGCTCAGAACGTAATCCGCTGTTTTTAGGCAATTCAGTTTCTATTTTCCTTTCTACTTGCGAGGCAACTTCTTTGAGCGCCAACTCCCGTAACTGAAGAATTTTATCTGACTGAAAGAAGTTTCTCAAAGCGGTTTCCACTTTGCTTTTTTCGTATATCTTTCCTTCTTTCAACCTTGCAATTAATTCATCGGCAGTAAGGTCAATATTAACTACTTCATCAGCTAAGCGAAGTACAGAATCAGGCACGCGCTCTTTAATTTCAATTCCAGTTATATCCTTTATCTCATCATTCAAGCTTTCAATATGCTGTATGTTCACCGCGCTGATAACATTAATACCGGCATTCAAAATTTCAATAACATCCTGCCAACGCTTCTCATTTTTACTACCTTCCACATTGGTGTGCGCTAGTTCATCAACTATTACAATTTCAGGGTGTGCATTAATAACCGCTTGAACATCCATCTCATCTAATTCCTTTCCTCTATAAAATATCTTTCGGCGAGGAATGGATGGCAGTCCTTCGAGCAAGGCGTGAGTTTCTACCCGGTTATGGGTTTCAATAAACCCAATCTTAACATTAACACCATTTTTAAGCAGGGCATGGGTTTCTTGAAGCATCCGGTATGTTTTACCCACACCGGCGCTCATGCCAATATACAGTTTAAACTTGCCGCGTTTGCTCTGTCGGATTAACTCTAAAAACTTCTCAGCATTTTTATTTGACTCCTCCATCTTTCCTTGAAACTGCTTTGCTGCTATGTTAGATTAACTATTTTTTATATAATAATATCTTACAAAAATCTACAATTATAAGCGCACAACCATAGCTAATATTACGCGTGTTTCCTGCTTTTGAAGGTCAGGCGTCCATCCACCTGTAATAGGCGTTCCGTTATAACCATCAGGTGAAGTTACACCACCGGGACCTGCAAAATAGGGCACGTTTGATTCACGATGTACAATTTGGGCCGTGAACGTAATAAAATCGTTAGGCATCCAACTTATACTAGTAGACATATCCCAAGCATCAAATTTATCACCCGGATTGGCTGAAAATGGATGGGTGCCAATTGTTGTTCCTGTTGCAGGATTAATATTGGGGTCAGCATCGCCGCCAGGGTATAACACTAAGTAGCGGCCGGGGTTGTGCATCATGCCCCCACCTATGCACCATGAAAAATGATCTTTTCCAAACCATAAGTTGTTATAAGCCATCCAGCATAAAAAGTTGGATTGGGCGCCATTCGCTAGTCCGGCTCCAAATCCACCGAACCCTCCGCCTTCCTGAAAGCCCAAATTTCCAGTTAGAGAAAAAGCTGCTTTGCTAAATTTACCATCCGGTTTGTTGTAATACCTCAACAGAAAACTATTGTCGCTATGAAAACGGAAACACTTAGTATTATTGCCAACATCAGTTCCAAAATAGTTATTGGATACCACCCGTATGTTTTCCTTCGGGCTCCATGAAGTTGATGAGCCTAAACCCGGCATATTATTAAACTTGCCATAACTTTGCCAGCCGTTAATGATCCATATTTCCTGTTTCAATTTCATACTCGGAAACATTTGAATACGCACACCATTAAAAAACCACGGTGTATTATCTGATGTAAACGATGGTTGATACGTCCAGTTTTCGGCATTGTAATAAGAGAACAAGCCAACGTACGACATGAAGATACCTGCATCAACATTAATGCCATGCATGGCGTTAAAATGATAACCACCATAAGCCTCGCAAAAATATTGATATGCAGACCTGAGGTCGTAACCGCCGCGGTTCCAGCTAGCATCGTTACGAGGAACTACAGTTGCACGGGTGCCAAACTGCAACTGAATTTTTGCCCGAACATTGGCATAATTGAATTCACCACCTAAAGAGGCCAATGAAAGTTCCACCTCATTATTACGGGCCAATGCAGTTGAACCGACTACCGTATTATCTTTAGGATGGGCTGTTGAAGCAGTATAATTCACATCTACCATTACTATAGGTGTAAAATACTTACCGGCAAAAGGCGAACCGCTTTTCCTGCGGTCATTTCCATTCATCCACGTAAGGTCATATTGCGAAAATGGCTCGGCTGTAGCAGTAGTATCGCGCTGCTTTTGATGTTTCTTTTTATCTAAAAAGGCATCTACAAAATTATGTCCCATTTCGCTCACCTTTTCATTAGCCACCGAGGTGGTATGCGGTGTGGGCACAGCACTAGCAGTTGCATTTTTAACAGCAGTACTGTCTGTTTCGGCAAAAGCCGAAGAACTTGCAACCAGTATCATAACGCCGAGTAAAAATCTACTTTTCATAAAAATTGGTTTTAGGTGTTACTTTAAATTGTTTAATGATATATTAAGTTTTAGTACGTTTACTTTTGATGGCCCGAACAATCCCAACAACGCTTTCTCAGTATGCAGTGCGACTAATTTCCTCAAATTATCTTCTCTTAAACCCGTAGCCTTTGCAATGCGTGGAATTTGCACAGCCGCAGCCTCTGGCGAGATATCCGGGTCTAATCCGCTACCCGAAGCAGTAACCATTTCAACCGGAACATCTTCCTTTTTAACTGATGGATTGCGCAACAAAAATGTATCAATAGCTAATTGAACCTGTTTTAAATAATCAGGATTAGATGGCCCTTTATTACTACCACCGGAACCGGCTGCGTTATAATCTACCGACGATGGACGTGACCAGAAATATTTATCCTGATTGAATTTTTGGCCTATCAGTTCATAACCTACTACCTTGCCATTTACCCGAACAGTTTGTCCATCGCCATGATTAGGTGCTACTATATAAGCTATACCCCAAACTGCAAGCGTGTATATGCCTGAAAAGAACAGGATACATATAATCGTAAGTTTTATTGCCGGAAGAATATGAGTTTTCATTTTCGAAATATATTTAAACTAATAATGAAATAAATAGATCAAGTAGTTTAATACCTATAAAAGGTACCACAACACCACCAAGACCATAAATGAATAAATTTCTTCTCAACAAAGCACTTGCACCAATAGGCTTGTAAGCAACTCCGCGCAATGCCAAAGGAATTAAAGTCGGTATTATCAATGCATTAAATATTATAGCCGACATAATAGCGCTTTCCGGTGAATGCAATTTCATAATGTTCAATCCTTGTAAAGCTGGTATTGATGTAATAAAAAGTGCAGGTACAATTGCAAAATATTTGGCTACGTCATTAGCAATTGAAAAGGTGGTTAATGTTCCACGAGTCATTAATAATTGCTTTCCTATTTCCACTATTTCAATCAACTTGGTAGGATCATTATCCAAGTCAACCATATTGCCAGCCTCTTTAGCAGCCTGTGTTCCGCTGTTCATGGCAACACCCACATCAGCTTGGGCCAGCGCCGGTGCATCGTTAGTGCCATCGCCCATCATCGCTACTAGCTTACCGCTGGCCTGTTCCTTGCGTATGTAATTCATTTTATCCTCAGGCTTGGCCTCTGCAATAAAATCATCCACACCAGCAGCTTCGGCAATATATTTTGCAGTAAGCGGATTATCACCGGTAACCATTACAGTTTTTACCCCCATTTTACGCAAACGCTCAAAGCGTTCTTTAATGCCAGTTTTAATAATATCCTGAAGCTCTATAACCCCAAGAACTTTTTCATTCAATGAAACTACTAGAGGCGTACCTCCATTTGATGATATTTCTTTCACCTTCGCAGCAGTTTCCTGAGGAAACGGATTACCCGCATTCTCAGAAATTCTAGCAATAGCATCCAATGCTCCTTTACGAATGCGTCTTCCGTCTTTTAGGTCAACACCAGATGTGCGCGTTTCAGCAGTAAATTTTATTAAAACTGAACCTTCGATTGAAAGAGATTTTACCTTTTCGTAACCTGCCAATTCAACAATCGATTTTCCCTCAGGTGTTTCATCAGCCAGCGAGCTTAAGGTACATAACTCAATAAAAGTATTTTTATCCACTCCCGGCGCTTCATAAAAATTGGTGGCTTTCCGGTTACCAATTGTAATAGTTCCTGTTTTATCTAATAACAAGGTATCTAAGTCACCCGCTGTTTCCACTGCCTTACCCGATTTGGTAATTACATTGGCACGTAAAGCCCTATTCATTCCTGCTATACCAATTGCTGAAAGTAACCCACCAATAGTTGTAGGAATTAAACAAACAAAAAGTGAAATGAAGGCAGCTATAGTAATGGGCGTTTTAGCATAAACCGCAAAGGGTTGAAGTGTTACACATACAATAACAAACACAAGTGTAAACCCGGCCAATAAAATAGTTAAGGCAATTTCATTGGGGGTTTTTTGTCTTGTTGCACTTTCTACCAGAGCTATCATTTTATCCAAAAAGCTTTCTCCCGGTTGCGTAGTAACCAAAACTTTTACCCTATCGCTTAAAACTTTGGTGCCACCGGTAACGCTGCTTTTATCCCCACCCGATTCGCGAATTACCGGTGCACTTTCTCCGGTAATAGCACTCTCATCAATTGTAGCAAGACCTTCAATAATTTCGCCGTCGGTGGGTATAATATCCCCAGCTACACATAAAAAAATATCACCTTTTTTTAACTGCGAGGAAACGGTGGAAGTGGTTTTTACTTCAAATCCACGCCTATCTTCCACTACCAATTTCGCCTTTGTGTCTTGTCGTGTTTTGCGTAATGAATCAGCCTGTGCTTTTCCCCGAGCCTCAGCTATGGCTTCAGCAAAGTTGGCGAATAGCACTGTAAAAAGTAGTACGAGGAACACCGCCAAATTATAGCCAAATGAACCTTGCGATTTATCATGATTAATAGCTGAATAAATAGTTACCGCCAACATAATTGCGGTTCCAATTTCAACAGTAAACATTACAGGATTACGGAAAAGAATTTTTGGATTAAGTTTTACGAACGATTGTATAATGGCTTCTCCAACAAGTTCTTTTTCAAATAATGCTGCTTTTCTTTCTGTGCCCATTTTAATTAAATTTTAATACTGCTTTTACATACTGAAATACTCCGCCAAAGGCCCCAATGCCAATGCAGGAAAATATAATAGTGCTGTTATAATTAGAATTACTGCCAGTGTCATCAATCCGAAAGTGAGCGTATCGGTTTTTAATGTACCCGCACTTTCAGGAATATATTTTTTACCAGCAAGCAAGCCAGCAATTGCTACCGGACCTATGATTGGTATAAAGCGGCCCAGTATCATTACTACACCGGCAGTTATATTCCAAAATGGATTATTGTCATTCAATCCTTCAAAGCCGCTTCCATTATTGGCGTTGCTTGATGTGAACTGATAAAGCATTTCCGAAAAACCATGATATCCGGGATTATTAAGCCATGTGCTGGCTTTGCCACCGAACCACCAACCCATATTAGTATCATGCGCAGCGAAGTAACTTGCTAAAGCAGTAAATCCCAATATTAATAATGGCGATAGGAGAGAGACCAGCACCGCAATTTTCATTTCCCGGGCCTCAATCTTTTTACCAAGAAACTCAGGGGTGCGGCCTACCATTAAACCCGAAATAAAAACTGCGATGATGATAAAGATGAAAAAGTTGAGCATACCGGCACCAACGCCGCCATAAAAGGCATTCACCATCATAGCTAACATTTCGTTCATACCGGATAAAGGCATAGTACTATCATGCATAGCATTAACTGAGCCGGTAGAGATAACGGTAGTAAGAATGCTCCAATAGCCTGAAGCAGCAGCGCCAAAACGAATTTCTTTGCCCTCAGTTGCACCGGCCGACATATTGATGCCCATTTTTGCAATAGCGGGGTTGCCCTTAACCTCCATCATTATATTAGGAATTGCCAGCATGAGAAATCCGACTGTCATTACACCAAAAATCACCCAGGCCAATTTTTTCCTTTTCAGGTAATAACCTAAAGCAAATATCATAGCCATCGAAATCAGCAATTGGGCAATCATCTCAACTACATTGGTTAGATAGTTTGGATTTTCAAATGGATGTGCAGAGTTGGCCCCGAAAAAGCCACCGCCATTGGTACCAAGATGTTTAATAGGTATCATGGCTGCCACTGGGCCTCGAGATACCTGTGAGGTATCGCCTTGCATGGCTACAACAGTATCTTTTGCTTTAAAGGTCATTGGCATACCATTGAAAAGAAAGATAACGGCTACTACAATACTTAGTGGAAGTAAAACCCTTGTAAGCGATTTCATAAAGTAGTTATAGAAGTTTCCGAGCTTATCAGTAGTGCGTTCTTTTAAGGCATTAAACAACACGGCTAATGCTGCCATACCGGTGGCAGCTGAAACAAACTGCAAGAATGTGAATACAAAAATTTGCGTAAAATAACTGGCTCCTGTCTCACCACTGTAGTCCTGCAAATTGCAATTCACTACAAAACTGATGGCGGTATTAAACGCAAGGTCAGCTGTCATAGATGGATTGTGGTCGGGATTTAGTGGGAGAGAACCCTGATAAATTAAAATTACAAATGCGTAAATGAACCATACGGCATTAATAACCAGTAAGGCTACCATGCTTTGCTTCCAATTCATTTCCTTACTAGCGTCAATTCCGCTTAGCTTGAAAAATAATTTTTCAAGCGGATTAAAAACTGCATCAAGAAGCGTTTTTTCGCCACCGTAAACTTTGGCAATGTACTTTCCGAGCGGAATAGCCAATGCAACAGTTCCGAAAAACATCAATAATATGCCAAGTATTTCAGTATAAGTAAACATCTTTTCAGAATTTTTCAGGTTTAATTAATACATAAACCAAATAAGCAAAAACAAATATCGATACGATGAACAGAGCTATCATAGATTAAATTTTTTCGAACCAGTCAATCAGTTTTAAGAAAAATGCGAAACACAAAAGTCCGCTTGTTATTAGTATTATGGTTATCATTAATTATTATTTATTTATTACAAATATCTGTCTTGGGCACTGTTTGTTGATATGACTTTTATCATAACAGCTTATTAAGGGTATTTACCCCCAATTTGCACCTCATATTGTTTTCTGAAAAATTTAAGAAATTGTTCCCGTGCTTCATTTGAAACCGAGAAAGACCTTTCCAATAAACGACTAAGGCTGTAAACAAAAATGTTCTCAATAGCCATTTTAGAAATATTGCTGCCCTGTTCCCATATCTCATAAGCTACCTTAAAACAGTGCTCGCATTCTGCTTCATTATTTTCAAGAAGTTGATTTTTGGTATAATTGGCCAAATTGTTAACCACATGAAACAAGTTCTTATTATTTGAGCTATTTCTAGTTTGATAAGAAAGGTATGGAAACTCGCTTTGAATTACCGATACTGCATCATATAGCAAAATCATAGAATACATATTTTGGCACACCCATTTCAAAATAGGTGCCAGCTACTAAAGCATTTAATCAATATTTTGTAACCCATTGATTAATAACGAAAATGGAGAATCTTGAGCATTGGATAAGATTGGCAAAAGTTGGGGATACCTTACCGAAATGATAAATGCTTTTCCAAAATGAAAGGTTATTCGATTTTATAATCCTGCAGCTTACGGTATAAGGTAGTAAGGCCGATGTTCATCAATTTGGCGGCTTCGGTTTTATTACCATTGGTGTGTTTCAATACCTTTTGAATATGTCGCTTTTCAACTTCTGCAATGTCAAAAACAAATTGCGAAGAAGTTGCATCTGAAAAATTGAAGGGTAAATCTTCAGGTCGCAAAACATTTTCGGCAAGTATTACTGCCCGCTCGGTAACATTTTTCAACTCCCGGGTATTCCCTTTCCAGGCATGATGTTGAAGAGCATCTAAAAACGCGGTCGACATTTTAGGTTGGGGCTTATTCATTTTATCGGCAAATATTTTAATAAAATGCTCAGCCAATATTTCTATGTCTTCCATTCGTTCATTAAGCGATGGCAAATGAATAGTAAATACCGAAAGACGATAAAACAGGTCAGAACGGAATGTTCCCTTTTCGCTTTCCGCTTCAAGATTCCGGTTTGATGCAGCAATAAAACGTACATTCACTTTGGTGGGCTTCGAATCTCCCACTTTATAAAATTCACTGGTTTCGAGCGCACGCAATAGTTTTGCCTGTAGCTCAATATTCATTTCGCCAATCTCATCTAAAAATATAGTTCCCTCATGTGCTTCTTCAAGCAAACCACGTTTATCTTTTATGGCACCCGTAAAAGCCCCAGCCTTATGCCCGAAGAGTTCGCTTTCCAATATATCTTTGGCAAAAGCACTGCAGTTAACAGCAATAAAAGGTTTCAGCCTTCTTTTGCCGGCCTGGTGAATAGATTGGGCAAATACCTCTTTACCGGTTCCGGTTTCGCCTAACAAAAGTACAGTGGAGTCAGTCATTGCAACTTTAGCTGCCAGTTCTTTTGATTGCATAATGGCTTTTGATGTGCCCAGAATATTTTCGAAACTATATTTTTCAGAAACCTTTTTCTCCAATTGCTGAATACGGAATTGGAGAATGGCTTTTTCAACAGCTTTATTCAGCAGCGGAATTATTCTTTCGTTATCGTCACCTTTAGTCAGGTAATCAAAAGCTCCTGCTTTAATTGCTTTCACGCCATCGGCAATAGTGCCAAAAGCAGTAAGCACAATTATCTCTGTGCAGGGATACTTGCTTTTAATTTCGCAACTTAGTTCAATACCATTAGCGTCAGGTAGTTTTACATCACTTAATACTACATGCACTTCATTCCTCTCCAGTATTTTTAATCCGGCTTTAGCAGTATCGGCTTCCAGCACATTGAAACCTTCTAGCGAAATAATACGCGAAAGTAACTCGCGCAATTTTGCCTCATCATCTATAACCAAAATGGTTGCTTTCATGCGGCAAATATCTGTAAATTTTATGCTAATGGCTTATAAGAAGTAATATCATCCAAGGGTAAAATAAAAAGTAGCCCCTTCGCTCAGTTTAGCCTCTACCCAAATTTTACCTCCATGTTTAGTAATAATACGATGTACAAGCGCCAAACCAACACCGGTTCCTTCAAACTCCGTGGCTTTATGTAAACGCTGAAAAACACCAAACAATTTATGTGCATATTTCATATCAAAGCCTACGCCATTATCTTTTACATAATAAACACTAACTCCATCTTTATCAATGCTTCCAATTTCAACTTCGGGCTTATCTACGTTTCTTGAATATTTAAGCGCGTTCGAAATCAAATTCATCCAAACCTGGCGGGTAAGGTTATAATCACAGAATGCCCCACTTAAATTATGCACCTTAATAGGCACGTTTATTTTATTATCAACAATGCGGATAGCCTCAACTACATCATTTACAAGTCTATTCATATCGTTTTGCTTTTTCACAAGCTCTGCTCTTCCTAAACGCGATAGGTTTAACAAATCTTCAATAAGCTTGCTCATGTGCCGGGCATTACTGGTTATTACCTTAATTGTTTCAACACCATCATTATCTAGTTTATCACGATAATCTTTAAGTAAAATTTCACTAAAGCCATCAATTATTCTAAGCGGAGCGCGAAGGTCATGCGAAACGGAATAAGTAAAAGCCTCCATTTCTTTATTGGCTTGAGTTAGTTGCTCCACCGTTTTCTCTAACTCATCGTTCAATTTTCTAATTTCCGCCAAGCGTATTCTATTTTCTGTAATATCCTCGGAAATTCCTAGTAAGTACTGTGCTTTACCCGATTCATCATAAATCGGTATTTTTTTAGTGTGCAGCCAACGTTCCCCTTGTGGAGATTGAATTGGTTCTTCGGCTACATCAATTAACTTTCCACCTTTTATAACCTCTCTATCTTTAGCGGTAAACGAATCGGCCTGAGATTTTGGGAAAAAATCATAATCATTTTTGCCTATTAAATTTTCTCTTGGCTGCCCGATTAGTTTTTCGCCTGCTTTATTAAACCTTATAAAGCGAAGGTCTTCGGCATCTTTTACAAATATCATGTCGGGTATATTCTCCAGAATAGCATTTACAAACCTGTTGGTTCGTTTTAGCTCTTCTTCCAATTTTATTCGCTTAGTTAAATTATACCTGATAGTAATATAAGTAACGATTAATAAAAACAACAAACCCGAAAACAAGGTTAAAATTGTACCACTAAAAGCGTTTATGCTTTGATCATTAATTGCTTTTCTCTTCTGAAACAGAACTTCTTCTTCCTGCTGTATATCGGCAGTGCTTTTCCGTATTTTATTCATCCAGAATCTGCTTTGCTGGGTGGCAATAAGCGTTGCGGCAGAGTCTGTTTTTTTCTGGTCTATTAACTGAATACATTGCGAAACAAAATCAAGGCGCTTGCTTACATAAAATTGAAGGGAATCAATACGTTGTTGCTGCGCAGGGTTATCGGTAGTTAGGTTTTTTAAACTGGCAATATGTACAAAAACAGATTTTGAAGCCTGGTTGAGTGGTTCCAAAAATTGGCGGTTACTGGTGCTAAGATATGCCCGCTCGCCGCTTATGTCTTTGCTAAGCGAAACTACTTGGTCGGTTTCGCGCAGTACTTCTTCGGTATGCCGTATCCTGTGATTACTTTCATTAAATGCCAGATTATTTCGATAGGCGGTGTAGCCCATAAAAACTGTGCCTGCAAAGAATGCGGCAAACGCAAAACTCAATTGTTGCTCGAAAGAAAATTTCATATTAGAACCCCCAGCTACGAATTTAGAAAAAGATTTTACGTTTATAGGGTAAATGAGTTTGCGGAAAACCGCAAAATTGGACTATAACAAAGTAAGGATTGTTACATTTTTTAGTTCCGGTGTTTTTCTTTCCAAGCCAACTTTTCATAATCGGCCTGCCGGGCTTCTTCATCCCGCATCTTTCGCATGGCAAATGGCGTTTCAAATTGAAATTCAGAAACAACACCTATCTTTTCTATTCTTAAAGATGGATCGTTTAAAAATGCGATTTTCTTTTTTACATGGTCGGTTAAAACAAAACCAATGCTTACAGAATTTGCATTGTTATTTAACTCGGGCATAGGCCTAAGTATGGAAATAGTTAAATATTCATCACCGGCGTTATTTTTGCTGATTATAGCATCAATAAATGTTTTCCGGGCATCGGTTGTCGAACGTTTATTATCCAGGTAGTGTACCAACGATTTGGTTATCCAGCGCCGGTAATTTTGTTCATTTATCATGTATTCAAGGTCCAGTTGGTTTTTACTAAGGTGCAGTTCCTTCGATATTTCTTTTAAATGCTTGGCCGGTTCTTTGCTTGAATAACGAATAAAGTAAAGATCATTGAATCCAAAATATTTGGGCAGCAAATTAGCTATACGCTGTAAAAGCATTTCGGGTGAGGAATTATACTTTTCAAGCAACTCGGCCAGCGCAACGGGTTTCCAGGTTTTATTCTGAAATAGTGATTCTATGTCTTTAACAAGCCGCTCGTTATTAATATGCAATGCCTGTGCAAAATACGATGCCTTAAAATTATTCAACACATGATCAAACGATTCAACCTTAAGCCATGAAGTAGTTAAAGGCCGCTTTTCAATTTTCATATAAGCAAAGCCAAGTTCCTTTCCGAAAAGGAAAATTTTTTGTTGTTCGGTAAGGCGGCTATTGTATAGCAGTACAGGTTCTTTGCCCTTGATAAATGCCGAACGAAAACCGCGAAGTTTTGGGTAATCAGAAAAATCGGTTTTGCTAACCCGGTATTTAAATTTTTCTTTTAATATCTGCTCATAACTTGCTGCGGTAAGATGCTGCTGGCCTTTGATACCTACTTCATTACTAAAATTTTCTACTGCCAATTCAATGTCATCAAAATAATTTTCGTTCATTTCCTGGTAGGAGCGAAGGCAACTGAAATAGAAGTGCTCTTCCTGCAAATTATAGTTGCGCGCAACTTCGAATACAGAATTTATCAGCGCTGATAGCTGGATAGGGGCAGCAGCCATCATGCCCATTAAAAGATTCTTATCTACACCAAAGGTTTCGAAAAGAAAATCGTTGACAATTCGTAAATTAAGAATTTGTACAACCGGTGTAAGGTTTTTATTTATTTTGAGAGAGACCAGCTGATCGTAAGTAGTATCCAGCGCACTGGCAAGTCCGTTTATCTTATCTGGCTTCGGATATTTTTTGCCGTTCTCAATTTCATTAAGGTATGAAACTGACACACCCGATTTTGACGAAAGCTGATGCAACGACAGTTTTTTATCGGCCCTTAATTTTTTCAATTTAAGGCCAAATATGATGCGTATGTTTTCTTCAGAAGAGGTTAGCATCTTAGGTTATAAAATGCAAATATACAAAAGCGAAATTTTCTAATTAGCGAAAATTCGCTTACACCCATCTTCCGTAAGCAACCGCAACTGCAAGTAGAAGAAATACAATATTGATTGGAACCAGCTTGCTTTCATTATTCCTTAAATGATCAAAGGCTGCTGCAACTTGGATAATTGCAAGGCCAACGGCAGCAAGGGGGGTTAGTATTGGCATTATACCTGTTGCCCAAGGCACTATTACTCCTATACCTCCTAGCAGTTCTGTAATACCAATAAATCTTACCATTCCCACGGAATAACGTTTTACCCACGCCATCCTTACCGAAAGTTTATCTACCTGTTGTAAAGTTTTCATAATACCTGCTACAATAAACAGGCCCAATAATCCTTGCATAATCCAAAGTGCTAAGTTCATATCTATTTATTTTTTGTAATGCAAAAATGCGCTATGTTTGCTATACTTTAGTAACTACTATACCAAAGTATACTAATATACTCTGGTATACCAACTACAAATAATATGGCAAGTCAAAAACAAGCAACAGCCGAAGCACGACCTACAGAATGCACTCAGTTTTTAATACCTGTTAGGGATACGCTCGACATTTTAAGCGGCAAATGGAAACTCCCTATTTTAGGTTCGCTGATGTTTGGGAAAAAGCGCTTTAAGGCTATGGAGCGTGATATACCCAAAATTACCGCACGGATGCTTTCGAAGGAATTGAAAGAACTGGAAGATAACGAACTGATAACCCGAACGGTTTACGATACCAAGCCGGTAACCGTTGAATATGAGTTAACCCCATACGGAAAATCGCTTGACAAGGTTTTAATGGAAATGAAAACATGGGGAGAACAGCACCGTAAACGCATTATGAGAAAGAGGTAAAAGACACGTAGTTTACAGTGTTTCCGATTTTTTCTAATTATACTTCAAACTTTGTAAATTAGCACGTGATTTCGCCAGACAAAAAAGAACAGATTGAAGAGGCTAAAAACATCTTCTCGGCTTACCTTGAGAAAAAAGCCCTGCGTAAAACCAACGAGCGTTTTTTGATACTTGATGAGATATATTCCCGTACCGACCACTTCGAAGCCGAGTCGTTGTATAACGACATTCTGAAAAAAAATTTCAACATAAGCCGGGCTACTGTCTATAACACACTCGAACTGCTTATTTCCTGCGACCTGATTAAGAAACACCAGTTTGGCAAGAACCTTGCACAATACGAAAAAAGCTATGGTTATAAACAACATGACCATATTATTTGCGTAGATTGTAAAAAAGTAGTTGAATTTTGCGATCCGCGGATACAGCAAATTAAAAGTATGATGGGTGAATTATTAAATTTTAAAATTACGCATCATTCATTAAATATGTACGGCGTTTGCGGAAGTTGCCAGAAAAAACGCGAGATGGCAGAAGCGCAACGCAAAGAAGAACCGATAAATAAAAAGAAAACAGAAAAACAAACCATATAACTAAACACTTAACGCATGAAAAACGAAACCAAAGATGGAGTGCTTATTATTGCACTGGAAGGAAATTTATTAGGCGAACAAGCCAACGCACCGGTAATGGAAATGATTAAAAACAGTATTGAAGCCGGCAACAAAAAGGTTCTTTTCAATCTGGGCGAAATGAAATTCATCAACAGTACCGGATTAGGCATGTTGTTAACTGCAGTATCAAAAACACGCAATGCGGGTGGAGAACTTGCACTTTGCAATGTTCCTGAGCAGATGAGAAAACTATTGTTAATAACTAAACTGGATGGTGTATTTAAAACCCAGCCTGATGAAGCCTCAGCAATCTCGTTTTTGAACAGCGTAAAGTAAATTACTATTACCCGATTCCTTAAACGGAATTAAATTAACGATAATGAGTGTTGACGTATTACTTGGGCTTCAATGGGGTGATGAAGGCAAGGGAAAAATTGTCGATCATCTTGCAAATAAATACGATATAATAGCTCGCTTTCAGGGCGGGCCAAATGCAGGCCACACGCTCATTATAGACGGAGTAAAAACTGTGCTTCACACCGTACCCAGCGGTATTATGCACGAAAGGCCAGTTAATGTTATTGGCAATGGTGTAGTTATTGATCCGGTTACATTAAAAAAAGAAATAGAAAACCTTACCAGTAAAGACGCCGATATTAAACGGCGCTTATTTATTTCTAAAAAGGCTCACTTTATTCTCCCCACTCATAAAATTTTAGATGCTGCGTCAGAGGCAGCAAAGGGACAAAGTAAAATAGGCTCTACCCTTCGAGGTATCTCACCTGCTTACATGGATAAAACCGGCCGTAATGCCTTGCGGGTGGGCGATGTGTTAGATAAAAACTTTAAGCTGGAATACGAAAAGATAAAAGAGAGGCATTTAAAGCTGCTTTCCATTTATGATTTTGAATTTTCGTTAACTGACTTAGAAAAGGAGTGGTTTGATGCCATAGAATTTGTAAAATCACTCAATCTTATTGATTCGGAATACTACTTAAACAAAGCACTTGCCGAAGGCAAAAATATTTTGGCTGAAGGTGCGCAAGGTAGTATGCTGGATATTGATTTTGGCACTTATCCTTTTGTTACTTCGTCCAACACAATTGCATCAGGCGCTTGCCAGGGGTTGGGTATACCTCCTTCAAAAAAAATTAAAGAAGTAATTGGTATTTCTAAGGCCTATTGCACTCGCGTAGGCAGTGGACCTTTTCCTACTGAGTTGAATGGCGCTACCGGTGAGCGAATAAGAAAAAGTGGCAACGAGTTCGGGGCTACTACCGGCCGCCCACGGCGCACCGGCTGGATAGATCTACCGGCACTTAAATATGCTGTAATGCTTAATGGCGTTACTCAGCTTGTTATTACCAAAGCCGATGTTTTGAATGATTTTGAGGCTATTGAGGCTTGCACTGAATATGATATAAATGGTAAACAATCCACTGAAATTCCATTCGATTTATGTAAGGAGGAGATTAAACCCGTATACCAAAAATTCTCAGGTTGGAAAACTGACCTTCGTAATTTTACTTCGTACGACGAATTACCGGAATTTTTTCTGAACTATATTTCTTTCTTAGAACAATACCTGTCTACTAAAATCAGTATGATTTCAACTGGACCTGAACGGGAAAAACTTCTTTTTAAAAAGACTCTGGAAACTGCTTTATAAACTTTGCAAATGTCGCAATCAACTACAGTTTCAGTTAGTGATATAAACTCCTTTAAAATAAAGGCTCTTTACTGGGCCAATCATTTCAAAACAGTTTTACTGCTTGATAGTAACGATTACCCTCACCAAAACTATCAAAGTAAAGACTGGGTATTAGCTGTTGACGCTGTTGAAGAGCTAAGCTGCAACGAAAATGCTTTTGAAGAGCTTAAGAAGTTTCAGACAAAATGTAAGGAAGATATTTTCGGATATTTTTCGTACGATCTGAAAAATGAAATTGAAAAATTACAGAGTCGCCATGGTGACCATTTGCACTTTCCTGAATTGTATTTTTTTAAACCCCGTTATGTTTTTGAAATTAATGGAGATAAGGTCACGGTTAATAGAAATTACCCGGAGACATTTGAGATTATTGAGGTGATTAATAAAATACAAGTTCAAGATACAGAGCCTCAAAACATATTGCTTCAACAGCGGACATCGAAAAATAAATATCTGGAAAATATTGGCGCTATAAAGCAGCAAATTATTGATGGCGATTTTTACGAGCTGAATTATTGCAATGAATTTTATTCAGAAGGTGTAGCAATTAATCCGGTAGATACTTTTATAAGATTGAATGAAAAAGCTAAAGCGCCTTTCAGTTGCTTTTTTAAGCATAACGATAACTTTCTTCTTTGCGCAAGCCCCGAAAGATTTTTAAAAAAGGTGGGAGAGAAGCTTACAGTGCAACCAATTAAAGGAACGATAAAGAAAGGAATTACCACTGAAGAAAATGATAAGCTTAAGCAGCAACTAGCTAACGACGTTAAAGAGCGCGCAGAAAATGTGATGATAGTTGACTTGATGAGAAATGATCTTGCGAAAAGTTCGAAACCAGGAAGTGTAACGGTGGATGAGCTTTTTGGTATTTATGAGTTTAATACTGTTAATCAAATGGTTTCAACTATTAGTTCGCAAATAAAAGAAGGAGTGCATTTTGTTGATGCCATTAAAAATGCATTCCCGATGGGAAGTATGACCGGTGCACCTAAAATTGAGGTGATGAAAAATATTGAGGCTTATGAAGATTTTAAGCGCGGACTTTATTCTGGCGCTATTGGCTATATAACACCATCTGGCGATTTTGATTTTAATGTAGTGATAAGAAGCATCTTTTATAATGCTATACAAAAGTATCTTTCCATAAAAGCCGGTGGCGCTATTACTTTTGATTCGGTAGCTGAAAAAGAATACGATGAAGTACTGCTAAAAGCTAAAAGTATGATGGATGTGCTAAATGCAACAATTCAATAATAATTACGGGTTAACGTGAATTATTTTATCAAAAGAATTTTGCTTTTGCCCTTTTGTTACCAGCAGATAAACATCAATATTGCCAGTATCTGTAAATGTTTTTGTTACTATTGGGCCAAATGCCACCTCAAGCGAATCGCCATTTCCAAACTGCCAATTATAAGCGCTGGCATTTGTACTACATGAAGATGCGTTAAAAATAACAGGCGTATCAACACGAATGCTATCAATTCCTATGTTGGTTGTAAAACACGCAGTAGGCAATTTATAGCACGATTGCAGAATAGAAAAAAATGCAATTAGAACTGAAATAGAAACCAAAATTGTTTTTCTAAACATTTTATTCAGCTATAATTAAGTAATAATTCTTTTTTCCCTTTTGCACCAAAAGATATTTGCCATACAGCAAATCTGCCGAAGAAATTTTGCGCTCCAGATTCATCTTCTCTTTGTTGATGCTAACTCCATTACCCTGTATACTTTTACGCGCCTCGCCTTTTGAGGGGAAAATAGTTGACTGCTCACCCAATAGGTTCACCGGATTAACTTCTCCGGTAAATGCGTCCTTACTTACTTTGTGAATTGCGTCGAGGTCAAAAGCATCTTCAATTTCAGTGGGCGAAAGTTTTTTAAAACCTTCAATACTTGAAGCCGTGCCGTATATTATCTCAGTCTTTTCTTTTGCACTATTCAACTTATCTGCCGAATGCACCCTGGTAGTTAACTCCTCAGCCAATTTTCTTTGCGGTATACGTAACTCAGGTCGGGCGCTGCCTTCAGCAATAATTTGTTCAATAGAATTTCTGTCTTCCATTGAAAAAACCTTCAAATACTTCTGTGCATCTTCATCGGCCAAGCCCATCCAAAACTGATAAAAGCGAAAAGGAGACGTTTTAGCCGGGTCCAACCAAATATTACCCTTTTCAGATTTTCCGAATTTGGTTCCATCAGCTTTAGTAACTAAAGGCACTGTTACTGCAAAGGCTTCGCCGCGCAATTTTTTACGTATTAGTTCGGTACCTGCTGTTATGTTGCCCCATTGGTCGCTACCGCCTAATTGAAGTTTGCAGTTATGATGTTCGTACAAATGCAGAAAATCATAAGCCTGCATCAATATGTAATTAAATTCGGTGAACGACAGTTCACCTTCTTCTAATCTTTCTTTCACAAACCCTTTGCTTAACAGATAATTGACTGTAAGATATTTACCCGCATCCCGCAAAAAATCAATAAAATTTATCTTGCCAAACCAATCGGCATTGTTTACCATGGTTGCCGTATTTTTGCCTGGGGCAAAATCTAAAAACTTTTCAATTTGCTTTTTTTGTCGATCAACATTATGCTGAACATCATCAGGTGTAAGCAGCTTGCGCTCTTCTTTTTTGCCCGAAGGGTCGCCAATCATTCCTGTAGCGCCACCCATTAATACAACAGGTTTATGTCCAAACTTTTGAAACCTCATCAAAAGGGAAACAGGAGCAAAATTGCCTATGGTCAACGAATCTGCAGTAGGGTCAAAGCCTATATAGCCCGACACTGATTCTTTGTTTAACAGCTCTTCAGTGCCCGGCGTAATATCCTGAAGCAATCCTCTCCATCTTAGTTCTTCAACAAATCCCATGTTTAGTAGTTATTATTATAGTTAATGGCAAATATAATCGTAACGCAAGTTTTTTGTTAACTCTTGAAATATAATGTTTGATATTGCTGACTAAAGCAAAGCCTGTTAGTAAAGTGTTCCTAATAATCTGTATTGTATTTAGTATAGTTTCCTAATTTTCCCCAATCCTTTATGCACTTTTTATCACACTATTACTGCGAACTGCCCAATAATAAGCCTTATTTTGTTGCAGGTTTAATTATTCCTGACTTGTCGGGGAATTTTTCCAGAACGTATAACTCTGTTATCAAAAATTGCGTAATAGCTAATAAGGACTCCGAATTACAACTAATTCATCAGGGCATTATTAGTCATTACAAAGCCGATAAAAGTTTTCATAATTCGAAGTTGTTCATGCAACATCTTTCTCAGGCAATACAGTCTTTCTTAAATGAAGGATTGGGCCGGAAAAGATTAAGGCTTTCAGTAATAGCCCATGTTGCGGTAGAATTGATGATTGACAGGCAGATTGTGTTGGAAAAGGAATCTATTTGCCATGATTTTTATCAGGCCATTGACAATGCCAATGAGAAGGTTTTATCCGTATATTTTGATGATTTATCATTGGTAAAAGAAAAGAAAGAGTTTTTAACCAGGTTTCAGTTTTTTAAGCAAAGAAGGTTTTTGTTTTTGTTTAAAGATTTAGAACATATTGTTTTTGGCCTTAACCGCATTTATTCATCGGTAACGGGAATTGAGTTTTCGGAAGAGGAAAAAAGCAGATTTGTTAATGCACTTAACAATATTGATGCTGTATTGCGTTATAGCTGGCAGGAAATTTTGAAAGTATAACTATGAAAAAAACCATTTTACTTACCGCCTTTTTGGGGCTACTTAAGCTTACAAGCTTCGCACAAGTGGTGCGCACCTATAGCAACGATTTCTTAAATATTGGTGTTGGTGCCCGCGGCTTGGCTATGAGCAATGCCCAAGTGGCCTCAACTTCCGACGTATACTCAAATTACTATAACCCTGCGGGCTTGGTGGGTATTACCAATACATTCCAACTAGCGTTTATGCATTCCGAATATTTTGCGGGCATTGGGCAGTATGATTATTTGGCAGCGGCTGTGCCTTTGGTGCCTAATAAACGGGTTATCGGTTTTTCGATTTATAGGTTTGGAGTAGATAATATTCCGAATACTTTGTTTTTGGTGAACCCCGATGGAAGCATTAATTACAATAACATCACATCTTTTTCCACCGCAGATTATGCATTTATGTTTCACTATGCGCAGGCATTGCCGGTTGAAGGGCTTAGTATAGGCGGTAGTGTTAAAGTTATTTACCGTCAAATAGGAAGTTTCGCTAAGGCCTTTGGTTTTGGAATAGATGCGGGCGCACAATACGAATACAAAAAATGGCATTTTGGTTTAATGGCACGCGATATAACTGGTACTTTTGATGCCTGGACCATGTCGTTTACCGATGCACAAAAACAGGTTTTATTACAAACTAATAATGCTTTGCCTAGCAACAGCCTTGAAATAACAACACCACATGTAATACTAGGTGCGGCATATGAAGCCGTAATGGGAAAGAAAAAGAACTTTACCATTTTACCTGAAATTAATATATCGCTTAGTACTGATGGAAAAGAGAACGTACTAATTCCTGCAAAGCCAGTTAGCATTGATATGAATGCCGGGCTTGAACTGAAATATTTACCCGGAAAAGATATTGGCTTGTATTTACGTGCGGGTGCTGGTAATATACAACGGGCAACTAATGAACAGGGCAAAAAAGTTGTAATCGTATCGCCAAATATTGGGGCGGGTATACATATTAAAATTATTTCAATTGACTACGCACTTACTAACCTTAGCACGTTAAGCGATGCCGGAAGCAGGAGTGGAGGTGGATTGTATTCGAATGTTATTTCAGTGCGGTTAGATATTACTAAAAAGCAAAAGTAGTAACGATATATGAAAAGAAAACTACTCCTAATTGTTACTTTAATTGCTTTCAGATTCATTACGCAGGCTCAGCCTTTTGGCAACGAATGGATTGATTACTCGCAAACCCACTACAAAATAAAAGTTACTGCCGATGGCATGTACCGCATTCCTTTCGCTACGCTTTCCTCTATTCCAAACATCAGTTCGATTAATGTAAATAACTTTGTAATGTACCATAATGGGCAGGCAGTGCCTATTTATATTTCGTCATCAACAACGCTAGGCAGTAGTGATTATATAGACTTTTACGGGCAAAAGAATATAGGTGATGTTGATAGTATGCTTTACAAAAGCAGTGCTATGCAGCCACACATATATTACAGTTTGTTTAACGATACCTCGGTTTACTACCTTACCGTTAAAACAACCGGAGCCAATCCACGTTTTACGCCCTTGATTAACAACATTAGCAATGTACCCCCAAAAGAGACATATTTTATTGCTACTACCCGGCAAATTTATACCGCTGCAAATACCCAAGGCGAATATTACCTGGTAGGTAATGATGAAATTTTTAAATCGATATACGATGTAGGTGAGGGATATAGAGACCAGAACTTTTTTGGCAATTTTGGTTACAGTTCCACTAATCAATTTTCAAACCTTACTTATACTTTATCTACACCCTTCCTTAACCCAAATGGTCCGGCAGCAACATTTTACTCAGTATACTGTAACAATTCCCCCACTCCGGATGTGCATACAGTAAGTATAAGTTTAAATGCATCAAATATTTATAATCAAAGTCCCGGGGTTAATGGTTTCCATCTTGGCAAAATTAATGTGCCCGTTCAAAACAATTTGCTTAACTCGGGTAACAATGCAATTAGTTACACAGAGACGGGCAACTTAAACAGCTTTCAACAAGATGCTGTATATATGAACCAGATTGATTATGCCCATTATTTTGATTTTAATGCACAAACCAAATATTACTTTAAAATTGCCGGCGATGCTGTAAACAAAAAATACATTGAGATAACCAATTTCAACAGCAACCATCTTCAACCTATTTTGTATGATATGACTAACCGGTTGGTTATTCAATCTACAGTTCCGATAAATGCCGATACACTTAAATTTTCGCTGCCACCTTCTTCAACTACCCGTGAGTTGTATCTTGTAAGCGGAGATCCTTCAAGTTATAACACTGTTACAAAATTATCTCCAATAGTTTTTCAAAACTATACCAGTTCAGCATATCAGGCTGATTACCTTATTATTTCGGATAGCGTGCTATATCACGACGTTGATAATAACGGGTACGATGAAGTAACAGATTATAAAAGATACCGCGACCAGAACGACAACCCCGGTGTAGGTAAATATCATGCCAGGGTATTTGATATTGATCAATTGTACGATCAGTTTGCTTTCGGGGTGCGTAAATCACCACTTGCAGTGCGCAATTTTATTCAATACGCTGTAAACAAATGGCAGGCTAAATATGCTTTTATAATTGGTAAAGGACGCGAGTATCCGGATATACGTAGCAGTGCAAGTGCTTATGCCCAATGCTTAGTGCCAACTTTTGGGCAACCGGGGTCAGATAACCTATTGGCTGCTACCAGAACCAGCGATGTTCCTACCATAGGTATTGGAAGACTTGCAGCACAGAATGCTCAACAGGTGCATGACTATCTGGCTAAGATGAAAGCCTACGAAAACGTACAAAATACATACCCTGCCAATCAGGATGTGCCACCTAAAATATGGCAGAAGCAAGTATTGCATTTTAGCGGTGGCACCAATTTTTCGGAACAAATACTTTTTCAATATTACTTGAATACTTATAAGAAAATAGTAGCCGATACTTTGTGGGGTGCGCATGTAACTGCGTATTCAAAAACTAGTAGCGACCCAATTAGCCAGGCACAGGCACAGGTTATCGAATCGCAAATAGATTCGGGTGTATCGCTTATAACATTCTTTGGCCACGCAGCTACCGGTGCCTTTGACTTTAGTATTGATGAACCCGAGAATTATACCAACCTTAATAAATACCCGGTTATTATTTCTAACGGCTGCTTTTCTGGTTTAATATTCGACCCTGCGCCTGGATATAGCGAGCGTTTTGTATTGGAAGCCAACAAAGGTGCTATTGCATTTATGGCAACTTCAGATTTATCGGTGTCATCAGGTTTAGATCACTTTAGTTCCGACCTATATCACAATTTCGCAGTAAACAAATACAACCTGCCTTTTGGAAGTTGTATTAAACAAACACTAACCGACCTGTTTACAAATGCTGCCGATACTGCCGACATTTATACCATGGCTGCTTGTTATGAAATGACACTTCATGGCGACCCTGCTCTTAATCTCAATACATATCCTAAACCTGATTACGCATTAACGGCAAACGGCTCATCGGTTTATTTTACACCCTCACCGGTAACGCCCGGGGTTGATTCTTTTAAAGTAAATGTAATAGTTACCAATCTCGGGAAAGCCATTAATAAAAACATTACAGTTCGTTTACAGCGCACTGTGTTCGATCAGAATAACAATAACCATCCTATTATTTTTACCTACAATCAAGTTGTACCCGCGCCATATTTTATAGATACAGTAACATTTACATTACCTACAACAATTTCGGCACTTGGTTATGGGCAAAATTTATTTTCACCTTATGTTGATGCAGATTTTGAGGTAGATGAAATGGCTGAATTAAATAACGGCCTTTCAACACCGGTATCACTTAATATACAAAGCGATGATGTGGTGCCTATCTATCCTTACGCATTTGCAATTGATTCAGATAAATCGGTAACGCTTAAAGCTTCAACTACTAATCCCTTTGCAACTTTAAGAAAATATGATTTTCAGATTGATACTACCAATTTATTTAACAGCCCATTATTACAGGCGGGTTCTGTTACACAAACCGGTGGCGTGTTGCATTGGACACCAACACTTATATATAAAGACAGTGTTGTTTATTATTGGAGAGTAAAAATTGATACCAGCGCAGGTTGGCGTTATAGTTCGTTTGAACACATAAACGGACAATACGGATGGAACCAATCGCACTTTTATCAATTTACACAGGACAATTATTTGAATTTGAAATTGGATAGTACCACAAGGATGTTCAAATTTCCTTCAACAGTTAATAACGTACAGGTTTTAACCGGTTGGACAACTGCTGTAGGTGGTAATATTGATTTTGAAACCATGGGCTGGAATTACAATAATAGCAACATGTACCGTTTCAGGATGGGTGGCTGTGGATTTTTATCGGGTATTACCTTTGCGGTTATAGATAGTGTAACCGGCTTGCCTTGGGTTAGCCTTAATAACGACCAGGACAATTATGGTGACACTTACGGTAACTATCATTGTTCGGATAAGGAGTCGTTTCAATACGGATTTGATTTCCTTACTACCGGAACACACGGAGCGGGTAACGGCGCACATTCATGGTCCGGACAGTCATGGAGCAATGTGGTTAAGAATTTTATTAATTCTATTCCTTGCGGCGCATATGTTTTAATATACTCCGATAATAAGGTTCCTTATTCATCATGGGATACTACACTTATCAATACATTACAATCAATCGGCTTTCAGGCTCAGTTATTCAAAAGCGGTTCTATTAACGGTCCATTCATTTTCTTTACGCAAAAATGTAACGTAGGCTATCCGGTAACATTTAATCATCAGCAAGGTTATGCTGGCCCTATACAATCTTCTATAAACTTTCAGGGCACTTGGTATCAGGGACAAGTGAGTTCGCCGGTTATAGGCCCAGCTGTGCAATGGAATAGAATGCAATGGCGCAAACATGCTATTGAAAACCCTACTGCCGATAAGGATAGTGTAGACCTGATAGGTATTACCACTGCAGGTTCATCGGCATTTTTGAGGACGACGACTTTATTCGATAACTCCATTCAAAATATTAGTGCAACACAATATCCGTATTTGCAGTTGAGGTTAAGAACGGAGGACGATAGCTTGCGTACACCAACACAGTTAAACTACTGGAGAGTATTATACCAGAAACCGGCAGAAGCTGTAATTAATCCAGCTGCGCATTTTGTAATGACACCCAGCTTAACTTTAGGAGGAACTTTCCATTTTGAGATTGCATTGGAAAATGTGACTAAAATAAAAATGGATAGTATGCTAGTGAAGTATAATGTGCGAGATGCTGCTTTCAACAATTATACTTATAATATACGCAACAGTCCTTTGTTACCGCTTGATACACTTATATTAAAATTCAATTCAAATCTTAATAGCAATTCGTATCAGGGGTTGAATCAATTGTCGCTTGAGGCTAACCCTAACAACGACCAACCAGAACAATATCACTTTAATAACTATGCTATGGTTAACTTTAGTGCAGCTGGTGATAGTACCAATCCGCTATTGGATATTACTTTCGACGGGCAGCATATTTTTAATAACGATATAGTTTCAGCGAAGCCTGATATTTTAATTACGCTAAAGGATGAAAACAAGTTTTTGGCGCTTAATGATACTTCGGTATTAAGTGTATACGTATTAGCACCAGGGTCAACCACACCAGTAAAAGCTAACTTCGACAATCAAATTTTAAAGTTTTATCCTGCCGATAGTAATAACCTAACACACAATAATAAAGCACAAATTGACTATAAGCCTACCTTTAATGTTGATGGAACCTACCAGCTATTAATCAAAGATAAAGACCGCAGCGGCAACCATAGCAGCAATGAAGACAGAAACATTGATAACACTTACTTTGATTATAAAATAGATTTTCAGGTTGTAAATAAGCCAATGATTACCAATGTGCTTAATTACCCTAATCCATTTACTACTTCGACGCATTTTGTATTTACCATTACCGGAAGCGAAGTGCCCGATTACATGAAAATACAGATTATGACCATCCGTGGAATTGTGGTGAAAGAGATATCGAAAGATGAATTGGGGCCGCTACGTATTGGCCAAAACATAACCACCTATGCCTGGGATGGTCGCGACCAGTACGGCAATACATTGGCTAACGGCGTTTATTTTTACAGGGTTGTTACCCGTTTAGATAACAAGAAGATGGATAACATGAGCATGAGCTACGACAAATATTTCAAAAAAGGGTTTGGCAAAATGGTTATTGTCCGGTAGGCTAATAACTAATACTTAAAACTGAAATATTTATTAGCGGCTAATTAAAAATCCAGCCTTTTCTAAATCATTCCAGAAGTCTGGGTATGATTTTTCTACTACTTCAGGTTTTTCAATTTCAATTGAGCCGGTTAAAGCCAGCGGGGCAAAACTCATTGCCATGCGGTGGTCGTCATAAGTTTTAATAGGCTCCGAGGATATTTTAAACTCTCCCTTTAGCTGGTAAAACTCGTACATGTCCGAGAAGTCAAAGCGAGTATTTAGCTTCTCTAATTCCTGCTTTAATGCAGTTACCCGGTCGGTTTCTTTAAGTTTAAGACTTTCGAGGCCTGAGAACGTGGCATAAATATTTTTTGCAGCAAACATTACTGCAAAAGTTTGGGCCAAATCAGGATTATCGCGAAAATTCATTTTCATCATGTGCGGATAGGTGGTGGGTATTTTTTCAAGCAATGCGCCTTGCTCGTTAAACGTTGTAATAACCCCAAAGCGTTTCATCCAATCAGCCATTACCCTGTCGCCCTGTGTCCATTCATTCTTCAATCCTTCCAAAAATATTTTGGTTTTATCTGCAAGAAAAGCAATCGAATACCAATACGAAGCAGATGACCAATCACCACCAACATAGTACGATTGCTGCGTGTTGAGCGTTGAATGCTGAATGCTAATTGAACTCTCGCCCCATTCGTGTTTTACACCAAAATGGCTCAGTATTTTTAAAGTCATTTCTATATATGACCGGGAGGTGAGCTCAGTGGTAAAGTTTACTTTTAAACCTTTGGGTAGAAAAGGGGCAATTAATAGCAGTGCCGAAATAAACTGACTGCTTATATTTCCTTCAACAGAGGTTTCAGGCGAAATGCTTTCTATTTTTACAGGATTAATTTCAATAGGCAAGAAGCCATTTTTTGCTTTATAGCGAACGTCGAAACCCATTTCGTTTAGTGCTGTAACTAATGATGAAACGGGCCTTTGCTTCATACGGGCGCTACCGGTTATAACTTTGTGTTGATTAGTAGCGCAATAATAAGCTGTAAGAAAACGCATACTTGTGCCGGCATCAATAGCATCTACAGTTTCATCGGTTGAAGAAAGAACAGTTATTAAGTGTTGTGTATCTCTGGCAGTAGAAAGATTTTCAATTTTTAAGCGATTGCCTGAAAGTGCATTCAATATCAAAAGGCGGTTACTCTCGCTTTTTGAGCCCGGTATTTGAATATGAACATCTATTTTTTGAGTAGGATGGCTGATTTTGACAGTGCTCATTCAAATAAGGGTGTTATAATATTTCACAGATTCAATAATTAATACTTCTTCAACGGCATTATTTATGGAATAGTTACCAATTCCATTTAACAAGGTAAATTGTTGTCGCCCTTTCGCCACTTTTTTATCCTGACGTATATAAGTTACAACATGTTTCAGGTCGTTTTTTCTAATAGGCGGCAATATAAAGTATCGCAGAATAACTTTACAAATTGATTTCAACTCGTTTTCGGAAATAAGCCCCCTCTTCATAGAAATGAAGCTTTCCATCAGCATTCCTGCAGCTACTGCTTCACCATGCAAAAGCTTTTTATGGTCTTTTTTCAAGAAGAGAGTCTCTACAGCATGGCCCAATGTATGGCCAAAATTTAAGGCTTTACGTATATTTTTTTCATATGGATCGGCTTTCACAATTCGTTCCTTAATAGCAACGTTTTTAGAAACCACTTTATCCCAATTATTAAAACTGATTTTGGATTTAGATTCGGCAAGCTGACGGAACAATTTTTTATCAGTAATAAGATAATGCTTAATTACTTCAGCAAAGCCCGATTTAAGCTCCCGGTCGGATAAGGTTTGCAAAAATTCGGTATTTATAAAAACTGCAGCTGGGGTTTCAAACAAGCCCAACTGATTTTTATAACCTTCAAAGTCAATACCGGTTTTACCACCCACGCTTGCATCAACCATTGCCAACAGGGTAGTAGGCACATTAATAAAAGTAATTCCACGTTTATAGCAACCTGCAGCAAAGCCACCCATATCGCCTATTACACCGCCGCCTAAATTAATAATCAGGCTATCGCGGCCAGCATTTACAGTGCCAAGCTTTTGCCATATAAAACTACAGGTTTGCAACGTTTTATTTTCTTCGCCCGACTTGATTTGAATAATATGATGTTTGGGTAAATGTGGGGCAAGCTTAGGATAGCAATGCTTTAAAGTATTTTCATCAAGCAGAATAAAAACAGAGGAGTACTGTTTGGAAAGAAACTTGAATAATTTTTTAAAAGAATTTTTAATAAAGATAGTGTCTGGCATTTTCATTCTACTTGGTTCACCTCAATTCAAAGTCAAATGTAAAAGGAAAAATGTATTCTACCTTTACTGGTTTTCCATCTTGCAATCCGGGCTTAAACTTCAATCGCTTTGCAACTGCTATTAGCTTATCATTTAATTTGGTGTTGCCTGATTTAACTATTACGGCATCCAGTACCTTGCCATTTTCATCAATTATAAATTTTAAAACAACTTTAGCGCTAAGGTCCGAGTCATCTAAGTCGTTATACCGCACTCTCGGAAAATCAATACTATCTAAAAAAACCTGCAGTAAAGCCTGCTGCCCGCCTGGGTATTGGGGCATTTTATCAACTCGGGTATATATTTTTTTTGTTGTAGAAGATGATGAAGACTGTGAGAAAGATGCAATTGCTAACAGCAAAAATAAAATGACAAACAGCTTTTGCATTTTTAAGATGCTTAATGTTTTTTAATACTTTCTTTCAAAAATAACTGAACCAATAAATGCCTGACGGGCATCGAACCGATAAAAATCTGCTTCTTCAGCAACTTCTTCGGCTGTAGGTATTTTATAGGTAACGCCCTCTTTTATTCCGGTTTCATAATCTTTTAATATTTTCTCATCGTTGCTATTCTGGTACACCGGGGCATCGGCTGCACCCTGCCCAAAAGTTGCTTTCTTTTTTTCATGAATGAAAAGTTCTTTTGCGGGTTTTGAAGATAGGCGCTTTGAAGATGTGATTGGTTCAGGTTCTTTGATTTTTTTTCGTTGCTCAGCCTCGTTGTAAGAACGCTTTATTTCGCGCAAAATATCCTCCATAGGATTAGCTACAGGAGGCTTAATAGGTTTAGTGGCTGTGTCCGAATCGCCACCTGTTTTTGGGGGCGCCTGTTTTTCTTGCGCTTTTTTACTAATCGTGTAGAGAAAATAAAGCACGCCGCCTATTAAGTATATGATAACCTTTGGTTCCACGAGAGCAAGATAATATTTTTTTATTAGTGATTATCTGATTTAATTAATGTAAACTGTTTTAATATTTACAAACTCTTTAAGGCCAAATTCTGCCAACTCCCGCCCAAAACCGCTGCGCTTTATACCGCCGAAAGGGATACGCGCATCGGACTTTACAATGTCGTTTATAAAAACATTCCCTGCCTGTAATTCGGTAACATACTTTTCGGCATTGGCTTTATCAGCAGTCCATATAGAGGCGCCCAAGCCATAAACTGAATCGTTAGCTATGGCAATGGCATCGGCTGCATCCTTAGCAATTACAACACTCCATACCGGCCCGAATATTTCTTCTTCAAATGCTTTAATACCACGTTTTACACCGGTAAGAACCATAGGAGAAACAAAATTACCTATAGTGTTATGAACTTCATTTACATAATGGGCAACAGCGCCCGCTGCTACTGAATCAGCAATTTGCTTTTTTACTTTTTCAGCCAGATCCTTTCTTGACAACGGTCCAATTTGTGTATCACTTTTTTGAGGGTCACCTACCTTTAATTTTTTCACTGCTTCAATTAACTTTTGGGTAAATGCTGCGGCTACTTTTTCAACCACTATAAAGCGTTTAGCGGCGTTACAACTTTGCCCGGAATTAATGCTGCGGGATTTGATAGCTCCGGCTATAGTAAAATCAAGGTCGGCATTCTCCAACACAATAAAGGCATCGTTACCGCCTAATTCCATAATGCATTTCTTAATATTCTTGCCAGCTTGCTCGGCTAATAAACTGCCTGTTGCATCGCTTCCGGTAAAACTAATACCTGCAATGGCTGGATTAGCAATTAAGCGGCTTACATCTTCATTAGCAATAAAATAGTTTTTGAAGACTCCTTCTGGCACACCGGCTTCAACAAATAGCTCTTCAATAGCTTTAGCGCATTGAGGCACATTAGGTGCGTGTTTAAGAATAGTTACATTGCCTGATATAAGCGTTGGGATTGCAAAGCGAAACACCTGCCATAAAGGGAAATTCCACGGCATTACCGATAGAATAATACCGAGTGGCTCAAACAGGATATAACTTTTAGATGCATTGGTTTGTACTATTTCGGGTTTCAAGAAACCGGGTGCATTCGCAATATAATAGTTGAAGGCTGTAATAACCTTTGAAACTTCGTATTCCGATTCAGCAAGTGGTTTACCAACTTCAAGAGTAATTAGTGAAGCGTATTTCCTTTTATCTCTTTCTAATAAATCAGATACTTTTTGCAGATAAGCACCGCGCTCTTCTATTTTAAGTTTCCGCCATTTTTCGAAAGCCCTGGAAGAAATGCCAAGGTCGGGAAAGCTGTCAAAAGGGAATTCCTTTATTAGCTGGTTATCATAAGGGTTAATGGTGGCATATTTCATGTACCGAAAATATTTGTGTCAAAAATAACAGCATTTGCTTCATAAGGTTTAGGATTTTTATTTGGCCTCTTACCTTCTTTATCCTTAACTTCGGGAAGATTGGTACATATTTGTAATTAGAAAAATTTAAGCAATGTCTCCTCTCATTCTTACCATTGATCTTGGAACTTCGGGCCCTAAAGTAGCTTTGTTCGACTCTAGTGCCAGATGTATTGCCAATGAATTTCAAGAAGTGCCTTTAATGCTGTATGAACATGGAGGTGCAGAGCAAAAACCAGTTGATTGGATTAATACCATTAAAAGCTGTTATAAGAAATTAATATCTGCCAATAATATTGACCCCAAAAGTATTATAGCTGTTAATTGCACGGCGCAGTGGAGTGGGACAGTAGCGGTAGATGAGGACGGCAATGTTTTGGGAGATTCGATAATATGGATGGATACCCGCGGAGCAGAATATATAAAAGAAATTACCAACGGATTTATAAAGGTTGAAGGCTACGGTTTAGGAAAAATTTTAAAATGGATACGTTTAACCGGCGGCGGACCGACCAAAACCGGTAAAGATTCTATTGCACATATTCT
Organism: uncultured Bacteroidota bacterium; assembly: GCA_903919075.1. Taxonomy (GTDB): domain Bacteria; phylum Bacteroidota; class Bacteroidia; order Chitinophagales; family LD1; genus Bog-950. The sequence goes on along the minus strand of CAIXGR010000022.1, from coordinate 17,707 downwards.
ATACATTAAAAACAGGTTACCAGATATATACCAAAAAACATTCAAATTTTTAGAGCCGAAGGATTATTTAAAATTTATGGCTTACCGGTACGTTTGCTGCTTCTTATGATTCAATTGCGCTGTATTGGGTGACAGATAACAGAGACATTAATAATATTACTTACCACGATGACTTATTAAAGCTTACTGGTATTGAGAGAGAAAAATTTCCAGATTTAGTACCTGCAAACTCGATACTTGGAAACATTAGGAAAGAAATTACAGATGAGTTGGGATTAAATGCAGATGTAAAAGTAATATCGGGTACGCCTGATGTGCATAGCGCAGCAATTGGCTCGGGTGCTGTGAAAGATTTTGAAGGACATTTTTATGTTGGTACTTCATCCTGGGTGGTCTGCCATGTACCTTTTAAGAAAACGGATATATTTCATAACATAGGAACCATCCCTTCAGCATTACCCGGCAGGTATCTTATAGCTAATGACCAGGAAAGCGCCGGTGCTTGTCTTAATTTTATTAAAAATAATTTACTGTATTACAAGGATGAGTTGGGCACCGGAGCAGCTCCAAAAGATTTTTATAAAATAGCGGATAGAATAGTAGAGCGAGTGCCTGCAGGTAGCAATGGAGTATATTTTTTACCATGGCTATATGGCGAACGGGCACCGGTTGATGACCACCATGTACGTGGCGGGTTTTACAATGTTTCCTTAAATAACAATCGCGATGATATGTTGCGGGCTATTATGGAAGGTGTAAGTATGAATGCCCGGTGGCTATTAAAGTATGTAGAGCAAATGGCCGGAAGAAAATTTGAGGCGATTAATTTTATTGGGGGCGGTGCTAACTCTGCTATTTGGAGCCAGATAACTGCCGATATTTTTAACCGGCCTGTAAGGCAAATGAAACAGCCTTTAATGAGCAATAGCAGGGGGGCGGCAATTTTGGCTTTGCTTGCCCTAAACATGATGAATATTGATACAGTTGGAAAGTCAGTTGAGGTGAATAAAGTGTATGAACCAAATACAGGCAATCGTGCTTTGTATGATGAAATGTTTAACCGCTTTATTGATATCTACAATCGGAATAAATCAATTTTTGCGAAACTGAATAAATGACTTCAAAATACAGTGTGGAATTAGTGGATTATAAGCCCCACAATAAATAACCCATTGCTGCGCCGACCAAAATAATAAATGCCGTATTTAATTTTTTAAAGAAGAAAGCAACTGCTAAGCCAAGAATTGCAATAAGCGATGTTTTCCAATCGGTAACTGATGTCTTAGCCATATCAACACAAACAGCAATAATGAGTGCTACAGAAGCTATATTTACTGTATCTAAAAAGGCCGACATAATTTTTGATTGACGAAGTTTGGGTATTACAGGATTTAAAAATGCTACAAACAAAAAGGAGGGAAGGAAAATTCCTATTGTGGCAAGCAGAGCACCTGGCAGCCCTGCGAGTTGCCAACCTATAAAGGTTGCTGATGAAAAAACAGGGCCCGGTGTAAATTGACCTACCGCTATAGCATCTACCAATTCGCGTTTTGTAAGAAGGCCCGTATGCACTAACTCGGTATCAAGAAATGCAAAAAGAACATAACCGCTTCCGTAAAGAATGGCTCCAATTTTCAAAAATATCCAAAACACCTTCCAATTTGAAATACTGCTTGCATTGCTGCTAATTTGTAACAGCGGAATAGAAAATAAACTTTTAAAAACTTGATTTCTGTTACACATTACGTACCAGCCTATACCAGTTAAACCTGCACCAAATAATAAATAAATCTCATTAAATCCATATAAAGCCAGTAGCGCGGTAGCTATTCCAATTGCGCCCAGATAGAAGGACTTAAGAGCTTTGCGCCCCAATGAAATTACCAGAGAAACGATAACTGCAATAATAGCTGGTTTAACTCCATACAATAATGGCTCAACCTGAGGCAACTTACCATAAAGTTGATAGGCCCAAGCAAAAACACCAGTAATAACAACTGCTGGAAAAATAAAACAACACCCCGCCAACAGCAAGCCTTTCCAACCTGCTTTTTCCTGTCCACAATGCATGGCCATTTCAGTTGAATTTGGACCGGGTATTAAATTGGTAGCTCCAATAAGATCAATAAAATGTTCATGTGTTAGCCAATTTCTTTTATGTACTACTTCCTCCTCCATCATGGCAATATGAACAGCAGGCCCACCAAAGCCAATGCAGCCTAACTTAAAAAATAATTTGGCTACTTCTTTTAATGGCGTTGGGCTATTATTCATTTACACAATAATTCGGGCGTAAAGCAAGTTTGTTATGCATTTTTGGAGTGCATCATTTTTGTACTTCAAAATTTTGATTGTTTACCGGTGGGCTATTAGGGATTGTAATAACATTAAACTCGTATTGATTAATCCGGTGGCAATTATTGCAGGTGCTTGTAAGTAAGCTGAAACTGCTTTTAAAGTCTTCAACATTTTTTTTCTTAATGGCTTTACTGATATTTTCTAATGGCGGATTAATCATGTTTATAGTTTTAATTTCCGGCCTATCGCGGTTATAGGTTTGAACATCCTGAAAGGTTTCTTGTATTTCGCCCAATTCGAAATCAGCCAGTTTCCAATTGCTGTTAATTCCGGCAAACCATAATTTGGCGTGATGCATTTGCACTGCCAGCATAAAATCGCCCAAACCGGGTTTGTAAGTTTTGTTTTCCTGTTGTTGCAACCTATCGGTTCTTGCAGGTATTTGTTGCTGTACATCTGTATGCCCTTGGTTGCATGATGAAGTGAGCAGTAAAACTATTGCGAAATGAATTGCTTTCATGCATCAACTAATTTGTTTACGAACGTAGCAAAAAAAGTATTAGTTAAGCAGTATTCTGAAACAGGAAACTTAAAAATGAAAGGAGGGAAGAAATTATCCGGTTAGCCCAACCAAGGATGATTCGCTAGAAAAAATAAGTTTTGCGTATTGAAGCGAGGCCAGGATATCTTCTTTTTGAAGTTCGGGGTGTTTTTCAAGAATTTGTTCGGGACTCATTTCAGAACCCAACATATCTAAAATAGATTCAACAGTCCATTGCATACCCCTTACGCAAGGCTTGCCATTACATATTTGAGAGTTAATGGTAATTCTTACAAAGTGCTTCATGCCGTGAAGATAAAACTTTTTAAATAATATAGTTTGGAAAAGTAGTCGGACGATTTGGAACCGTCCGACCACTAAACTATTGTTAAACTAAGGTTGTTTTTTCTCTTCTTTCTTCAGAAGGGCTGCAAAATCAATTCCGTCTTTTACTCTGTTTTTCATTAATGCCAGCTCAACCACTTCATCCATGGTTTTAACATAGTTGAACTTCATATTTTTAATGTAGTCCTGATTGATAATGGCCACATCTTTACGATTCTTTTCGGTCATTATAATTTCCTTAATACCAGCACGTTTTGCAGCAAGAATTTTTTCTTTAATACCACCTACCGGCATTACTTTACCACGCAGGGTTATTTCACCCGTCATAGCCAGGAAAGGTTTTACCCTACGCTGTGTAAACAAAGATGCCAAAGCCGTAAATATGGTAATGCCTGCACTTGGGCCATCTTTAGGCACAGCACCTTCGGGAAAGTGAATGTGTAAATTTACCTTGCTGAATATATCAGGATTGATAAAAAACTTTTCGGCATTGGCTTTTAAAAAGGTTACGGCAGTGCTAGCCGATTCTTTCATTACCTCGCCCAAGTTGCCGGTTATGGTTAAGGCCCCTGTGCCTTTGCTTAATGTTGCTTCAATAAAAAGTATATCACCACCTACCGGTGTCCATGCTAAGCCTACCGATACACCTGGAATGTTTTCCTCGGTGTAAATACTTTTATCGAACTTTTCAGGCCCCAATATTTTATTTAAATCTTCCTCTTTAATTGCCGGTGAATAATCTTCCTCCAATGCTACCTTTTTGGCCATATTGCGCATTACTGCCGCCAGTTGCCTGTCTAACTCTCGCACGCCGCTTTCTTTGGTGTATTCTTCAATAAGCAGGTCCATTACTTTATCGTTTATTACAACCTGCTTAGGCTTTAGTCCGTGGTTACTTAGTTGCTTAGGCATTAAGTGCTTTTTAGATATTTCTATCTTTTCTTCAACCGAATAGCCTTCCAAAGGAATAATTTCCATCCGGTCGCGAAGAGCAGGTTGAATGGTTTGTAGCGAATTGGCTGTAGCCACAAACAGCACCTTACTTAAATCGTATTCCAACTCTAAATAGTTATCGTAAAAATTCGAATTCTGCTCAGGGTCTAATACTTCCAGTAATGCGCTTGAAGGATCACCTTTATAATCGTTTCCAACTTTATCAATCTCATCTAAAATAAATACCGGATTTGAACTTCCTGCTTTTTTTAGAGATTGAATAATGCGCCCCGGCATTGCACCAATATATGTTTTACGATGTCCGCGTATTTCAGCTTCATCATGCAAGCCGCCTAAACTCATGCGCACATAATTTCTATCTAACGCCCTTGCGATAGATTGGCCCAATGATGTTTTACCAACCCCCGGAGGGCCTACTAAACATAGTATAGGGCTTTTTAAATCGCCTTTAAGTTTTAATACTGCCAGGTATTCGAGAATGCGTTCTTTTACTTTATCAATACCCGCGTGGTCTTTATCTAAAACCTTTTTAGCACGCTTAATATCGAAATTATCTTTGGTGTATATACCCCAAGGTAATTCCAATATCAAGTCAACATAATTCAATACCACCGAATATTCGGCAGCAGCTGGATTCATACGTTGTAACTTGTCCAGTTCTTTATCAACCTGCTCTTTTGCCTTTTTGGGCAATTCTAATTTATTCGCTTTTTCGCGCAGGCGTTGTACATCTTTATCAGATGAATTGATACCTAATTCATCTTGAATGGTTTTCAATTGCTGTGATAAGAAGTAATCTCTCTGCTGTTTATCAATTTCCTGGCGCACTTTGCCTTGAATCTGATTTTTCATTTCAAGCATCTGCAATTCTTTATTCAGATGTTGAAGAACAACGCTAATACGCTTGTTCATATCCGCAATCTCAAGCAACGATTGCTTTTCGTTAATGGAAATATTAAGATTAGATGAAATGAAGTGTGTAAGCGTAACAGGATTTACAATATTCTTCAATACTATGGCCGCCTCGCTAGGTATTTGCGGGTTTAATTTGATAATGCTACCTGCTAATTCTTTTAAGCTTAACATGGAGGCTTCAAACTCCTTATCGTTGGCTGGTACTACGTCTTGCAGTACCTCAACACGGGCTCTGATGAAAGGCTCCGATTGCACCAATTCTTTGGTATTAAAGCGCATTCTGCCTTGAATGATAGCTGTTGTTGAGCCATCCGGCATTTTTATCATACGTAATATTTGGGCTATTGTGCCTATCCTGAAAATATCTTTAAATTCAGGCTCTTCGATATTTGCGTCAATTTGACCGACTACGCCGATAAGCTTGTTCTGCTTATATGCCTCTTTGACAGCTAAAATGCTCTTATCTCTACCTACTGTTATAGGCAAAACAACCCCCGGAAACAGGACAGTATTACGCAATGGCAGTAGGGGTAAAACATCGGGTATAGACAGTTTCTTACTGTCAGAGCCTTCTTCTTCGGGTAATAGGGGTAAAAAGTCAACCTCGTCATCGCTAACTGGTTCATTCATAAAATCAGACATATTCATTTTGTCAGTATTAGGTTTCAAAAATAGTAGAAAACCTTACAGGTCAATAGGTGTGCCAAAATCAAATAGTGAATAGTAAATAGCTAAATAGAATAGATTTAGCCCCAGATAGCGATGACGTTGTTTTTGATGATATTGTAAAGGCTTTTTGTTTTATGTTTTTTAAAGCGCTCGTTTCTTTTAAGCCAGTCGCGCTTGCCAAGGCGAACGAAAATGAGGTGCTTTTCGGGGAGCACGCTAATGTATTGTCCTTTTAATCCATCTGCAGAAAAATCTTTCGCAGGGTCTCCGCCACGTATCCACCATAAATAGCCGTTGTTGTTAGTTATCTTACCCTCCTCTTCGCTTAGCAAATGATGAGGGGTTAGCGAAGCCTTTACATAAGAACTATCTACTATTTGTTGGCCATTCCAATTGCCAGAGTGTTCATATAGCATTCCAATCCTGGCCAAATCACGGGCATCGGTATGAAAGCAACAATATGATTTCTCAATGCCATTATCGCCGGGCCTATCAACAATCCATTGGGCTTCGTGCTCCGCACCAATGGGTTTCCATAGTTTTTCCGAAGCATAATCGCTCATGTTCATGCCCACAGCATTTTGAAGAGCAATAGTCAGTATTTCAGGATCGCAATTTTTATAGCGGAATACAGTGCCGGGTTGTTTCTCAATAGAAAATGAATTGATGAGTTTGCGCACATCGTTGCCGTAATATATCTGCGCTGTTTGCCCGAACGGGCTAAGGTATGAGTCGTGATAATTTACACCCGAGCTCATGCATAGCAGGTTTTTAAAAGTAATTTTATTTAAGCCATCTTTTTGATAGGGGGCATAGTAATCGCAAACCGGTTCATCAAGGCTTTTAATCTTTCCCTCTTTTAAGGCTATACCGGTAAGCACACTTACAATAGATTTAGTAACTGAAAACGGATTGGTTAAGCTACTATCGCTATAACCACGGGCGTACGATTCATAAACTACAGTATCGTTTTTAATTACCAGAAAAGCTACCGTGCCTGTTTTTTTAAGAACCCGTTTCAACGAATCAGGTATTACACAAGTGCTACAATTTGGCGAAGTGCACAATGCAAGTGGCTTACCTGTTTTTACTTTGCGCACCGGCATTATTTTATTATCGTTAATACCCGGGTCGTTATAAACAATACTTCTGGCCACATAAATTTTACAACCCGCTAAAAGCACTGGCAAAAGTAGAAGGATAAGCAGTCTGTTTTTCATTTTAGTGGCAGCACATATTTTCGAATTGCAAAAGTAGGGTACCCGCCGAAACTATTTTGCCAAAAACCCTAAAAGTATCCGAACGATGTTAGAATGGAACTTAATTTCTAAAAAATATATTTCTTATTATAGTGCACTAATTCATTACTTGTTTTAATGCCTCGTTAGGGGATTTAAGTGGGTTATATGTTTAAATCTACAATTGCTAAAATTGCTGCCAGTATTATTGCTCCTGCGGTTTACCGGGAACACCGGAATGCTGTAGCTATTCAACAAAAAATATTACACCGCTTGATTCATCAAACTGCGAAAACTGTTTTTGGAAAGGAGAATAACTTTAACCAAATAAAAACTTACGACGATTATAAAGCTGCTGTAAAAGTGCGCGATTACGAAGCACTGCACAATTATATTGAACGCATTGCAGGTGGGGAAGAAAATGTATTGTGGCCCGGCAAGCCACTATATTTCTGCAAATCAAGCGGTACTACCAGCGGCACCAAGTATATACCGGTTACAGCTTTGCAGATAAATGAAATGATAAAAGCTGCCCGTAACAGCTTAATAATGTATGTAGCCGAAACCGGCAACGCTGGTTTTTTTGAAAACAAAATGATTTTTTTACAAGGCTCGCCCGAAATGCATAAACATGGAGTTATTCCTTCGGGCAGGTTAAGCGGTATTGCTTATAACCATGTGCCATTTTATGCAAAAGCCAACCGAATGCCCAACTACGAAACCAATTGCATTGATAATTGGGAGGAGAAGGTTGAAGCTATTGCCCACGAAACGATTAAAGAGAAAATGGGCCTGATAAGTGGCATTCCACCCTGGACAGTGATGTATTTTGAAAAGCTACTGGAACTTACCGGCAAGCAACATGTAAAAGATATTTTTCAGGACTTTAAGGTGTTTGCTTATGGCGGAGTAAATTATGAACCATACCGAACACGGGTAGAATCGTTGATTGGATTTAAGATTGATTCGATTGAAACCTACCCGGCCAGTGAGGGCTTTATAGCCTATCAGGATTCGCAAAAGGAGAAAGGATTGTTATTGAATGTAAACGGTGGAATTTTTTACGAGTTTATAAAAGCAGATGAATATTTTACCGATAACCGGAAACGTATTTCATTACAAGATGTTGAATTAGATACAAACTATGCGCTTATATTAAGCACCAACGCAGGCTTGTGGGCCTATGACTTAGGCGACACAGTTAAATTTGTTTCGAAAAACCCATACCGCATTTTAGTAACAGGAAGGGTTAAACATTTTATTTCGGCTTTTGGGGAACATGTAATAGGCGAGGAGGTTGACCTGGCTATGATGAACGCCATGAGTTCTAACCACGCCGGAGTTACCGAATTTACAGTGGCACCGCAAATAACACCAGAAAGTGGTTTACCTTATCACGAATGGTTTGTTGAGTTTAGCAAAGCACCATTAAATATGGATTCCTTTGCCGAAATGATAGACCAAACGCTGCAACAGAAAAACCCATATTACAGCGATTTAAGGCAGGGCGGCATACTGCAAAGGCTTAAAATACGCCCTGTTAAACAAGGCACTTTTATTGAATATATGAAGAGTAAAGGGAAATTAGGCGGGCAGAATAAAGTGCCTCGCCTGACTAATGACAGAAAAATTGCAGATGAGTTGAGCAAACCCCAGTATAATTAAACCTCAGAATACAAAAAATGCAAATTATTAAGTGAATGACTCGCTTATTCATTAGCACCTGTTAATCAATGGCTATTGACACAGCCGTTTTTTCATACATTTGCGCCTCGTTAAAATTATTGAATGGAAACTCTCATAAAAATATCGCAACTTATACTTAGTCTCTCTATCATGGTGGTGCTGCACGAATTCGGGCATTACATTACTGCCAGGATGTTTAAAACACGTGTAGAAAAATTTTACCTGTTCTTCGACTTCCTTTTTCCTTTTCCAACACTTCTCAATTTTGCCCTTTTTAAAAAGAAGATAGGTGATACTGAATATGGTATTGGCTGGTTTCCGCTTGGCGGATACGTGAAAATTGCGGGAATGATTGACGAAAGCATGGACGAAGAGTTTATGAAATCGGAACCGAAGCCCGATGAGTTTAGAAGTAAAAAAGCATGGCAGCGCCTTATTATTATGTTGGGCGGAATTATTGTAAACGTGCTTTTGGCTTTTGTAATTTATGCGCAATTATTATACTGGGTTGGCGAAAGTTATATGCCTGCTGAAAATGCAAAATACGGTTTCGCTACAGATTCGACTTCTACAAAGGTAGGTTTAAAGGATGGTGACAAGATAATTTCGTACGATGGCGATAAGAAATTTAAAAATGTAATTACCATTGGCGGCGACTTATTAATTAATAATGCCAAAACGATTGAGATAGAAAGAGACGGGCAAAAAATGTCGCTTCCTATACAATCAAGTATATATAAAGAAATACTTGCGGCCAAGGGAGCAGATTTTGTATCGCCGGTAATACCTTGTATTGTAGATACATTGTTGCCTGGAGCATACGCTAATGCCGGCGGAAAGCAGGATGACCGTATTATTCAGCTTGATACTGTGCCTATACGATACTACCACGAATTTAAACGCGAAATAAAAAATTTCAAAAGTACCAATACTTATATTCTTGCATTACGGGGCAATGATACTGTGCGCGTTAATATTCAGATTCCTGATTCAGCCAAAATAGGTTTTGCAACTTATAAGTTGGATAAATATTTTACCATTATAGATAGAAAGTACAGCTTATTAGAATCATTCCCAGCAGGAGTAAAAAGGACATATGAAGTTTTAGTTAACTACATTAAGCAATTCAGAATTGTTTTTAATCCCGAATTAAAAGGCTACAAACAGCTTGGCAGCTTTATTACTATTACACAACAATTTTCGGCACATTGGGATTGGGTGAGATTTTGGAATTTGACAGCATTTTTATCAATTGCCCTTGCGTTTGTAAACTTATTGCCAATTCCGGCGTTAGATGGTGGCCATGCATTATTTACACTTGTTGAAATGATAACCGGCAAAGCCCCTAGTGATAAATTTTTGGAAAGGGCGCAGGTGGTAGGAATGATTATTGTTTTTGCCTTGATGTTTTTTGCTATTGGAAATGATATACTGCGAACATTTTTTAGCGGGCATTAAAATTTGAATTATACGATATAGGAGCAATCTTAAATAACCTAATTTATTAATTAGAAACTATGTCAACAGGATTTTTTAAAGTACCGGTAGCACATAACGAAGTAGTAAAACACTACGCACCCGGCAGCACCGAAAGAGAAGAACTAAAAAGAAAACTTACCGAAATGCGCGCCGAAGTTCGCGACATACCTATGTTTATAGTAGTAAGGAAGTTAGAGATGGAAAGAAAGTAACGCTTCATCCGCCCCACGACCATAAACATTTGCTTGGCCATTTTTATAAAAGCGAAAAGCAACATGTAACACAAGCCATTGATACCGCACTTGCAGCCAAAGAAAAATGGGCTAACCTGGCTTGGGAACAACGCGCCGGAATATTTTTAAAAGCTGCCGAATTAATTGCAGGTCCTTATCGTGCGGAGTTGAATGCCGCAACAATGTTGGGGCAATCGAAAAGTGCTTATCAGGCTGAAATTGATTCGGCTTGCGAGTTTATAGATTTTCTGCGCTTTAATGTTCAGTTTATGACTGAGATATATTCCATGCAGCCGCAAAGCGCACCGGGTATATGGAACAGAACTGAGTGGCGCCCGTTAGAAGGATTTGTTTATGCACTTACCCCGTTCAACTTTACTGCTATTGCTGGTAATCTACCTTCAAGTTCTGCTATGATGGGTAATGTGGTGGTATGGAAGCCATCTAACACACAGGTATACGCTGCACATGTGTTGATGAAAATTTTTCGCGCAGCCGGTGTGCCTGATGGTGTTATTAATCTTATTTACCCAAGCGGGCCTGATGCTGCTGAAGTTATCTTTGCGCATCCCGATTTTGCAGGTATTCACTTTACTGGTTCTACACCGGTGTTTCAGGATATTTGGAAAACCATAGGCAATAACATTCACCGCTATAAAACATACCCGCGCATAGTTGGCGAAACAGGAGGGAAGGACTTTATTCTTGCTCACCGGTCTGCCGATGCTAAGGTATTAGCTACTGCAATTACACGCGGTGCGTTTGAATATCAGGGGCAAAAATGCTCGGCAGCTTCGCGTGCTTATATTCCTTCCAATCTTTGGCCTGAAGTAAAGGAGATACTTATTGCCGAAATGAAGAGCATGAAAATGGGGCCGGTTGAAGATTTCTCGAACTATATTAATGCGGTGATTGACGAAAAGAGTTTTGATAAACTTGCTGCATATATTGATGGTGCCAAGAAGGATAAGAACACTGAAATAGTTGCCGGTGGTAACTATGATAAAAGCAAAGGCTGGTTTATTGAACCTACCATTATACTTACTAAGGACCCTAAGTACGTAACTATGTGCGAGGAGCTTTTTGGCCCGGTGCTTACTGTTTACGTTTATGATGAAAACAAGTATGAAGAAACTATTGCTATAGTAGACTCCACTTCCATATACGCACTTACCGGTTCAATTATTGCACAGGACAGATATGCTATTGACTTGGCAACAAGAAAACTAACACACGCTGCAGGCAACTTTTATGTAAACGATAAGCCTACCGGTGCAGTAGTTGGACAACAGCCATTTGGTGGTAGCCGGGGCTCAGGTACTAACGATAAAGCGGGTAGTATGGTTAACTTGCTTCGTTGGGTTTCGCCAAGGGTTATTAAGGAAACTTTTGTGCCAGCTGAGAATTATAAGTATCCGTTTTTACAGCCTGAGTAACACCCCTAAATCCCCTAAAGGGTACTTTAATGCAGATTTAGCGAGGGCCTACTTTGCTTTTATAATCCTGTGGCTATATTTTTTTTGAGTATCATATCTCAAAATATACTCACCGGCAGCCAGTGAACTTACCTCATAAATATTTAGTATCTCAAAAGTATTAGCGCGAATGTAAATTTGTTTTGAAAGGACTTTCCTGCCACTCAAATCAAAAATTTCAATCGTATGGTTCTTTCCTTCGCTGCTATATAATGATACATTAAGTTGATTTGAAAATGGATTGGGATAAACAGCTACATCATCGTTGATATGCAAAATATTTCCGTTGTACCCGGTTTTTAATAAAAGGTACGCATTATAAAAATTTGGTATACCATAACCGTAATTATTATCGGGTGACCAAAAGCGGTCGGCGCTTACAATAATTGCTTCTTTAATTTCTTTAGCTGATTTTTCGGGAAAAGCACTCCATAAACTGGCTGCACAACCTGCCATAATAGGGCAACTAAAAGAAGTGCCGCTGGAGGCTGTTACAGTGCCATCGGTGGCAATTACTGCCGAGTTTAAGCCCTGTGAGCAAACATCAGGTTTTATTCTACCTGCCGAATTAGGGCCTCTGCTGCTAAATGATGCAATAGTGTCAATATCATCAACAGCTCCTATAGTTAAAATACTATCGCCATCGCCTGGCGCGGCAATATAATGCCAACTGCTATTACCTTCGTTACCTGCACTGGTAATTACTAATATTCCCTTACTGAAAGCTATGTTGCCAGCTTGGGTAATAATGGTTTTATTGCCATTTAAATCTGCATAAGTATGGCTTCCAATACCATTATTAAATACTGTGTAGCCCAGCGAGGTGGAGAAAATTTGTGCGCCACCACTATCGGCCATTTCAGCTGCTGCGGCCCAGTTATATTCTTCCATTACCCATTCGGCATCGTTATCTTCACTCTGCAATAAAAAAAAGTTAGCATCTGGGGCTGTTCCTAAATAATGGCCGGGCAAATTAGCGGCAATACAACTAAAAGTGCTGGTGCCATGCCCTCCATCCGTATAAACGTTTTGCTGGTTATGTACAAAATCCCAGGTGGCAAGAATGCGTGGACGAACAGAATCAAAAGCAGCAATAGTATCGGCGTTATAAAAACCGTTGTCCATCATGGATAGAATGATACCCTGCCCACGGTAACCCAGCTGGTGCAACAAATCGGCGTTTAACCTGCTTATTTGATGGTATGAGGCACCGTAAGTATTGGGATAAACAATTTGCTGGTTAACTGCATGTACGGTTTCGAATTTATTGAGGTATAGTTTATATGGAAAAAAAGCGATAGGGGCTATACTATCAACAAATGAAAATTGTTTAATAGAATTAGTAATTGAAGTGGCGTTGATAGTATCATCTATTTCTACAACGGCAATATTGAACCATTTTAACCGGTGTACTAGGTTTGTAATAAAAGGAGCAATACTATCAATATAAGCTGGAGTAAGTGGAAGGTCAGTACTATCTATGGCTATATCTTGATTTGCTCGCCTTTCAATTGATTTTTGCGAGAGGAACTGCGAGGGATTATTTACAGTATAAGGATTGTGGCTTTTATCTTTAAACTTAATCCAATAAAATAAATTGCTGTTAGCCTGACTAAAAAGGCAAATGCAGAATGCTGAAAATAAACTAACAAGCAGCAGTTTTTTCATGAAGTGCTACGGATAATGTGCCCATAATTTCATTTCAATGCTAAAGCCATTCTCAGTGCCCTGTGGGAAATTATTTAATACATTTTGCTTATTCAACACCTCCAATTTTTGATAAATCATACCAATGCCTGGTGCATATGATTCGGTGCGCAGGGTTTTATTGATTTTGTTTTCTTCATCTACTTCCGAAACGACTATAGCGTTATTAATAACATTTCCATTTAACGAATAAGTGGTGTCAATATTTTCATAAAAGTAATTCCAGTTTTGATAAATGGAATACGGATCGGATGAATTATTAGTAATTGGCACATACTCGTTTCCGTTCCAAGTTGCATTCAACTGGGGCGGAAAAATAAGTTTTACAAAGCGAATATCATCTTCCTGCACTTGAAGATTGTAGGTATTTCTAACAGCGTACCAAACCCGGTTAATGTTCCATGGATAAGTACTATCCGGCCTCCGGTAGCATTCTAGGCGGTAATTAATGCGATTCTGGTTATCATAAAAAGTATCGGCTATCAGCTCTTTCCATTGGTAATGCACGGTATCGCGGGTATATATTCCGTTATAGGAGTAAAGAATGGAATCGACATTATAAATTACATAATGGCCGGTATCAACAGGATAATAACTGTATGCATAATTGATATTTATAGGGGTTACGTCTTTTTTGCATGAGCCTATTAAAAGTAAGCCAGCAATAAAAAAGGTAACAGTAAGTTGAAGCGTAAGTTTTTTATTCATTAAAATTAAAGTTAGAAAAAATTATTCCTCCACCAATCATATCGTCAGCTTCATAAAAAACGGCACTTTGGCCAGGTGCAATAGCCGATACCCTGGTCATAAACTCAACCTTAACCCTGTCGCCTACCTGATTCAATATACTCGATTCCCCATCGTGCTTATAGCGCACCTTAGTTATTGCGGGTGTATTAGGGTTAAGCGTTTCGTATTTCTGTAAATTCAACTTGCCCACCCACATGCCGTTCCGTTGTAAATCTTCTTCCTCGCCCAATACCACAGTATTTGTTTCAGGGTCAATTTCGGTAACAAACACGGGCTTACCAAATGCCTGCCCCAATCCCTTTCGTTGGCCAATAGTATAAAACGGATAGCCCTCGTGGGTTCCAATTACTTTACCGGCAGTATCTACAAATTTTCCACCCGCTACATTTGTTTCCAGTTCTGGCACTCGGCGCTTTAAAAAGCCACGGTAGTCGTTATCGGGCACAAAGCATATTTCGTAACTCTCGTTTTTATTGGCAAGTTCTATATAGCCCATATCGCGCGCCATTTGCTTAATGGCTGGCTTATTAAACTTACCTACCGGAAAAACCGTACGGGCGAGACATTGCTGGCTAACGCCCCATAAAACATAACTCTGGTCTTTGTTCTTATCAAGCCCCTTCGAGATAACATAACGCTCATTTTCATGGCGTAACTGTGCGTAATGACCGGTAGCTATAAACTCGCAATCCATCATGTCTGCACGCTTCAATAGGGCCTCCCATTTAATATGGGTATTGCACAACACGCAAGGGTTAGGCGTGCGCCCTGCCAGGTATTCATCCACAAAATTGTTGATTACAAAATCGCCAAACTCTTCGCGTATATCAATAATAAAATGGCTGAAACCCAAATCTACCGCCACCTGTCGGGCGTCGTTAATCGAATCAAGCGAGCAGCAGCCAGTTTCTTTTTTGCTACCACCTACACTTGCATAATCCCATGTTTTCATGGTAATACCAATAACCTCATAGCCCTGCTCGTGCAGCATAACTGCGCTGACGGTGGAATCAATACCGCCACTCATAGCCACCAAAACTTTACCCTTCTTGCTCATAAATTTAAGTGCGCAAAGATAAGCAGAAGTTCACACAACTGTATGTGAAGGGATGTTAGTAAATAACAAAGTAATGAGGGAAATACAATATGATAACTGTGTGAAAAGCAGAGATTTAGTGCAGCT
Source organism: uncultured Bacteroidota bacterium (assembly GCA_903919075.1). Lineage (GTDB taxonomy): Bacteria > Bacteroidota > Bacteroidia > Chitinophagales > LD1 > Bog-950. Next base: position 2,234 of record CAIXGR010000022.1, on the reverse strand, counting down.
GCCCTTTTAACTCCTCCATAAAGCCGCGTATTTTTTTCAGCTTCTCAATAATCTGGAGTTTCTTTTCGGTAGACACAGATTCAGTTTTTAACCTTGATTTTGCGCCATCAAGCGTATAGCCCTTTTCTTTTACCAGGTGGTAGATAAGCTTTATTTTTTCAATATCATCTTTAGTAAAAAACCTGTCGCCTTTTACGTTCTTTTTAGGCTTTAAAATATCAAACTCTTTCTCCCAATAGCGTAATAGCGATGCATTTACATCCAGCATCTCGGCCACCTCGCCAATGGTGTAGTATAATTTCTCTATTTCTTTCTCCTTATATGGCATTGTGTAATTCTAAGCGAAAAGTATATAATTCTTTGCAAATTCAGGTATTAATTTTTCCACCTTCAATTCCGAATTAGATTAATCCATCGTCTGTCCCGGGTTCTTCGATAACTCAACCATCTTTTCAAACTCAGCATCCTTTAAGTCGTTGTAATAAAAGTAAACCGGGTTAAGTACGTTTCCGTTTTTCATTACTTCATAATGCAAGTGTGGGCCGGTTGATTTTCCGGTACTACCTATTCTTCCTATCACATCACCGCGCACAACTTTTTGCCCGGGTTTTACATTAAATTTTGAAAGGTGGGCATAGCGGGTTCTATATCCATAGCCGTGGTTTACTACTATTTCATTACCATAACCTTCAAACGAATAGTTCACCGTTTCAACAACACCATCACCGGTTACGTGTACCTCGGTGCCAATGGGTGCCGTAAAGTCCATTCCCTTATGAAACTCGGTAATTTTATAGATAGGGTCTATCCGGTAGCCATAACCCGATGCCATGTGCTCTAACTTTTTATTCGGCACCGGTTGAATAGATGGGATAGAAGCCAACATTTTAGTTTGGTTTTTCACCATGTCAGCAATCTGATCGTACGATTTAGATTGAATTACCATTTGCTTTTTCAGCTTATCAACCTTTACGGCAATATCTTTTATTAAATCGCCATTATCGTATTTTTCTAAAAACCGGTATTTATTAACACCACCTGAGCCCGCCTGCCATTCATCATCGGAAATAGGGTCGGCTTCAAACATTACCCGGTAAATATTTCCATCTCGGTAATGCAAATCGCCCAAAACCGATGACAGCTTATCTACATCCTGACCCAAGACATAATATTGGTCTTTCATTTCACTTAACTCCGCCTTTAGTATTTTCTCTTTCGGCGAATCGAAGAACTTGTAATAAATAGTAGAGATAACAAGAGAAAAGATAAGTGTAGAAATAATAAAGCCAAAAACCCTAAAAATACGGGTACCCCAACCCACCACAGCCTTTTCGTAGCTTAAAGTGTGGGTGTTGAAGATGTATTTTTCTTTGCGTTTTAAAGCCATGCCTGTTTTTATAGTAAGAAATGCCTGCCTGTATGACGTGGCAATCTCTCATTAATTCTATTATTTTAGCGACGCTTATTTTGCAGGCAAAACAATAGATTTATAAACCCAAAGTTAATTTTTTTGAAATAATGACATCGTCAGAAATTCGTAAAGCCTTTTTAGATTTTTTTGAAAGTAAAGGGCATAAAATTGTGCCTTCGGCCCCAATTGTGGTTAAAAACGACCCTACTTTGATGTTTATTAACAGCGGTATGGCGCCGTTTAAAGATATTTTTCTGGGCAACCAGCCTATTAAATACCCGCGCATTGCCGATACACAAAAGTGCTTGCGCGTAAGTGGTAAGCACAACGATTTGGAAGAAGTGGGGGTGGACACATACCACCATACCATGTTCGAAATGCTGGGCAACTGGAGTTTTGGCGACTAATTTAAAAAAGAAGCCATTGCCTGGAGTTGGGAACTGCTAACCGAAGTGTATAAGCTACCCAAAGACCGGTTATACGTAACTGTATTTGAAGGCGATGAGAAGGAGAAGCTGGCTTTTGATAAAGAGAGTTACGATTACTGGAAACAGCATATTGATGAAAGCCGCATACTAAGGGGAAACAAAAAAGATAACTTTTGGGAAATGGGCGATACCGGCCCATGCGGCCCATGCTCTGAAATACACGTTGATTTGCGCAGCGAAGAAGAAATTAAGCTGCAGACAGGTAAAGAACTGGTAAACGCCAGCCACCCGCAGGTAATTGAAATTTGGAATAACGTCTTTATGGAGTTTAACCGCAAAGCCGATGGCTCGTTGGAAAAACTACCTGCGCAACACGTTGATACCGGTATGGGCTT